>JAFGBI010000345.1 GCA_016933275.1 Polyangiaceae bacterium | reverse complement strand
TGACGAGCGCCGAGTCCAAGCGTTCTGGGTACGCCTCACCCCCGCAATTGCTTTCTCCCGCCCACAGATCTTCCGGAGGAGCCGCATGATCGTACGGCACACGGCCGCGGTGGCGGATCCCATCCGGACGCAGGTGGAAAGCCCAGAGATAGCACGGTGCCGTTGAACCCGATGCTGCCGTCAGCACTGCCGCAGCGGCCGTCTCGTCGTGCAGCATTTCGTTAGAAACGATGCGCCGACAATGACGAGGTGCGGCGGGTCAGAGGAGTGGGGTTGGCACCGAAAGCGCCGCCCGCACCCGACTGGGGCGCTTTCGGCCCCTCCGTTCGAAGGACACGCGGTAGCAGCGGACTCGGTGGTCATGGCTCGCGCGCTCGGAGACAGAGTCGCCGCCGACGTTGGACAGTCGGCCCACCGTCCGCTACGCTTCGCCCATGTGCGGGGAACAGATCCAATTGGCGGAGAACAGCGTCTCATCGGGTGTGCTCGAACGTTGGAGGGCTCCGGGAGCGTTGGCGCTGCTTTGCGCGCTCGCGACGGCGTGCGGCGGGAAGGTCGGAGACATCAGCGGTGACGGCGCATCGGACTTGGCAACGGGCGGAAGAACCCGAAACGGTCCCCACGACGGCGCGAGCGGGGATCTGGCAGCCGGCGGCACGATCGCAGCCGGGGGTACGCTTGCAGCGGGCGGCACGATCGCAACCGGGGGGCTGAGCCAGACCGGCGGAATCGATGTATCAGAGTCGCCCATCGCTCCTTGCGAGTTCATCGCGGGTCTTGAAAACGATACGTGTACTCCAACGACCGTGGCGGTGCAGCGCCCACCGCAGAACGTCCTTCTCGTCCTCGACAAGTCGGGCACTCTCGCAGACACTTCACCGTATGGTCGACCGAAGTGGGAAGTGCTCACGGCCGCACTGAACGAGGCGCTCAACGAAGACGACCTCTACGGGGGCGACGAGCTCTCGCTGGGCTTGATGCTGTTTCCGGCGCAAGAAGTCCCGACCGCGTGCATGCTCGATGAATGCTGCGTCATGCCCGAGTACCCCATCAACGTGGAGATCGGGCCGGCTCGAGAGACTGTCCCTGTCATCCTCGATGTCCTCGACGCGACCGACCCGAGCGGCCTCACGCCCACCGCGGCCGCGTTGGAGCTGGCGCAGATGTACTTCGAATCCGGGGCAGGCTCGATGTTGGAAGGGGAGAGCTACGTGCTGCTCGTGAGCGATGGCGGCCCCAACTGCAACAGCGGCCTCGCCTGCAGCGATGATGCGTGCACTCTAACACTGGACGGGGTCTGCTCCGACTCAGGGTGCTGTGCGGACCAGAACTCGCTATGGTGCGTCGACTCGTTCAACACCGAGGACAGAATCGACGACCTTGCGACGATGGCTGACGTTCGTACCCTCGTCGTTCCGCTTCCCGGGTTCGAGCCCTACGCGGACTGGTATTCCGATTTTGCAGCGGCCGGTCGGGCACCTGCTCCAGAGCCGTACGGCGAGCGCGGTTACTGGGACGTTTCGGCCGACGGTGGGCGACGGGCGCTCGCGGACACATTCAAGCGCGTTTTCCGCAGCCTCACGCGGTCATGCACGATCCCGCTCACCAAAGACCTTCCCGGGGCAAGCTATGGGTTCGTCAACGTCGCCATCGACTGCATCGTGGTACCCAGGGACGGCGCGCGACTCGAAGGCGCTGCCGGGGCGGAAACGGTGCCACCGCCGCGCAACTGGAGCATCGAATACGCGAACGACTCGCGGACACTGAAGATCACGGGCGCCTACTGTGGCGAGGTCCAGAAGGGCGTGGATCGAATCGACATCATCGCGGGGTGCCCCACGAGCTCGTGAGCCTGCGCCCCCCAAAGCACCTCGCGACTGCCGGGGAACGTCGCCCCGGCAGACGATGCTTGGTCTGTCCGGAGCGCCGCCACATCGTCTTTGTCGACATCCGGTGCTGTGAGATTCCTGGCCACGAACGTGCCGTTGGGTCGGCGCGCGCTATCCTGCTGGCGCTTTGACTTTCGTACTGCTTCTGAAACTGCTGCTTGCCCCGAGCCTGGTGGGAGCGGCGTCGCTCGCGGGGCGACGTCGTGGACCGAGGGTCGCGGGCCTGACGGCCCCGCTCCCCATCGTCGGCGGACCGCTGCTGCTGTTGTACGCTTGGGATCACGGTGCGGCGTTCGTCGCACGCGCTGCCGAGCAGGCGCTCTCCGGGATCTTCTCCCGGAGCGCGTACTGCGTTGCGTGTGCCTGGCTCGCCTTTGGCCTGCGCCGCCGAAGCCGCGCGGCCAGAATGCTTGCTCTGCCGATGTCTTGGGGCGTCTTCGGGGCTTGGACTCGGCTGATCCAGTGGATCGCGCTGTCACGCCACGCACGGGCCTCGTAGCGCGTGGCCTCGATGTGGCCGAGAAGGCGCACCCGTGTGATGCTTGTCCTCATGTCGCTGCGATCGATTCGCTTCGCCCCCGTGCTCGGGGATCCCGCAACCAGGCCGCCGACGACAGCGGCTGCGGATGCCGCCTGCAGCGCGGTGACTTCGAGCGGGCATGGGCACTCGCGGCGTGGATCGTGCTCGGGGCCGTCCGTCGGCGGCGCGCCGTGCCCCCGGCTCGGAGAACGCGCCGCGAGTGACTTGGTGCATCTGCTGTCCTACTCGTTCTCGTGTCACCGAAACGGAGACGCCAATCCAAATGACCGGTACGCTACTTCGACGGGCACACGGGTGCGCCGTTGAGAAGCACGGCGAACGTCGTGCCCTCGTAGTTCGCATTGATCACATCCAGTCGTCCGTCACCGTTCATGTCCCCGACGGTGACGGCGTACGGAGTCCTGCCTGCGGGGTACGTCACCGGGTCGGAGAAGGTTGCGTCGCCCATGCCCCAGAACACGCTCATCCTCAACGTACCGCTCGTGGCCACCACGAGGTCCAGATGCGAGTCGCCGTTCAGATCGCCGGTGGCGATACCGGTCGGTTCGCTGTCGACGCCGAGGCTACGGCGGGTGATCGAGTTGAAGGAGCCGTCACCCGCTCCGAGGAGCACGGTCACGCCGCCGTTGTAGGCATAGGCGACCGCCGCGTCCACCTCGCCGTCCTCGTTGAAATCGCCGGTCACGATGTCGCGTGCGTCGCTGCCGATGTCGTAGCGCACCTCGGGCTGGAAGGTTCCGTCTCCGATGCCGAGCAGCACGGCGATGCTCGGCGCACTGGAATAGGCAATCGTCGCCAAGATGTCGAGAATGCCGTCGCCGTTCACTTCCTCGACGGTCACGGCGGTCGGGTTGGTCATGGTGTCGACGAAAGCGGCTGCAGCGAACGCGCCGCCGCCAGCGCCCATCAGGACGCTGAGGCCGCTGCCGTTGTAGTTCGCGGTGACCAGATCGACGTTCCCGTCGTCGTTGAAGTCCCCGAATGCGACCGATTGCGGGGAGCCGCCGACGTTCTGCGCCGCCAAGACCGTGAAGGAACCGTCGCCAGCGCCGCGCAGCACGTTCACGGTGTTGCTGGCTCCCGTAACCACGACGTCCAGATGGCCGTCGCCCGTCACGTCGCCGACGGTCAGGTCAGCAGGCTCGACGCCCACGGTGTACGACTCGGGAGTAGACAACGACGCGGTCGGGCTGCCGAGGGAGATGCTGACGCTGTCGGAGCCCTCGTTGGCCACGGCCACGTCCAGGCTGCCGTCCTCGTCGAAGTCTCCGACGCCCACGGCGCGGGGATTGGCGCCGACCGTCGTTCTTAGCTGCGAAGCGAAGCTTCCCTCCCCGTCCCCGGCCAGGGTCGTCACCGCGTTGCCCGTCGCCACGATGAGGTCATCGTGTCCGTCCGCGTCGACGTCCCCGACGTCCAGCGTGCGGGGCGTACCGCCCGTGTAGTGGTCCGCCCGTACGGAAAAGCCCCCCGCGCCCGTCCCCTCGAGGACGGTGACGTCGTACGAGCCGTAGTTGCCCGTCGCGATGTCCAGATCGCCATCCCCGTCGAAGTCGCGCAAGGCGAGGGTGAAGGGGTATAGCCCCACGGAATGGCTGGCCGTCGTACCGAGCGTGCCATCGCCGTTGCCGAGCGCATAACTCACGGTGCTGGTGTTCGAGTCGCCGCAAACGACGTCGAGCCGGCCGTCTGAATCGACGTCACCGAGCGCGACCGAGCGCGGGCCGTTGCCCAACGTGTAGTTGGCCGGCGCGGCAAACGTGGCGCTGCCCGTGCCGACGAGCACATCCAGGTCGTTCGTGAATTGGCTGGCAACGACGATATCGAGCACCCCGTCGCCGCTGAGATCACCGAGAGCAATGGCCGATAGCTGCGTTCCTATGCTCATGCTGCTGAGCGCGAGGAGCGACCCGTCGCTCTGACTCAGCAGGACGCTGACGTTGAAGCTACCGTGGTTCGCGGTCACGACGTCCAGACGCCCGTCGTCGTTCAGGTCTCCGAGCGCCAGGGCGATCGGTGCGTTTCCGACGGCGGCCGTGCCAGCCGCCGCAAAGGTACCATTGCCAACGCCCCTCAAGACGCTGACGTCGTTCGACGCTTCATTGGCCGTGACGATGTCGAGGACGCCGTCGCCGTCCAGATCTCCGACACCCATCGCCGCGGGACCCGTCCCGACGGAATACTGCGCCGCCGCGCCGAAGGTCCCATGGCCCGTGCCGAGCAAGACGCTCACGACATCGTCGAGGCTGGACGCGGTAGACATGTCGAGCAGACCGTCGCCATCGAAGTCGCCGACGGCTGCGGCGTTGGGATACGGGTCTGCTGCCCACTCCGGCATGGTGCCCAGGGGCAGCACGCAGGCCGCGTCCCAGCCCGTGTTGTTCGCGCCACCCGTTCCGGGGGCTCCGGTGCCGCCCGCGCCGCCGGTCGCTCCTGCCGTGCCCACCGTGCCGCCTGTGCCCGCTCCACTTCCGCTGCCGCCCGCGTCCCTGCCCGCATCGCCCCCTGTCTTACCAGGGGTAGCGCCGCCGATCCCATCCGCGCTCCCGCCGGCACCTGCGCGCTGAGCGGTGCCGCCGACTCCCGTGCTGCTGCCTCCGGTGCCGTTCGAAACTGCATCGCCACCGAAACCAGCAGCTGCGGTGCCGCCCGAATCCCCACGGTGTCCTTCGGCGGGGTCGTCCGTCCCTGCTGTGCCCGCTGAGGAGGTGCTGTCTCCGGAGCCCGCGCTGGCTCCGTTTGCGGCGTTCATCCCCCCCGAAGCTTCGGAATTGGAGGCCGAGACCCCTCCCTGACCGCTCTGATCGGTAGAGCTCTCGTTGTCATCACCGCAGCCCAGCAGCGGCGAGACCGTCAGGGCGAGCCACAGAGTCACAGCGCAATGTCGGACGAAGCTACACATGATGCCAACCTCAGCACGAATCGGAGCGGACAGCTCCTCTGTTCGACACGAGCCCAGGGCCTCGGACGAAGTCCTCGGCCGTCGGGAGTCTGCAGCCGACAGTCGACAGTCCCGGAGGGAGAATCCCGCGATTTCTTGCGGGGGCTCTCGACTCT
>JAFGBI010000344.1 GCA_016933275.1 Polyangiaceae bacterium | reverse complement strand
TCGCCTCCCTCGCCTCCCTCGCCTCCCTCGCCTCCCTCGCCTCCCTCGCCTCCCTCGCCTCCCTCGCCACAGAACGAGTTCTTGCAGTAGCGAGTGCAGTCTTCGGTGTCGACGGGTCCCGTTCCCAACGGGTTTCCAGGATCACACTCCTCTGCCACGTCCGGCCCGTCGCCATCGGAATCCTCAAGATCCACGTAGCCATCGCCGCAGACGTTGAACTGGCAGAGGCGCGCGGCCGCCACATCGATGATGCAGTTGTCCGTGTTGTCTGCGTCGCCGTCGTCACAGGCTTCGTCCCAGGTTCCCCGCGTCGGAGACTCCACGTGCGGCTCCAGGAGCCCATTGCCGCACCGCTCTTCCCGACATTGAGCATCACACCCGTCCCCGTCGATGTTGTTGTCGTCGTCGCATTCCTCCAGCACACTCATGCCCCCCGGACCCTCCCGGAGATCGAGGCGGCCGTTCCCACAGGCCTCTTCTTGGCAATCGAAGCTGCAGCCATCACCGTCCGCATTGTTTCCATCATCGCATTGCTCGACGATGTCGTCCGGGCCCGGGTTCTGGGGCGGCGCGTCGACGGTACCGTTGCCGCAAGCCTCCTGACGACAGAGCTCGTCACAACCATCGCCCCGCGTGTTGTTGCCGTCGTCGCACGCCTCCGTCACCGTGGTCACCCCGTCGGGCAGCACGAAGGTTTCCGTTCGGCCGTTCCCACACTCCTCGACTCGGCACCGGGAGTCGCAACCATCCCCCGAAATGGTGTTGCCGTCGTCGCAGCCCTCCGTCCACACGTCCCCACTCGGCAGTGTGATTTGGGGCTCGAGCACGCCGTTTCCGCAGCCTTCGAGCCGACAGGATCGATCACAGCCGTCGAGCGCCGTGTCGTTGCCGTCGTCGCACTCCTCCACGTGCTCCGTGCCATCCGGACTGTGGACCTCCGGCTCCAACAACCCGTTGCCGCATCGTTCGTTCCGACACGCCCCATCGCAGCCGTCCCCCGAGGCATTGTTGCCGTCGTCGCACTCCTCGTTGACGATGGCCCCCTCGGATCGCTCGATGAGGTCTATTCGCAGATTGCCGCACCGCTCCTCCGCGCAATTCGCGTCGCACCCATCCCCCGAGACGGTGTTGCCGTCGTCGCACTCTTCTGCCCGCACTTCCCCCCCCTGCAAAAGTGGTGGTTTCTACTCGCCCGTTGCCGCACTCCTCGGTTCGGCACTGACCGTCGCACCCGTCGCCGTCGACTCTGTTGCCATCATCGCAGTCCTCCTCGACGATGTCCCCGTTGACGAGGGCAATGGTTTCGGTGCGCCCGTTCCCGCAGTTCTCGAGTCGGCATTGCGCGTCACAGCCGTTTCCGCTGCGTCGGTTGTGGTCGTCGCACTCCTCGACCAGAACCTCCCCGTCCACCGTGATCTCGGGTTCGAGTTCCCCGTTGCCGCAGCTTTCGATTCGGCAGTACTGGTCACACCCGTCTCCGGGATCGGTATCGCCGTCATCGCATTCCTCGGTCCGGATCTCCCCCTCCACCGTGATCTGCGGCTCCAAGCGGCCGTTGCCGTACCGCTCGAGTCGGCACTGACCGTCGCAGCCGTCGCCGTCGCGGTTGTTGTGGTCGTCGCATGCCTCTTCCACGATCTGGCCGTTGGGCAGCTCGATGCTGGGCTCCAGGATCCCATTGCCGCAGACCTCCGACCGGCAGTATTCGTCGCAGCCGTCACCGTTGTCCCGGTTGCCGTCGTCGCATTGTTCCTCGACCGCGTCCTCCCCAGGACGTTGGACGATTGGCTCCAGGAACCCGTTGCCGCACCCCTCTTCGCGACACTGGCTGTCACAACCGTCTCCGCTGGCGTGATTGCCGTCGTCGCATTTTTCCCCCGCGTCGCGGACGCCCGTTCCGGATTGCTCGTCGGAGAGGCAATCGGCGCTGCAGCCGTCGCCGTCCCGGTTGTTGCCGTCGTCGCAAGCCTCGTTGTCGTCCTTGATCCAGTTGCCGCAATCCTCCCACTGGCACCGGTCGCTGCAGCCGACGCCGTCCTCGGGATGAACGTTGCCATCGCAGGACTCACCGGCTACCTCATCGACGATGTCGTTGCCGCAGGTCTCATCGGAGCGGCAGTCCGCGCTGCACTCACCTCCGTCCTGATGATTGCCGTCATCGCATGCCTCGGGGTCAACCCGAACGCCGTCGCCGCACCCGTCGCCCTCCTTCATGCAGGAGTCTCCGTCGGCGGTGCAACGCATTCCCGATGGGCAGACGATCCCAGTCGTGGGGCACTCGGTGCTTTCCGGCGAGGAGCATTGCACGCCGAGGGTGGCGAGGAGCAGAGCCAGGGCGCAAAACCGTATCCGCGGTGGCGTGCGAAAGACAAAACGTATCATCATCTCTTCACCTGGCTTCGGGTTCGAACGACCTCTCCGGCAGTCACGGCGATCCCTTCGCCTGCAAGCTCGACCGATTCGAGTCGGGCTACCGGCGCCGAAACCATCTGGGAAAGCCTGGGGATCCCCACGAACATGGCGCCCGGCGCATGCCGCGACGCCAGCCAGCCTGCGGTCCTGGACAGCATGGACTCGGATTCGTCGTTGGCGACCAATCGCGCGGCCGGCGTACGGGCCAGCCAGGCTCGGCATCAGGAGGCCCTCCAGGCGGCACAGCAGGAGGGCGGCAAAACTGGCCAGCGGTGGGATGGATCCAACGCCGATGCCCCGCTCCCGAACGCCGGCGTATTCGGCCATGACGCCCAGGGGCGTTGGGGCCGGCAGGACCAGCGCCCCCTGGCCGATAGGGTTTGGACGTTTGGGCGGGGCTGCCGGCCGTCAACAAGCATTGCTCTGCGAGCCGCCCGTGGGCGAACTGCCGTGCCTGGTGCGGTTCCGGAATCACCACCGAAACTGACCGGACTGCTGCGCGAGGGGCCGCCGCGGTTGGCTGACTCGTTGACCTTTCGACGGCCTCGACCAGGGGGCGGTTCGTTTGTCCTTGGCGCAGTGCCCGTCTTGTGTCAGTCGAACTGGCCGAGGCTGTGCCAGGGAGCCCGACCCCTTCACCGTGAGCGAGGCTCGATTGCCGGAACACTCTGTCCTTCTGGCGCCGATGGGTTGCGGTACGGCACTTGCGTCGGTCGTGCGCGTCGAAATGGAACGGACCTGGTCGACAGGCCTTTGGCAGCCTGCCCGCCCCGCTTCCGACTGGAGGCATTGGCCCTCGATCCAGCGCCCCTCGTCAACGGCCAGCGAGGCTGGTTCGTTGCCTCCGGGGACCGCACGTTCGTGCGCTCACTGGTGTCGCTCTCACCGTGGTGAGCAGCAGCGGTGCTCGGGATCGAGCCTCTATCGTCGGGACGACTCATCACCGGCGTCGAGAGCGGCAAGCTTTCGGGACCGTTCGAGGCAAGGCCCAGCGCTCGATCACGGCGGAGTACCATGCGGCGAACTGGAGACTGGAAGAGGGTCGGCGCAATGACTCGAACGGCATCTTCGAAGCAGCCCATTGGGGGCTCGTTGGCTCGGGTGAGCGTGGCCACCTGGGTCGCCGTGGCCGTCTCGATCCTTGGCCTCGCGCTGCGGATCGAGCACGCCTACACGTTCGACGGCCTCGCTCGTGGCTCGGACTACGTGGCGAACGTGGGTGGTGTCTACTGGATGCTCGAGCATTGGCGCCCCTTCGACTTCACCGACGAGGTCGAGTGGTCCGTCAAGTACCAGCCCCCCCTCTGGTCTGCGGTAGCGGCGCTCGTCTTGAAGGTGACGAATTCGGAGCGCGCCATCGCGTATGGAGCCGTCCTGGGTTGGGCCATCCGCCAGTTCTTGTTGTCACGGATCACCCGACAGATGGCGCCCCGGCACCCGTGGGCTACCGTGGCTGCGCTCTCCGTCAACGCTATTCTTCCGATCAGCGTTCTCACCGACGGCAAGGTCAACCCGGAGAACTACCACACGACGCTCTTCACGATCGCCACGTTCTTCCTATGGCGCGCGGAGCGACAGGCGCTCACCCCGTCGGGGGTCTCCTATGTCACAGCCGGGCTCTTCGGTCTGTTTGCCGGACTGTCCATCTTGACGAAGGGCACGGCGAGCGTCTTGCTGATGGTGGCGGCCGTCGTCCTCGTTTGGCAGAGCCAGCGCATCTTGCGGCGGTTCGGGTGGGTCGTTGCGCGGAGACGACTGGCGGGACAGGCAGCCACGGCGATCGGTGTTCTCTGCATCGTTTCGGGGTGGTGGGTCGCGCCCAACCTGCAGAAGTACCACCATCCCTTCCCCCACATCTGGGACACGGAAGGACCGGAGAAGGAGCCCATCCTGGCGCAGCCGTTCTTCTATCGGCGGCCCCTGGGGTGGGCATTGCCCTTCGAGTGGAAGGAGTACGTCCGGCTACCGATGAATCGGAACAGCAGCCATCCGCGTCCGAACTACTGGGCAACCATGGTCGCCGGCACCTGGACCGACTGGTATAACCGGGGCTTCTGTCGGTTGCCGGGCGGTCCCTCGACCACCGAAGCCTGGGGCGGCTGGCCCGTGACGTATCGATGTGTTCGAGTTTATAAGGAGCTCTTCTGGACAGGGATCCTGTTGACGGTCATGGCCCTGCTGTCGGTGGCTCATACGGCGCATAGCTACGTGGAGTCCAAGGGTCTGCGGGGGTCGCTCGTGCTGCCCGTGGTCATCGTGCTGGGCGCGGCGTTCCCCGGGCTATTTGCCCTGGGGTATCCCTACGACAACGCGGCCGTGCTGAACCCCAGGTACCTCTTGCCCATATCGATCCCGATGGCAGCTTGCCTCGCGGTGGCATTGGCCCACCTGAAGAAGGGTAGCCCTGGCCGAATGGTGGCTCACGTGCTTGCGTTCGGAGCCATCGCCGTGGGGGGGATATTGGTGATCTACGAACGATTCGGGGCCTGAATCACCGGCCACGCATCGGTCCATGCTGGTCGCCAATTCGCTCCGGTCGTCGGTTCGATGCATCAAGTGTCACCGATGCGTGGCCGGTGATTTGGACCGGCGCGGTGCGATCGAGTATCTGACCTCACCGAGGCGTTGGCGTGTCGCGCCGCCCCCGTGGGGTTTCTGGGTGTTGGCGCTGGCTGGGGCAAGCCATACCGCTTCCCCGGCCCGCCCGACCCATCCCGGGGAGCTCGGTCGTCTTCGAGGGGGTGTGGCTCATGGGCTGGGAGGACGACAGGAGACATTTCTCCGTGCTTCGTTTTTCCCCCGACGCCGCCACCTAGCCCGAGTGGCTCGCGCCGCGCACCGACCCCGTTTGCGCGTTCGCATCGCCAGGGTCAGAATGATACCCATCATGGGATGTCTGGGGGTGGACTATTGTGCGCCGCTCGACGTCTGTGTGGTACGCATCACAGGCGACGTTACCGAGGATGAGGTGGTGGGGGTGCTGACCGAGGCACTGGCGAGACAGCCGGGGTCGAGCATCGTCTGGGACGTCTCCGCCGCGGATTTCGCCCGCTGGGGTTTCGCGGCGGTCGCAGGTTTGGTTTCGCACGTGCGGACCGCCGCGGAGCTCACGCCGGGGCGACGTGCCGCGATTGTCGTCGAGTCGCCCGTGGGGTTCGAGTTTTGCCGAGCGCTCCGGGACCTCATCGAGGAGCAGCGTGTTCCCGTGCAGGTGGCCCTCTTCCCGAATCGCTCCCTCGCCCTCGAGTGGCTCGACGTGCTGCATGTCCCTATCGGCGTGTAGGCGCCTGTCCGAGGTGACCAAGGGGCACCTCGGGCCGGCGAGACGTTCTTCGTCGAGGATGCGGTTCGCGAAATAATGGAGAGCGCCTTCGCACATAAGGGGGGTCGGCGCGCTCCTTCCATCGCGTCCGACACGGAGGCAAACGGTGGCAGCGATCCAATGGGCCGTCTTCATCGTGGCCAACCACACCCGGCGGCAGCTCCTGGCGGAATCCGCCGCGGTGCGTGCGGATTGGGAGCCAGGGAATTGGGATGAACGGTCGGTTTCCGGAACCGCACTTGCGAAGCACTGGGACTTCAACGAGGACCGGATGAAGGTGGTGGGGACCGTGCCGGTCGACGACGAGGCTGAAGCGCTGGTGCCGATGGACGGAGGCACCCGGTCAGGTTGCGGTGGGCGAGCGATCCTCGGCGAAGATGCTCAGCTGGCTGACGAGGAGCTTCACGTTGCGCTTCGTGAGCCGCGCCCGCCCGCGGGCGCGCTACTCCGTCACCGGCGTCGTGCGGCTCGAGTAGCGGTACCGGCGTCGGTCAGGTCGAGCGTGATGTGCAGCGGGTTCTTCACTGCCCAGGCGGGCGACTCGGGGGCGAGCTGGAGCGCGACACGGCCGTCGCCGTTCGCCTCGAACGAGAAGGACCCCGTCAGGGCGTCGGCGTGCCCGTCGGGGTCGAAAGCGAACGCGACCTCGCCGGCGTCGTCCGGGGCGAGGCGCCCGAGATTTCGCACAGCTCGAGCCCGACATTGCGAAGAACGACATCTCGCTCGTGCGTGGCGTCGATCAGGGCCCGCATCGGGCACGGATCATCAATGGCATCGTTCCCCTCTGCCATGACCTCGGGCTCATCGTGGTCGCCGAGGGCGTCGAGACGATCGGCAAGAGGGACGAGCTGCTGCGGGTAGGCTGCGACCTCTTCCACGGGTACTTGGTCGCCAAGCCGTCAGCGGGGTTTCCGCTGTCCAACTGGCCGGGCGCAGGAACAGAGTGACATGATGGGCAATGATCCCGCGGTTGATGGCCAGGCCGGATCGATTTCATGCCGAATCGGGAGAGGAGACGCTCGACCGCAGGGCCGTGGGCGGACGTCGAGCCGCGCGGAGGAAGGCTCGGCCGCCGTGGTCTGCTCCGAGCGGCGTCCGTGCTAGAGTTGGCAAGGCTCTGGTGTGCGGGGCGCACGATACTGGCGAGCTTGGGAGGGCAGAACGATGAAGGAGCTTCTGGGAGTGACGAGTGGGCTGGCTACCCTGTTCTGGGCCACGACTGCGCTGTCAGACGTGATCCCGCCTGAAGAATGGGTCTGCAACTACCTTGACCCCGGGGCACCTTGCTCGGACACCGTTCGGGAAGTACCCGCAGGCGTCTGCTCCACGGCGATCTGCTCGCGGCTCGACTACTCGCAGGCGGGATTTGGGCATTCCGTCGAGTATGAGTGCCTGCGATGCGTGCCCACCGACCCGGATACTCCCGCCACCGGCGGCACCAGCGGGGTTGTGGACGCGGGCGTGGATGCAGATGCTGCTCTGCCCGACGCGGACGAAGATCCGGAGCCGTCCACGGCGTCTTGCTCCTGCAGAGTGGCTGGGGATCCGTCGCGATCGGGGCCGCCCGGAGGGCTTCTGTTGAGCCTGGGCGTCATGAGCCTGCTGCGGCGAAGGCGCACCACGACGACCGCATGAGAGCCCTGGCCAGTGAAGTCGGGATGGTACCGAGCAGCAGGACGTCGGGCGCGTGGGTCATTCAAACACGGAGTCCCCGGACACTTCAGCGGGCCGAGCCGTCCGAGCCTCCCCGTCAGCGAGCGATCGGTGGTGCTCGCAGCTCCCGACTCTGCCTCGAGCCCGGAGTGGTGCGCCCTTTCCCATTGCCGGCTCGAGGTCTAGAACGTCGCGTGGATGTCCTCCAGCGACGCCTCTTCGTCGGCCGTTCGATGTTGGGTGCTGGCTAGCGGAACGACCTGGTCGCCCAGGGTGGTCGCGGGATACGTGGTCATGCCTGCCGGTTCCGCAATGCGGAGGGGTTCATCGATACCATCGCGCCCATGAACCACTCGACCATGCTTCATGGCGTTCTCCCTACGAACCGGATCGTGAAGGCCCCGCGGACCGGGACAGGCCGGTTCCCATGGCATCCCTCCCGGGTTCGCGGCACCACGATACTTCAGGGCACGCGGTGCTGCCCCTCCAACCGTGCAGCCGTCCTCGGCGACCCTGCCGCCCTCGGCGACTGACGTCGGTGGCCCCGACGCCCGAATCGAAGCCTTCGTTGGGCGCGTGGGAAAGCACCACCCCCGTGGCGTGGTGAGGGGCCGCCCCGCGGGCGAGCGGTCAGGAAGATCGTATGCAACCGTCACTCTCCGGTGACCGGCCCCTCCGCCATGGATGGGTCGTCCCATCGCTCACGGAGTCGTGGGAATTGTGGCGCGAAGGTGGTCTTCCTCCCCGGTTGTCGCCAGCTGAAATCGGCACGTTGGGGAGGCCGTGACAGGATCCCCCGCAGGCAGCGAAAGGTGCTTCTCGCCAGCTGTCTCCATGCGGGCGCGATTCGGCGACACGCCTGGTGGATGGGCCGGCTGACGGATCCGACGAGCCGCCCTCAGAAGAAATGATTTGGGAGCAGATCCTTCGTAACGGCTGAGATATCGCGTAGTTAGGCGCAAATGACGGGAGACAAACCAGGGCCTGTCGGGTAGGTA
>JAFGBI010000343.1 GCA_016933275.1 Polyangiaceae bacterium | reverse complement strand
GAGCTGCACCCGCGCTGTCCGGCGTCAGTCGTTCGCCCGGTTGCCCTCAGCCGACCTCTGGCGTATCGCTTGTTCGAGGTCTAGAGCTCACCCGCCGAGGCCCCGATGACCGAGATCCTCATCCAATACATCGAATCCGTCGCCCTCCACGCTGCCGTCTGGGGCTACCTGGTCATCTTCCTGCTCATGACCATCGAGAGCTCGCTCGTCCCCTTCCCGAGCGAAGTGGTAATGATCCCAGCCGGGTTCCTCGCCGCGCACGGGAGACTCAGCATCGGTGCGCCCGTGCCAGACCTGATACTCGCCGTCCTGGTCGGCGTGGCGGGCTCGCTGGCAGGAGCCTTCTTCAACTACTTCCTCGCCACCTGGGCGGGTCGCCCCTTCCTGCGCAGATACGGGAAGTACTTCTTCCTTCCAGTCCACCACCTCGATCGCGCCGAGGAGATCTTCAATCGCTATGGATCGGGCACGACCTTCGTGTGCCGGCTCATCCCCGCCATCCGGCAGCTCATTTCGCTGCCGGCCGGGCTCGCAAGGATGCCGCTCCCGAGCTTCGTTCTCTGGACCACCCTTGGCGCCGGGATCTGGGTGGTGATCCTGACCGGCATTGGCTACTCCTTTGGGTTGTCGACCGCGGGGATGAGCTACGCTGATCTGGTTCACCAGGGAAAGGCGGCGGTCAGCCGAAACCTCGTTTGGATCCTCCTCGGCTGCGCGGTGGTGTTCGCCAGCTACGTCTGGCTCACCAACCGCATCATGGGAAAAAAGGGGCAATCCGCGGTGAGTCCGTGAGTGATGTGCAGGACCCGCCACCCGGGTTCGGGGGGGAACGACGACGGACCGCCAGCGGATGCGCTCACGCGCCAATCAACTCGGCCGAAAACCGTTTCGCTCGCTTGCCGCGACGAGCTCCGGAGCGGAGCGTGCTCGAGCACGTGAGCACCGCAGCGCAGGAGCGACGACGCCAGAGGAGCGGATCTCGGCCGGTGTCGTCCAGTCAGAAGGCGTGAACGGCTACCCGCCGGCTGCAGCGGCGTCTCGACCAGTCCAGAGGACCGATCCGGTTGACTGCTGCAACAGGTCGACGACCTGAGGCGTCGCACCGGCAGCAGATCTCACCAGAGGCGCCGCTGCAGATGCGCCCTCGCCTCGCACGGGTACGCTTCCAGCAGGGCCGTTGCTGTTGGCACCCCACTCGGTGCTCCAGCGCACCCACCGACTTCTCCGCGTCTTGCCCGACAGCGCACCGCTGACTGCCGATGGCCTGTCTGGTTCCGGCTCCGCCGGGTTAGGCTGACCCCGCAATGCTCGACGCCCGGCACCGCCGGCGGGTGCGCCAAGCCCTCGCCTCGCTCCTCTCCCACCACGGACCCCAGGGGTGGTGGCCAGTTCGAACCGAGCGAGCACGGTTCGAGACGCAGACCGGGGAGCGCCAGACCCGCGGCTATCACCCGGGTGAGTTCGACTTTCCGCGAACACGAGAGGGACGCTGGGAGATCGTGACCGGCGCGGTGCTCACGCAGAACACGGCCTGGAGCAATGTCGAGCGCGCCCTCGATGCCCTCGGCGCTGCCCGCGTCACCGCACCCGAAGCCATGCTCGCGCTCGACCCCGCAGGGCTCGGAGCGATCGTCCGCCCCGCCGGCTATTTCAACCAGAAGAGTCGCTACCTCCGCGCGGTGGCGGAGTGGTTCATGGCAAGCGATCCAGCGCTCGCGGCTGCCCCGCGGAGCCGAGCGACGCTCGAGGACGTACGCCCCCGCCTGCTCGCCGTCCGGGGCGTCGGCCCCGAGACGGCCGACAGCGTGCTGCTCTACGCGTACTCCCTGCCGACCTTCGTGATCGACGCCTACACTCGTCGCGTGCTCGCAGCCCATGGCCTCGCCGACCCGACGACTCCCTACGAGGAGCTTCGCACCGCGTGCGAGGCGGCACTCGACGAACCGACGGCCGCGGAGCGGGTCAGGCTCTGGCAGGAGTCCCACGCGGTGATCGTCGAGGAGGCGAAGGCGATGAGACGAGAGACACCCGCCGGGACCGCGCGCCGGAGACGTTGAGACGCCGGCGGAAGCACCGGCGGCGGCAGCGGCCGGAACGCCGCCAGCAGCGGCCGCGGCACCAACGGCGGCGTTCGCGGCGACGGCAGCGCGAGCCGCAGCGGCGGCTCCGGCGGCAGCACGGGCCGCAACGGCATGGGCGGCAGCGCCCCAACGGCATTGGGCAGACCACTCCGTTTCCGAACCCAACCCGGCGGAGCCAGAACCATGGAGGGGCGACTGGCTGGTACCCGTCAGCGAACTCCCAGTCGACCCTCCGCGGAGGGAGCCACGGGACTGGCCACCCGGAACGCCTGGACCCCTGCCCGAAGATCCGACGGGGTCGAGGGCCACGGAGCGGTGAGCAGATCGGCCTGCGCGAGCGGTGGTTCGACCGGCTCCGAGATGCGCAATCCCAGACCCAGGTGCCCCGACGCCCCCCTCACCCGCTCGCCGCCCGGCACCCGTCCTCCTGCCGGTGCATTCTGGCCCCTTCTGCCCCGCCGGACCCCGATGCTACGCTTGCCACGGAGCTCCGGGTCGGCTGCGTCCAATGGGAGGATGACGTGACATCTCGAAAAGGAGTGACGACGTTGTCCAGCGCTGTCAGGGCGAAGCGCGATGGTCCGGCGGTGTCACTCGCCGGCCGACTCGCCACCCGCGGCCATCGTCGGGCGGCGGACGTTTCGAGACGCGGCGTGGGTCGCGCTCGTCGGCCCGCGACCCAAATCACGCCGAGCGAGGACGCGGGCCACCTTCGGCGGTCCCCTTGACGCCGAGATCCATGCGGTTCGCGGCCGCCGCCGCCCTTCGGCGGTCTGCCTTCAGCGCTTGGCCCATTCGTGGTTGACTGCGCGCGTTCCGAGAATCGAAGAGGAACCCGACGTGACGCGCGCCAACGAATCCCCCCCCACACCGCTCGACCCATTCGTCTACCGCCACCTGGGATCCCGACCCGACGAGATCGCGGCGATGCTCGCGGAGGTGGGCTACGAGTCACTGGACGCGCTCGCAGACGCCACCGTGCCGGAGGGGATCCGGCTCCGCCGTCCGCTCGCCCTCGGTCCGCCGCGGGGCGAACGCGAGGTGCTCGAGGAGCTCCGCGCGCTTGGCAGCCGGAACGAGCGGTTTCGTAGCTTCATCGGGATGGGATACTACGGGACCGTCACGCCTGCCGTGATCCAACGCAACGTCCTCGAGAACCCCGGCTGGTATACGCAGTACACCCCCTACCAGGCGGAGATCGCGCAAGGGCGGCTCGAGGCGCTCTTGAACTTTCAGACGCTGGTATCGAATCTCACGGCGCTCCCCTTGGCGAACGCTTCGCTGCTCGACGAGGGAACGGCGGCCGCGGAGGCGATGATGACCTGCCGCACGGTCGGGGCAAAGGGCCGGCGGACGTTCCTCGTGGCGCCGAGCTGCCACCCACAGACGATCGCGGTCGTCCGCACCCGAGCCGAGCCGCTCGGGATCGAGGTTCGCGTCGGCGAGACCTCCCTGGCGAATTCCGAAGCCGAGGGGATCTTCGGCGTGCTCATGCAGTATCCGGCCTCCGACGGGACCGTCTCGGACCTCGCGCCCGAGATCGCTCGGCTCCGGGCGGGCGGGGCGCTCGTCGTCCTCGCCACCGATCTGCTGGCACTGACCCTGCTCGTGCCACCGGGTGAGCTCGGCGCGGACATCGCGGTGGGTTCGACCCAGCGGTTCGGCGTCCCCATGGGGTACGGGGGCCCGCATGCGGCGTTCTTCGCGACGCGGGACGAGTTCCGGCGCTTCCTGCCTGGCCGCATCGTCGGCGTCTCCCACGACACGAAGGGCCGCACCGCCTATCGCCTCGCGCTGCAGACGCGGGAGCAGCACATCCGCCGCGAACGCGCCACCAGCAACATCTGCACGGCGCAGGTGCTGCTGGCGGTGATCGCCGGCTTCTACGCCGTCTACCATGGCCCCGACGGCCTCCGCACCATCGCCGAGCGGGTGCGGCGACTCACCGAAGCCCTCGCCGCGGGCCTGCGAGAACTCGAGTACGAGCCCACGGCGGGGCCCCTCTTCGACACCCTCACGGTGCCGCTCAGCCGAGCAGAGCGCGAGCGTGTCCTCGCCGCTGCCCGGGAGAAGCGGGTCAATCTGCGCGAGCTCTCGGGGGCGCTCGGGGTCTCGCTGGACGAGACCGCGACCCCCGCGGAGGTCGCTCTTCTGCTCGGGATCTTCGCGCCACCGGGCGCCACGGTGCCAGGCACCCGTGCCCTCTTCGCGACCGAACCGCCAGCATTGCCGCCGGCGCTCGACCGGCAGAGCCCCTACCTCACGGCACCAGTGTTTCACGCATACCGCACCGAACACGAGCTCCTCCGGTACATCCATCGCCTCGAGGCGCGGGACCTGTCCCTGACAACCAGCATGATCCCCCTCGGCTCGTGCACCATGAAGCTCACCGGCGCGGTGGAGATGCTCCCCATCACCTGGCCAGAGTTCGCCGACCTTCACCCCTTCCAGCCCGCCGAGCAGGCAGCTGGCTATCGCGAGCTCTTTCGCCAGCTCGCCCGGTGGCTGGCGGAGATAGCGGGGATGCACGGCGTCTCTCTCCAGCCGAACTCGGGCGCCCAGGGCGAGTACGCTGGCCTCCTCGTGGTCCGCGCCTACCATCGCGCCCGCGGCGAGGTTCATCGCGACGTATGCCTGATCCCGAGCTCGGCCCACGGTACCAACCCGGCCAGCGCCACCCTCGCCGGTCTCCGCGTCGTCGCCGTCGCCTGCGACCAGAAGGGCAACGTCGACGTCGCCGATCTCCGCGCGAAGATCGCCATGCACGGCAACGAGCTCGCCGTGCTCATGGTCACCTATCCGTCGACCCACGGCGTCTTCGAGACGGCCATCCAGGAGATCTGTTCTCTCGTCCACGAGGCGGGCGGACAGGTGTACATGGACGGCGCCAACATGAACGCCCAGGTCGGGCTCTGCCGCCCTGGCGACATCGGGGCAGACGTCTGCCACCTGAACCTCCACAAGACGTTCGCGATCCCGCACGGGGGCGGCGGGCCAGGAATGGGGCCCATCGCCGTCCGTGAGCACCTCGTCCCGTTCCTACCTGGGCACCCGGTCCTCCCGAGCTCGAGCCCCCACGCGATCGGTCCGATCTGCGCAGCACCGTTTGGCAGCGCAAGTATCCTTCCGATCGCGTGGGTCTATGTCTCCCTCATGGGCGCCGAGGGCCTCCGACTCGCAACTGAGCTCGCCATCCTCAACGCCAACTACCTCGCCCGGCGGCTCGAAACTCACTATCCCGTCCTCTTCCGCGGCCAGAACGGGCTCGTCGCCCACGAATTCGTCCTCGACTGCCGGGCCCTCAAAAAGGAGGCTGGGATCGAGGTCGATGACGTCGCCAAGCGACTGATGGACTACGGGTTTCACGCACCAACCATGTCGTGGCCGGTGCACGACACCTTGATGATCGAGCCCACCGAGAGCGAGTCGAAGGGCGAGCTCGACCGCTTCTGCGCGGCGATGCTGGCGATCCGGGACGAGGTGCGAGCGATCGCGGCCGGCACCGCCGATCCCCTCGACAACCCATTGAAGAACGCGCCGCACCCCGCGCTGGATCTGGCGGCGGACTGGCCGCACCCCTACAGCCGGGAGCTCGCGGTGTTCCCACTGCCGAACCTCCGCGAGCACAAATACTGGCCGGCCGTGTCACGCATCGACAACGCTGCGGGAGACCGCCACCTCGTCTGCACCTGCGCGAGTGCGTGGGCGCACGGAACCCGATAGAGCCGACGTCCCGCGTCCCGCGTCGGCGCCGAGGAATGGGCAACTCCCTCGGGCCATCGAGGACACAGGGCCCCGCGTCTTCTGGAAAGGCCCTGGTTCGATGCAGCCACCGTCGATCCAGCGAGCCCCGGCGCCGTCCGAGCAGGTCCCCCTCTCGGACCGCTGGTGCCGCTGGATCGACAGTCCGGACGCCGCTCTCAGCCGCCGATCCCGAGCAAGTCGAGGAAGTCGTTGTACTCCTCGACCTGGTTGGAGCCGATCACGTCGAGACCCGTGTCGAAGGCATCGTCTGCCACCATCTGGTCCTCGAGGAGGTCGATCGTGGCGTCGAATCCGAGGACCCGGATCGAGTAGATGGCGTATGGAACGATGTACCCCATGTAGTACTGCCGCTGGACGTGCGTCGCCTGGATGTAGCCGCTCTCCATGTAGTCCAGCGTGTCGGGCTCGAAGTCGAAGGCCGCGATCTTGATGTCGCCCGGCTCCATACCGAGACCGGAAGCGACGTCCGCGCAACGATACGCATTCGAGAACACCCCCAGGCACCCCACGATCGGGGGATCCGCGTCCTCGAACATGACGGGGAGGGTCTCCATGTCGGTCTCGACTTCCTGATCGGACCACCCGACGTTGTAAGGGGTGACGGTGTATCCCGCCGCCGCGAGGGCCTCGCTCGCGGCCATCGTGCGGTTGTACCCGTCGGGCCACGCTTCGTTGGTCGCGCCGAGAATGATGACCGTCCCCTCGCCCTCCGGCAGCAAGTCCGCCAGCGTCTGCCCGCCGGTCGCCCCGGCCTCGGCGTTGTTCGTGCCGACGTAGAGTTGACGATCCGAGTCTGGGATATCGCTGTCCAGGGTCACCACCGGAACGCCCGCCTCGACCAGAAGGTTCACCTCGTCCGTCACCGTGTCTCGCATCGGCGCGAGCCCGATCCCCCCGTAGCCCTCTTCGCGCCGCGTCTTCACCATCTCGATCTGCTCCGTGGTGGTCGCGTCCGGGTCAGACTCGTCGACTGGAGCCTCCACCTGCCCCTGGATGCCGAGCTCGCCAATCGCGCGATTGGCGCCCTTCTTGACTGGCTCCCAGTAGCCACCGAAGGGCTTGGTGATCACGCTGATCATGAAGTCGTCGCTTGGGACCGCGGTGATCGCCTCTAGCAACTCTTCGATGGTGTCCTCCATCTCGGTCGGCTTGAACGGGCTCTCCGGAACCTCCACGCGATCGATGGCCTTGTTCTCGGCTGCCTCGTCGTCGTCACTCCCGCAGCCGATGGCCAAAAAGGCCAGCGCGGATACACAGAATGCCCCTCTGAGAATGGTCTTCATGCTTGCTCCTGTCCTCTCACGAGGCCATTTTGGACCTCGCACTCTTGCACTGTCTACTTCGGCTGCCGCAGACACCTTGCCTGCAGCGCCCCGTCGTCAACGTATTCCTGGCGCTCGATCCGCCAGGAGTCGAACACTAGATGTATCGCGGCACCGTGCTTATCAAAATGGTACTCTGCGGCTGCGCCGGCATAGGCCACCGGGGTGCCCCCGCTGACCTCATCCATGACGGCGCCAAGGTCGTCCCACCGCCCCCACTCGGAGGCATCCTCGATCATCTCTAGCAATCCCGAATGCAGGTCATCGGCTCTGGGATCGAGATCGCCGCTGGCAGCAACGTAGTTCAGCGCCATCGCGAGGAGGACCACGCCATCGTAGTAGAAGTACGCCGCCGGGAACGGTCTGTCGCCGGACCACCGGCGCGCGAAATGAGCGCTGAACGCCTCCGCGTTGTCTCGGCCGCAGTCCAGGTGGCC
The DNA here is from genome assembly GCA_016933275.1 of Polyangiaceae bacterium. Lineage (GTDB taxonomy): Bacteria > Myxococcota_A > Polyangia > Polyangiales > Polyangiaceae > JAFGBI01. The sequence continues at coordinate 11,165 of JAFGBI010000343.1, read as the reverse complement.
CCGGTAGTCAGTGGGCTTGTTCTCGCACTCGCTGGCGAGGCTGAGCGTCGGAGACAAGACGTGGGTCCCGTCGAGGGAGCCATAGGGAAGGTTCTGGACGAACCCAGGGGTGTGCAGCATCGGCCCGAGGAGCCAATCGCCATCGAGGCCCTCCACCGCAAGCTCGGTCACGATCCGCGCAGCGGTCGTCGGATTGACGATGAGGAGGGTTCGATCGGCACCCGCGCCGAGCACCTTCTCCGTTCGGTCGATGTACGACCGAGCCCCGGCCCGCACCGTCGTCTGGGGCAGGATCTCGCCACCAATCCCCACAAACTCGGTGGTGAACTCGGAGGCGACGCTCTGGTTGTAGTCGTCCAGGGCCACGATGGTGTTGGCGAGCTCTACCTCCTCTTGGCGTGCGATCTCGCTGAGGCCGCAGCCGAAGGCCAAGGCGGAGGGCGGCAAGCGGATCCATGCGCCATCGTGGCCGTAGCGTTCGATGGAGGGCGAGGCGTACCCGGGGAGGACGTTGAAGACGTCGAGCCCCTTGATGTCGGGCACGATCTCGTCGGCGAGCTCGTTCTCCTCCGGACCGACGAGGTACTTGACCCCATCCTTGTAGAGTAGGCCCAAGAGCCCGTCCAGCCCGCGTCTAGAACCAGAATTGCTGTCGCGGCTCTCCACGCGCAGCCTGCGCCCGGCAATTCCACCCGCCCGGTTGACGTCCTCGACGGCCAGCAGCAGTGCCTGTTCGAGGTTCTGCCCAATCGTGGCGTCCTCACCTGTGAACGGCAGCGCCGCTCCAATGACGATGGTGTCGGGGTCCACGTCCTCTTCATTGCCGCCGCAGGCCACCGCCACCAGCGCATAGCCGACGATGAGCGGGAGCGCAGACCCGGTCCCCGCCGCCAACCAACGGTTCGTCGCCGCCGGTCGGAACGGGCGGTTGTCTGACGCTCTCGGGGCTCTCTTGGTTGGCATGGCTAGCTCGGTGGAGCTGCGGAGTCCCGCCGTGGGGAGGGGGCGGCGACAGCCGGTCTGGAATCAGTGGCGTCGAGCTCCTGCCGTAGCAGGACCGCGACCCGTTCGAAGCGCACGCGCAGGTCCCGGCCGCGTTCAGGGCTGCGGTCGAGCTCGCCTCTTTCGGCCTCGACCTGCAAGGACTCCGCGATCTGCGCCATCATCTCCGCGCCCACCGCCAGGCAGCTCCCCTTCAGCTTGTGGGCGCGGTCGCGGATCCGACCGGCATCGCGGGCGCCGATTGCCGTATCGAGCTCGACCAGGGAGTCCGGGACTCTCGCCAGAAAGAGACTCGAAAGCCGCGGGGAACGTTCGAGATCCATGTCGAGCTCGACGGCGGCGTCCTCTTCCTCCGCCTCCGCTGGTAGCTTCTCGCTGGACTCGTCGGTGCCCCCGCTGGTCCCCACGTACCGTCGCAGCATGCGCTCGAGAGCGTGCGGCTTCAGGGGCTTCGATAGGTAGTCATCCATGCCCGCGCTGAGCACCTTGTCTCGCTCGCCTGCCATCGCATGGGCCGTGAGCGCAATGATGGTCGTGCGCGGCTTGCCAGCTTCCCACTCCCGGATGACGCGAGTCGCGGTGTACCCATCCATCAAGGGCATCTGGCAATCCATCAGCACCACCGCGTACTTCTGCCTCTGGACCATGGCAACGGCCTCCTGGCCGTTCGACGCCACGTCCGCCTCGTACCCAGCGAACTCGACCTGCTCCATCGCCACGAACTGGTTGATCTCGTTGTCATCGACGATGAGGATGCGCTCCCGGGGCCCTTTTCGGCGCTTGATGGCCTGCGGGCGCGGCGAGCTCATGCGCCGCTCCATCGCTGCACCGTTGAAGGCACCCTGGATACACTCGTAGAGCTCCGAGAGGCGAAGCGGTTTCGCGACCTGGGCCTGGACCTCTCTCTCGACCTCGGTGAGCGTGGCCGTCTCCCCGAGCTGCGTCAGCACGATGAGGGGTAGCCGCGCCGCGGTGGGGATCTTGCGCAACTGCTTGACGAACGACTCGATCGCCACGTCCCTGAGCTGCGCCCCGACGACCACTAGGTCGTAGGCGTGGTCCTTGCCTGCACGCCGCACCTGCTCCAGGGCGGGCAGCCCGTCGTGGTGCACGTCACAGGTCAACCCCCAGGCGACCATGTGCTCCTCGATGATGCGACACCAGCGCCGGCTCGCCTCGACGACCAGAGCGCGCCGCCCCTCTGGGAACGCCATCGGAGCCGCGCGGTTCGGAGCACCGGAGGCCTTGACGCGAATGGTAAACCAGAAGGTGCTACCGACCCCGCGCTCGCTCTTGACCCCGATCTTGCCCCCCATCATCTCGACCAGGCGCTTGGAGATCACCAGTCCCAGGCCGGTCCCCCCGTGGCGTCGCACCATCGAACCATCGACCTGCGAGAACGCCTCGAAGAGACGCTCCTGATCCGCCATGCTGATCCCAACCCCGGTGTCCTGCACGATCGTCCGCAGCACCGTCCCGTCCGCGTCCGTGGAGTCCACGTTCAGGTCGACGAACACCTCGCCCTCGTCGGAGAATTTGATCGCATTCGAGACGAGGTTGTTGAGGATCTGCCGGTACCGATCGGGATCGCCGGTCACCGCCTGCGGCACGTCCGGGGCGCAGCGATAGACCAGCTCGAGCCCCTTGTCGTGAGCGCGGCCTGCCTGAAGCTCGGCCACGTCCTGCAGCACGCTGGCCGCATCGAAGGGCACCGCCTGGAGCGTGTACTTCCCAGCCTCCATCTTCGAGAAGTCGAGGACATCATTGATGATCGTCATCAGCGCCCCAGCGGAGGCGTCAACCGTCTCCGCGTAGCGCCGGAGCTTCCCCTCGAGCGGCATCTTGAGGATGAGGCGGATCATCCCGGTGATGCCGTTCATCGGCGTGCGGATCTCATGGCTCATGTTGGCCACGAACTCGCTCTTGAGCCGCGAAGCTTCGAGCGCGGCCTCCATGGCATCGCTGACCCTCTGCATGGCGTCTTCGTTCGCCGCCTGCATCTGGTTGAAGGCCTGCCCGAGGACCTGCAGCTCGTCGTTCGTCTCGACCTGAACGCGAACCCCCTTCTCACCGGCCGCGATCCGGTGCGCCGCGTCGGTCAGGCTCTTCAGGGGACGAACGATGCGCGACGCGGCGCGACTGACGAAGAACGATCCCGCCACCATACAGAGCAGGATCCCGCCTGCGATGAGCAGCAGGGTATTCCGCAGAGTGCGCTGCGACTCGGCGCGGACGTGCGCGAGCGCCTGGTAGAGCGGCTGCTTGCTGAAACCGTAGCGAATCATGCCGAGGACCTCGCCGCCGTTGGTCACCGGGCGCGAGACTTCGAGCACGTCCTGGCCAAACTGGGTCCCGTCGCGCTGACTCCCCAGGGCGCTCCCCCAGCTCCCCTCGGGGAGTGAGATCTCCCTCCAATGGGCCAGAATCGCCTGGGTGTTCTCCTGATCGAGAGCGTGGGTGCTCGGTGACGCATACGCCCACGGCTTCCCTTCCGCGGAGACGAACACACCGTAGATGACCTCGGGATCAGCCGCCACCGTCTGTTGCACGAGCTTCTGAACGTCGGTGAATGCGTTCTCCTCTACCATCCCCCGCAACGCCAGCGCATGGTTCTCCGCCGTCACGCGCGCCTTCTCGGCGATGCTCTTTCTGACCTGCGCCTCGATCTCGGCCAGACGATCGTGCTCCGTCTGGGAGCTCACCCAGGCGACCCCGGCCAGCGTCGAGATGCCCACCAGGAAGAACACCGCAAAGACGATCCTGAGCAGCTTTCCGTGTAGCGAGCGCTTGTTCATCGGAGACATAGTAGCGTTGGAGGTGAGTTGGTCAGGAGCCGGGCGACGGAGCCCATTCATCTGAGCCTGGATGTTGCGCCGACGACGGACGACATGCCGGAATCCGAAGCAGACTTCGAACCCTGTCCGCGTCCGGCGCGCGCAGAGCCGGAGCGGAGCGAGTGCAGCCTGCTGCACGAGTCCACGGAGAACCACGGCCCGAGCCCAACGAAGGAGCGGCGGAGGCGCAGTGCACTACCGGCCCCAATTCGAGCACGACGGGCGCGGAGAAGGCCGGAAGATGCGAGGAGTAAGGCATGGTGGACTAGGAGGCACGAAATCCAGGCTACGCGGACGGCCCTCTTCGCGCATAGTAGGCCGTCTCGACCACGGTACCGAGGTGACTGCGAATCTTGTTCTTGGGCACGACAGCGTCGGCGTTGGCCGCCGTGGCGAGGCTCCGCAGCTCTTCGATGGGACGGCTGGAGACGAGCACGATCGCCAGGGTCGACCCGCGCGAGTTCTGGCGGAGGAGCCGGGCCAGCTTGTCGCCGCTGATGTCGGGCAACATTACGTCGACCACCACGGCATCGATGGAGTGTTGGGAGATCATCCGCGTTGCTCCGATCGCAGACGGTAGCTGGAAGACCTCGTGTCCAATTCGTTCCAGTGTGCTCGCCAGTAGCTCACGAGCGACATCGTCGTCGTCAATGACCAGCACACGGATTGGCGCAACCATCGTTGAAGCGGTTGAAAGGGAGGTGGGGAGGTGTTGACTGGGTAAGTTGGGATGAGGAACGGGGTATCCGTCGAGACGGCTCTCGGGACGGGGCACACTACTCGACGATGCGATCCACTTGGGCAAACGCATCCTCCTGGAGCGCGAACCGTTCGCGCGCCTGGATCGAATCGATGGCGACCGTGGTTGACAAGGGCAGTTGCGCAGCAAGGTCGGCCGGGAGCTTCCAGCCGTTGTCCGCGATCTCGAACACGAGGTTCGCGGTCTGGACTCCGAGCGCCGTGTGGTCCGGAAGCACCGCGAAGGTCCCGAACGACTGCTGGGAAGACACCAGCGAGGCGGCTCCCACGATGGTGGGACGCCAAGGTCGTTCGTTGAGCCCCGGCAACCAGCCGTCTGCGATCAGGTTGGGGGTGAGCAGCCGGTCGTCGTTGAGCAGCCAGAGCGCGTCCGCCTCGTTCTTCGCGCGGCGGATGGCCCGTCGCAGCTCCGACGCATTCGGTCGGGAGCGGACGTTCTCCTCGACGATCGCGACCTGTTCGCGCAATGCGAGATCCCGCTGCCGGGCGACGAAGCCGGCAAGCGGAGCCCGACAGACCACGCCCACCCTGTCCACGGGTGAGGCCACGATGCGCCGGAGGCTGGTCACGGCCGTGATCAGCGGCACTTCGTAGGTGATCCCGGTGGCCCCGAGGGAGAGGAGTTCGCTCGGCTCGAGGAACGACGTCATGACGACGACAGCGGGCAACCTCCGCTCCGACGTGACCTTTCCCAGATAGTCGCGGTACGCGGCAACGGTGGGGTTGTTCATCAGCACGATGGCCGACGGACGGTGCCGACGTATGCCCTCGGCGATCGCGGGACCGGAGCTGCGGTCAGCTACCCGAATCGCCACCATGCGAAACTCCGTCCCGAGCTCGTCGGTCAGTCCAACCCAGACCTCCTGGGTCTGCGGGGTTTCGGGCATGCAAACGAGCACGGTGCCAGCGTTCGCCCTGCCTCCCTGCTGGTGGAGTTCCACGTAGGCGGGACCTGCGATCTGCCTCCGCACCGCACCCGCGCACCCAACCGCAGCCGCACACGTGGGCACGATGATGAGGAATTGTCTACGGGTTACCGCCATTCGTCGACCCCTACCGTGCGTGAAAGGCCTTGGGGCAGCTTGTCGATTGCAGCGAGCACCCGCCCGCCGCCCGGTCCAACCGAACTCGCCGCGGGAAGTCCGATACGTGAGCCGAGCTCTCTGTGTTGGAGGTTCAGGCGAGTCATGGTCTTGACCTCGGGCACGAGCCGCAAAGCGAGCAGGATCGCGTCGGCGCGCTGCATCTGCAGCAGAGCCAGGAGATCCTCGATCTTGGTGACGCGTTCGACCGCGGGGACTCCTCCCACCACGCGATGAACGAACGCCGTGGTGTCGTTACGGCCGAGCAGGTCGAGAGCGCCCACGGTCTTGACCCGAGCGGGATCGGGTGGTGAGTCTGCGCCCACCAGAGCGTACACCTCGTCCGGCGCACCCGCGCGGTGGCCTCGCAACCCTGGGGACAGGCCCCGCGCGTCGAGCACCACTGGCAGCGTGAGCACCGCGTCTTGGCCCGTCGCCAACGCGCGGTCGAAGTCCGCGATGCGTCCCACGGCGGTCACCTCGATGCCGGAGAGCGCCGCGCCGAACTCGGTCTGGAGCGCCCGCTGCTTCAATGCCACGTGTAGAAAAACCAGCAGCTTCGGCGCCGCGCCCTGCGCCTCACGATTGGACGCCAGGACCGCAGCCGCCACGGCAACAGCCCCCAGACCGCGGGCGATCGCTGCCGTCTCGCTCTGGCGTCTTTGCATGGGTCCCGGGTGGTGAGACGGCTCCTCCTGTCCGGTGTTAAGGGGCGAGTGACGACCTATGAGATGTTCCTTCATGAGCTCTCGCCCGCGCCCTCCGCGTGCGCCTCCCAGAAAACCAGGTTCGATCATCCGTTTGACTCTGAATCGCCGCAAGCCCTACAAAGATTCGGGTGGTGGATTCCCTGCGTGAGCGTGGGGGCGGGTGGGCCGCGGGATCACCCGCGCCGCGAAGCTCCATCGCGACCGGGGTCAGCGGCGATTTCCGCCACCTATTGGGCGGGGGCACAGCGGCTCGCCGAGATTCGGTATTCAGGGCGGGAAACCTTGGTCGACTCGGGAACGCGCGTGTACCATGTGCCGGGCCCTTACAAAGGCCTGTCCCAGGCCGATCAGACACGATGGACGCGAGAAAGGCGCGCCGGTCGCGGGCGGCCGTCCAGAGCGATACCATGAAGCCACGACTCCCGAACGCAGCCTTGCTCGCCGTCGGCCTTCTCGCGACGCCAGTCCGCGCCCAAGAACCCGCAGAAAGCAAGGTAGTCGACGATCTCGATCTGGTGAAAGTGCTCAACGTCGAAGTCTCGACCGCGACGAAGACGGCGCAGAGCATCGACGAGGCACCCGCCATCATTTCGGTCGTGACGAGAGAGGACATCAAGCGTTGGGGATACCAGACCGTAGCGGAGGTGCTCGCGCACTCCGTCGGGTTCTACCTCCTCGACGACCATATTCTGCCAGACGTCGGGGTGCGGGGAATGACCGGCGGGCTCGGCGCCGAGAGCGGAACCATCAAGGTGATGATCGATGGACGCTCGGTGGCATATCGCACCACATCGGGCAACTGGTTGGGGGTCGAGCTCATCCCGCTCGGATCGATCCAGCAGATCGAGATCATCCGCGGGCCCGCCTCCGCGCTCTACGGTGCGGATGCCTTCCTCGGTGTAGTGAACATCATCACGGTCAAGCCGGACAAGCTGCGACCGGTGCGAGTGCGGGGCGCGGCCGGCTTCACGGAGACCAATCCGGGCGGTCGCGTGGACGCGGTGGGCGGCGGCAGCGTTGGTCCGTTCGACGTCATGGTCGGGGCAGCGATGGAGCGCACCGACCGCAGCGGCCTCTCCCTTCCCGCCGAGTCGCCGGCCCCCACGCTGCCCTCCAACATCGGCGCCCGACGCCTTGCCCTGAACCTCGAGCGCGAGTCATCCGTGCTCCAGGGCAGGATCGGGTACCGCGCCAGGAAGGCGGGCGAGCTCAGTCTCAGCGCCTACGCCTCCACCTTGAAGCGCGGCGGGGATTTCGCCCACTGGGCTCAGCTCACCAACTACGCCGACTCCGAGGGACGTCGCTACGGCACCGTCGTCGGCCTGAAGCAGCTGCGGGTCAACCTCGACGGGCTGCTGCACGTGACCCGTCAGTTCGATCTCGCGCTCCAAAGCACCTACTTCCAGGGCGGCGTGTTGGACGGCGACCGGATCGAGATCGGGAGCGACCTTTATTATGGTGAGCGGAACCAGTCCTACCGCGGGGTCGACTCCGTGGTCGAGGCGCGCTGGGTGCCGACCGACCGCTTCAACGCCATTGTGGGCGTAGAGTCGGTATATGACCATGAGGACATCAGCAGCCCCAGCCGCATCAATCGCGCCACCGGGGACCCAGTCGTGATCGGGAACACGACAGCCCAACGCGACGCGGTGGACCTCACCAACGTCGGCACCTACCTCAGCCTCAACACCAAGCTCCTGGACCCGTGGCTGAACCTGACGGGGGGTATCCGGTACGATCGCCACAGCGAGTACGGCGACCAGGTGACGGGTCGGGTCGGCGCCACGTCCCGCTGGACCAAGGCGATCGTGGCAAAGCTGCTCTACGGGAGCGCGTTCAAGGGTCCCTCTCCCTATCTGCTCTATGCGCAGCCGATCACGACCGGGGACGTCGTCGGCAACGCGGATCTGGCTCCGCAGCTGGTGCACACGGTGGAGTACCAGATGTCCCTGATGGCCAATCGATTCTTCGGCGTGACCTCGGGGGTGGCCCACAGCTGGCTTCTGGACAAGGCGGAGTTCACGCCGCAGGGAATCAATCAAACCGCCAGGAACGTCGCGAGCCAGCGGAGCCTCTCGTGGGAAACCCGCGCCGACCTTCGCCACTACGACGACTATCGCGCCTACGCTGCCTTCGAACTCGTGCGATCGACGCGCGACCTAGGTCGCGAGGGGTATGTCGCCGATCTCGTCGGCACGAAGAACGTGGTCTACCCCTCTTGGATCGGGCGGGGTGGCCTGCTTCTTGGTGTCCCATCCGTGCCGAGCGTGCCGCTCGAGCTCGGGGCGGAAACCCTGATCGTCGGACCGCGGCGGGCCGCCGAGACCAGCATCGTCCAGACCGGTGCGGACATCGTGTTCGACCCCTATCTGATGCTCGACGTATCCCTCGCGACGCGCGAGATCTACCTCGCGCGGGGCCACGAATCGCGCTTCGCGATACGGGCACGGAATCTACTGGTGGAGCGCGGCCCCGATCCCGGCCCCTCGGGCTTCGAGTACCCGCTCAAGCCGAGCGAGATCTTCTTCGAGATCGAACACGTCTACTGACCTTGCCGACCGGCGAGTCACTGTGGGGGCGCCCCGTCCGCCGCATCAATTAGCACGTTCGCGGCCCCCGGCGACGCGCCGGGAGCCGCGTGCGGTCCGAAGGCCGAGGCGACGTCGTCAGCGAGCCACGGGGCGCGACGGGCGATGCTCGTCCCGGCCTCGTCCGCCGCCCGCGCGGGAAAACGCGACCGCACCACGCCGTCGGGTGAGCGCAACCGAAGGAGCTCTCCTCGGTTGGCGAGGCCGCCTTGTCCGAGCCGCGGCACGCGCAAGAGGAGGGTCCCGGGCGACGGCGCGGCATCGACCTCGGGATCTGGCGCGTATCCCTCGGAGACGACCAAGGCGAAGGCACCCGGCGGGAGGGACGCAGGAGGCAGCTCGACCTCGGCTGCGAGATCGGCGACCGTGTACCCCTCGAGAGACACGGTCTCGGTGCCGTCGTTGAAGATCTCGACCCACTCCGCGGCAGGTTCGGCTCCCACTGCGTTGGCAAGCACCTCGTTCAGGACGACGTGCGGCTCGGCAGCGCCGGTCACCCCGGTGTAGGGAACTTCTGTGACCTCGCCGTTGGGCAGCAGCAGCGTCGCCAGCACCGAGAATGCCGACCCTGGAATCAACCCCGGTACGACCAGCGTCTCGCCCGGCAGGATGGCGGCGCCGGCTTCGCCCGGCGTGAAGAGGGCGTGGATCGGCGCGTTGGGGCCGCGCAGATTCAATCGATCGTCGAGGACGGTGAGGCAGGCGGGACCGACTGCGACCTCGGGCTCGACACACCCGCACGGCTCAGGCAGCACTTGCTCGGCGTGCACCAGCGGTGCCGGCGACACGGCGAAACCTGCGATGGCCGGAGGCAGGGGCACCACGGCGCCCACCTCGAGTTCGTCCTCCACCTCAACCACCGCACAACGCGGCTCCCGCGCGTCGGCCGGCCAAGGCCCGACGCGAAGCTTCCCGTGGGACCCCTGAAGGGTCGTCATGGCGCGGTCGAGCGCAGCGCCGAGCGGAGCGCAGTGGAGAGAGCGGCGAGCAGAGGTCGGCCAATCATCGATCGGCCATTCTCTCCGCAGCGCTGGTCGCTGGTTGGCGTCATCGACGGTGATGAGCGCGAGGACCCCGAGTCCCGGAGTGACCAAGCAATAGGGCTCGGCGGTGGTCAGTCGCACCGACGGGGCGATGACGGAGCTTCCTTCGGCCACGGCGAACGCCACGGCTGGCACCCGGCGGTCGAGCAGGGTCTGCGGGAGGTCACGCCGCGCGAGCCGGCCGAGGTGGTACTCGGAGAGCTCACCGCGAAAGAGGTAGAGCTCCTCCGGAACCACCGCCGCGGAGTCCTCCGCTCCCACCCGGATCCAGGACACCGGCGCTGCCCGATCGAGCAACGCCGGGGGCTCCAGACTGACCACCACGTCGCCGACCGAGAGGCCCGCGGTTCCCGCGGCACCATGGCCCCTCTCCGCCGGCGGAAGCTCCGGAAGCGGGTCCGTGCAGGCGCCGGCGAGCACCCCGGCGCCCGAACAAAGCATGATTCGCGCGCGTCGCACCATGGTCGGCTATCGACCCGAGCCGAGAGATGGTTTCGGGAAACCTGGTGGCCGCAGGCGAATGCCGTCACCGAACCCGTCGTGGTAGTCGAACCCATGCCACCCCGAACGGACCTGCTCGGCCGAATCGCCGCCGATCCCCGACTCGGCCATCGTCTTGGCGCGGCGCCGCCGCTTCCGGCAGCCCGACCGGTGCTCTAGAGCAGCAACCAGGTTGATTGCTGGGTCATGTCAACAACCTAGAGCGCCAATCCGGTAGCAGATCTCGTCCGAGGCGCCGCTGGAAACGTGCCCTCGCTCGACATGGGGACGTTTCCAGCGGCGCCATTGCTGTTGGCAGCCCGATCGGCGCGCCCAATCACCGGCCGCGCATCGGCGACACTGGATGCGTCGGACCAACGACCGGAGCGGATCGGCGACCAGTAAGGACCGATGCGCGGCCGGTGATAGAGGAAGAACAAAGCAAATTCGATTGGGCGATCCGGTCCCCCTTCACCAGCGCGCTGAGCGCGAGGTGGTAGGCATCGAGCGACGTATAGGCGAACGGAGTGACGGATTCGACTTCGGCACCGGCCGGGGCGGCGGGTTTCCGGCTGCCGGGTGCAGTTCCGACTACCACCGAGGATTCGGCCGGGACCTTCGGGCCGGACTCGGTGGCACTGGCCTTCGGGGCGACGTTCCTCGGGTG
>JAFGBI010000342.1 GCA_016933275.1 Polyangiaceae bacterium | reverse complement strand
TCCGAGTGCTCAAGGAGACCCTCGCCACAACGACCGGCAAGACCCGGATCGCGTTCACCGACGAGCAGCGTCGACGCCTGGCAATCAGGTACCGCCCGCAGAGCGGGCGGTTTGATGAAGGGCCCCAGAGGGGCCCTTCGGTCGAGCGCGTGAAGAGAGCTGAAGCTCTCATCTGCGCGGCGAAGGGGGCTGAAGCCCCCCGAGCGTGAGCTGCTCCTCACGCTTCTCTTCCTCCTCTTGGTTCCGAACGTATTCGCGGATCGTCTGCTCGTCGAGGCCGACGGTGCTCACGCAGTACCCACGCGCCCAGAAGTGGAAGCCCACGTACTTGCGCTCCCTCCCCAGGTGCTCGCGATGGATCCGAATAGCCGACTTGCCCTTGATGAACCCCACGGTATTCGCGACGCTGAACTTCGGCGGGATGCTCAACAGAAGGTGCACGTGGTCCGCCATCGCGTGCCCCTCGACCAGCTCGATCTTCTGCTGCTCGCACAGTTGCCGCAGGATCCCTCCGATGGATTTTTGCAATTGCCCGAAGATTGCCTTTTTCCGGTACTTCGGGACGAACACGACGTGGTACCTGCAGTACCATCGAACGTGCGAAAGGCTCTGCCACTCTCGCATGACGGTCTCCTTCCACGCGAACGGCCAGGTTCGCGTGGGGGAGACCGTCGCCTTTTCCACGCCGGGACGGCGGAGCCTCTTCCAATCGCGCCGCCAGAGGCGGCGGTCTACATGGTGGAATCAGACCGGACTGCCCCTCTGGCTCGGCCCCCGGGGCGCCCGTCAGCGCCCGTTGCCGGCCTGGCCGCCGCGCGCCAAGGCCAGGAGGGACGAAACCTCCTCGTGTCGCTCGAGCGCGTGTCGAAGCGGCATCCGCTCCCTCACCCGGTAGCGATTGCAGCGTCCCATGCGACTGCGCTCGAGGTACCCTGCGGCCTCGAGGTCGGCGACGATCCGCTGCACGGCGCGCTCGGTGATCCCTACCTGCGCCGCCACGTCGCGCATCGTCGCCGACGGTTCCTTGGCGATGCAGAGGAGCACGTGCGCGTGGTTCGTCAGGAACGTCCAGGCGGGTGCCGGAGCCTGAGGGGTGGTTCGGGAGCCCCGTGCCCTGGCCATCGAGGGCCGCCGCACCGTTTGCGGTCCGGTCACGCTTCGGCCTCACCTTCCGGTCGGTCGTCGGCGCGCCGCGGTTGGCGGCGCTCCGACGACGACTCGGGGGGGAGGACATGCCGGTCCCGCGGTCGTGTCACGGCTGCGCGGTGCTTCCCCATGAGCCAAGCGGCATTCATCGCACCGGACGCTCGCAGAGGCAAGCGGCGAGCCTCGAGCGAGCAGGCCGACGCAGGAACGCGTTGCACCAATAGACGAAGTAGGTTACACGACACGCACTTCGTATATCGTGAGGTGACGCCGGACCCCCGAGGCCCCGGCGCACCCCATCCGAAAGGGTCCCCATGCACCCCCCGTCGAACGTTCGCCCCTCATCGCCAGACGCGCTGCTCGAATCCCTGGCCAGGGTGGCGCCCGAGATTGGCGCGGCGGTTTCCCGCGCGCCCCGCGTCGTTCACCCTCACGGTCGCGAGCACCTGGTGGAGCTGGCCCTCGGCGAGGCAGGGCGAGATCGGCACCAGGTCGTGTTCGATCTGCCCGACGGGACCCCTGTCGTCGAGGCCGAGGTGGCGAGGGTGCGCAACGGGGTGGCGGTCAACTACCCGGACCCGTACATGCGCCGCCGTGACCCGGACTCGCTCGCGGTCGGAGACACCGGACCCACCGACCAGTCGCGCTTCGGGGACCGATTCGGCACCTCCTTCTCGGCCCTTCGGGCGGAGGTGCTGGAGTGGCTCGCGCGGCAGCCGCTCGTGGTCCTCCCGTTCTGGGTCGGTGGCGAGCACTTGCGCTTCCCGGCCGTCCTGGTCTGCCCGGCCGATGCGGCCTTCTTCGCGATGGCGCTCGCCGATCTCCAGCGCCCCGTCTTCGAGCCCTGCTTCGAGGCGAGCGAGTGGCATCCCCGCGCCGCCATCCTGGTCGCTCCGCCCTTCCGTCACACCCACTGCCTCGGCCGTCAGGTCGTCGTGCACAACCGCACGCCGTCCATGCACGAGGTCTTCTCGCTCAACCTCTATCCGGGGCCAAGCGCGAAGAAAGGGGTGTACGGTGTACTGCTCAACATCGGTGAGAACGAGGGGTGGCTCACCGTACACGGTTCGACGGTCCAGGTCGTCACCCCGTACGACAACACGCTCACCATCCTGCACGAGGGGGCGAGCGGCGGCGGGAAGAGCGAGATGCTCGAGTACGCCCACCGCGAGCCGGATGGGCGCCTGCAGCTGGGGAGGAACCTCGTCTCGGGGGAGGTCCGCCTGATCGCGATCCCCCAGGCCTGCTCGCTGCGGCCGGTCACGGACGACATGGCGCTCTGCCACCCCGCGATGCAAGCGGGGAGCGAGAAGCTCGTCGTCCGGGATGCCGAGGACGGCTGGTTCGTGCGGGTGAACCACATCCAGGCCTACGGGACGGACCACGAGCTCGAGCGCGTCACGGTGAGCCCCGCTCGGCCGCTCGTCTTCCTCAACCTCAGCGCCGTCCCCGGCGCGACCTGCCTCATCTGGGAGCACCAGGAGGACGCCCCGGGGCGCCGGTGCCCCAACCCGCGCGTCATCCTGCCGCGCGAGCTGGTGCCCAACGTCCTGAGCGGCACCGTCGAGGTCGACGTGCGAAGCTTCGGTGTCCGCGCACCGCCCTGCACGGCCGCGGCCCCGACCTACGGGATACTGGGCATCTTCCACGTCCTGCCAGCGCCGCTCGCCTGGCTCTGGCGCCTCGTTGCTCCCCGGGGGCACGAAAACCCCAGCATCGTCTCGCAGGAGGGGCTAGTGAGCGAAGGCATCGGCTCGTTCTGGCCCTTCGCCACCGGACGTCGGGTGGCGCTCGCGAACCTCCTGTTGCGCCAGATCAGAGAGAGCCCCAAGACGCGGTACGTTCTCATCCCCAATCAGCACGTCGGCTCCTGGCAGGTCGGGTTCATGCCCCAGTGGCTGACGCGGGAGTTCCTGGCTCGTCGGGGTGGCGTGAAGTTCCGACCCGACCAGCTGGTGGCGGCGCGCAGTCCCCTGCTCGGATACTGCCCGACCTCGGTGCAGATCGAGGGCGTGCCGATCCCGCACTGGTTCATCCAGGTGGAGACCCAGCCCGAGGTCGGGACGGAGGCCTACGACCAGGGTGCGGAGGTGCTGCGGAGCTTCTTCGACGCAGAGCTCGCGGAGCTGGGCGCCTCCGGCGATCTCGACCCACTAGGTCGTCGCATCATCACCTGGTGCCAGGATCGCGGCGGCGTGGGCGAGCTGGAGGGGCTCACGGACTGAGCCCCGCGGCCGCGGCCCGGCGGTTCCCGGCCATGCCTCACCCGCCGCCTGCCGCGTCACGAGCAGCGCCAGCCCTGTCGTCAGCGCCACGGCGGCGGCGGTCAGCAGCGCCCCGACGGGCGTTCCGGAAGCGTCCCGCAGGGCGCCGCCGATGGGTGGCCCGACCAGCGCGGCGAGGCCGTAGGCGAGGAACACCACCGGATACACGCGGGCCATGCTCGCGGGTCCCAGCCGTCGCACCGTGTTGGCTGCGTACACCACGAACCCCGCGGCGAAGCAGAAGCCGACGACGAGGGACCCCACGAGCATCACCGCCGGGCTGGAAGGTGACGAGGCGAGGACCAGGATCGCCAGGCCCAACCCGCCGAGCGAAGCGGGGGCGGTGAGCGAACCCAGGCGGTCGAACAGCGCCCCCCAGGCGGGGCGGCCCAGTGTGTTCCCGAGCGCGAAGGCGACCACCATGGCAGCGCCGAGAGCCGGGCCTCGGTCGCTGCCAGCTGCCAGCGAAGCCAGGGCCCCGATGATCGTCAGGCCGGCCAAGCTGGAACCGAACAGCCCGCCCGCGCTCCACGCCAGGAACTGCCAGCGCGCGCGCGGCCCGCTCTCCGGCGCCGATGGCCTGCGCTTGGCGGACCGATCGCTCACCCAGAGGCTGGCCAGCATCAGCCCGAAGAAACCCAGCGCTCCCTGGCCGGCGAAAGCGGCGGGGACGGACCACCCGCTCTCCAGCGACGAGGCGACGAGCGGGGCAGCGACCGCGCTCCCAGCCGCGAACCCCCCCGTGACCAGACCCGTGATCAGTCCGCGGCGCCCGGAGGCGGCCGTCACCGCGGCGGTGAGCGCGGAGACGTAAGCCACCCCGATCCCCGCCCCGCCGACGACGCCGATCCCCAGGAGCGTCGCTGCCACGCTGGCGCCGAGGCCCGCGGCGAGCAGGTAACCGACCGCGTAGACGACCGCCGCCACGCGGAGCAGGGCCCCAGCGCCGAAGGTCCCCTGCCATCGTCCGGCGATCAGCATGGACAGCGCGAAGCACGCGATGGTGGTGCCGAAGACCGCCTGCGCCGACAGCCGCGAGAAGCCGTGCTGAGCCCTGAGGGCGGGCTCGTAGACGCTCCAGGCGTAGACGCCGCCGATGACGCCGTGCGTTCCGACGGCGGCTGCCACGGTCGCCACGCCTCTTGCTGCCGTCATCGCTGGCCCCTCGGCGTGGTCCGTGCCTCCTCGTCATGCGACATAGTTTTCGTGAATCCACTATCGCATAAGCGTCGCCTGGGCAAGCGCCGCGCAGCCGCGTCGGCCGTCCGCGCCCGAGGAGCGCGCCTTTCGGCCGATGCGGCTCACGAATAGACTCCCTCCGTGCTCGCGACTCGGGACCCACCGGCGGCACTCCGCGACGGACTCGATGCCGGGCCCCGGGGCGACCCCGGCTTCGCTGCGGAACCGGGGTCGCGCGGGTCCGCAGCGGGGGCCCCGGTACCGAGCGCACTTGGCCAGGGTTTGGCTCGAGCTCGAGATCCAGACCCCTCACGCAACGCCGGTTCCGGCCCCGGTTCCGGCTCCGGTTTCCGGAAACCGGGACACCCCGGCCCCCCGGGTGACAGCGCGCCCCCGCGAAGCTAGGTTCCTCGCCGTCATGAACCGGCGCCTCGCCATGCTCACCGAGCTCGTCGAGTCGGGGAAGGCTGACGCCTTCGCGCGCTACGCCCTCGCCCTCGAGCACCGGAAGGAGGGGCGGAACGAGGTGGCGCTCGAGGTCTTCGGGGCGCTCCGGCGCGACGAGCCGGACTATCTGCCCATGTACTTCATCGCGGGGCGTCTGCTGATGGACCTCGGGCGGGACGCGGAGGCGCGAGGCTGGCTCGAAGCGGGCCTGAAGGTCGCCGAGGGCAAGGGGGACGGCAAGACGCTCCGCGAGCTCGAGGCCGCCCTCTCCGAGCTATGACCGCCGCCTGCGTGGAGGCTTCGAGCCCGGCCCTGCGCCGGCCCGAGGTCGTGGTGGTGGGCGCCGGCATCACGGGGCTGGCGGCGGCGCACCGGATCGCGGCCCTGGCGCCGGAGGCAACGCTCACGGTGCTCGAGGCCCGGTCGCGGCCGGGCGGCAACATCGAGACCGAGCGCCGGCGCGGCTTCCTGCTCGACGGGGGACCTGACGCGTACCTGCGCACCAAGCCCGAGGCGACCCGCCTCGTCGGTGAGCTCGGGCTCGGGGACGAGCTCGTGTCGCCCCTCGCGCGCAGCGCCTACGTGGCCTGGCGCGGCCGGCTCGAGCGCCTGCCCGGCGGTATGGCGCTCGCCGTGCCCACCCGCCTGGGGCCAATGCTGAGCACGCCGCTCTTGAGCTGGGAGGGGAAGGCGCGTTCTCTCGGCGATCTGCTGCTGCCGAGCGGCTGGGGCCGCCCCGCTGGCGAGGAAGAGGCGCTCGGCGGCTTCATCCGTCGGCGTTTCGGCGACGAGGCGGCGCGGGTGATCGCGGACCCGCTGCTCGGCGGGATCTACGCCGGCAACGCCGAGACGCTCAGCGCCGAGGCCACCTTCCCCCAGCTCGTCCGCCTGGAGGCGCGGCACGGGAGCCTCGTCCGCGGTCTCTTCCTCGCGCAGCAGGCGGCCTCGGGTCGGCACGCGGCGGGGCCGGACGGTGTCGCGACCGCGCCGTCGACGTCGCGTGGCGGGCTCGGCGAGCTGCTGCGCTGGCTCCGGCGCGCGGACGACCAGGCCCAGAGCCCCTTTCTGACCCTGCACCCGGGCTTGGGCGCGCTGATCGAGGACGACGAGGTCACCGCCGATCTCGAGCTCGCCGACCGCGAGCCTGTGCTCGCCCAGCTCGTCGGCCCGGGCGTCGCGGGCTCGCCTCCCGCTGGGCCCGCGCTGCGCCGGCAGGATCCCATCCACCTTTGC
>JAFGBI010000341.1 GCA_016933275.1 Polyangiaceae bacterium | reverse complement strand
GCGAGCTCGACCCGCTCCGCCCGCCACACCGAACCCATCCCGCCCTCGCCCACCGAGGCGACCAGCCGGTACTTCCCCGCGATCACCGTCCCCTGCATCACGCCCTCGCCATCGGTGCAACCCGCGGCCGGCAAAGTAACACGGATCGGCGGACGTGTCGCTCGAGTGAGCGGCGCACGACACGATGCCTGTCTGGTCGAAATCAGCAGGGACCGCCGCTACGGCACTCCGCGGGGCCGATGCCCGATGATCGACGTGCGGGCGGAATTTCTCGCAGCCATCGCCCCCCAGCCTGAACCGATCCGTCCGCCCCCACCCACACCTCGGGCGCCCGTGGTTCCCATCGCCGCGGGAGCATGCCCGGCCCGATCCTGGGACCGGTGTCCGTTCACAGAGTCCTGACCCAAAACGACCGGCCGAGATCCACTCCGCTGGCGGGGCCCCAGGCTCCGGGACCCAACGCGCGCATCGGCGCGTTGGGGAGAGCGTGGGGGTTGCTCCTGCGCTCCCGTGCTCACGCACCCAAGTACGCTCCGCTTGGGTGCTCCTCGCGCCTAGAGCAGCAATCAGGTTGATTGCTGCGTGAAATCAACAACGTAGAGCACCGAACAGGCAGCAGATCTCGCCAGAGGCGCTGCTGGAAACGCATCCTCGCCATGCACGGATGCGTTTCCAGCAGCGCCGTTGCGGTCGGCAACGTGATCGGTGCTCTAGCCAGCAAAGCGGCTTTCGGCCGGGGCGACTGGGGCGTGAACGCATACTGGGACCGAACCCGTGATCGTCGGGCACCCCGAGCTCGGCTCCCCGGGCCCGGTTCCCGCCACGCGCTCGCTCCGCCCCGCTGGTGGATCTATGCTTCCCGAGGTGTCCGACCCTGCCTACGTCTTCGATCCGAACGATCCGCGAGCGCCGACCGCGGAGCAGTGGGCCGCGCTCGATCGGGAGGGGCGCGCGCGCGTGGTGGCACAGCTCCCCTCGGAGCTTCCGCGGGAAGGCGCGCCGGAGGGTGACGCCCACCGCGTCCCCAAGGAACGCGCCACCCAGGCGCTCGGCGAGTTCTTTCGCCGCGCCGGCCGCCGCGTGTACCTCTCCGCCGAGCTCCCGATCTACTATCCCGGCGAGCGGTGGTTCGCCCCCGATCTCATCGCCGTGCTCGACGTCGAGCCCACGCCACGCGACAAGTGGGTGGTCGGCGACGAGGGCAAGGGGCTCGATCTCGCCCTCGAGATCACCTTGCATGGCGATCGCAAGAAGGATCTGACCGACAACGTCGAGCGCTACGCCCGACTCGGGATCCCGGAATACTTCGTGCTCGATCTGCTCCGGAGCCGCATCATCGGCTTCCGGCTCGACGGATCCACGAAGAGCTACGCTCCCATCGTGCCCCAGGCGGGTCGCTGGGCCTCGCGCGTGCTCGGCCTCGATCTCGTGGTCGAGACAGGTCGGGTGCGCTTCTACGCCGGCTCCGCTCCCCTGCTCGAAGCCGATGAGCTCATCGCCGGGCTATCGACCATGGTGGATGATCTCGTCGCCAAGGAAGAGGCCTTGGGCGCCGCGCTCGAGCGCGAACAGCTTCGCGCCAGCGCGGCGGAAGAGCGTGCAAGGGCCGAAGCGCAGCGCGCGAGGGCCGCCGAAATGGAGCTCGCCGCGCTGCGCGTCGAGGTCGAACGGCTGAGGAAGTCGTGAACGGGCCCGCATCGGACTCGCGATCAACCCGTCAGTCGATGTGAATCGGGGTACTGGCCCTGACCAAACCGACACCCTGCCGGCGCTCGCTCGGTGTCCTTCCACCCCCTGATCCACACGTCGCGGTCTCAGCCAACATGGCACGGCCGCTCTCGGCGTCAAGGATGAGGGCGGCGTCACAAGGACGTGGAAGCGACGGAAGCCGATCCCGCGTACGAGGTTTCGAGTTCCCTCGCTCCGGAGGACCTCGGCACCAGCGAGGCGAACCTCGACGTCTCCCTCCAGTGGGCGACCGCCGTGGCGTCTTTCGCCGAGATCCTCAAGGAGAGCCCATACGCGGATCCCGAGCGTCTGTCCACGATCGCCGATGTCGTGGCCCGACCGGTGTTCGACGGGAATCCCGACGAGGAGGATGCGGCACCTCTTCCGCTTTCTCGTTCGCCTCGGGCGGCGTAACGGCGAGATCATCTCTCCGAGCGAGCGGATCGACGGCGTCTCGATCTGGATCCCCTCTGAACGCGCGAAGTCCTCCGCGCTGACCGCGTTGCAGGCGGGTTTATTGGCTCTGTACTTCCGCGCCGGCCGCGGGCCGGTTTCCAGACTCATAGAAGTCGGGACCAAGAAAGGCGAGGTTCGGGACAGTCTGCGGATGCAACCCCACTGTCTATTGGATATGATCGGAGTCGAGCCCTCGCTGCAAAAGCGTGGAATCGGACGCAGGATGATCGAGGACAAGCTGACGGAGCTGGACGGCCAGGGTGTCCTGCTACCTGGAAACCAGCCACGCCGAGACGGCGAAGTACTACGAGAGTTTCGGCTTTCGGGTCATCCATGAGCACCAGCTGTTCACGACGACGGTGTTCTGTCTTCTTCGGCAGGGCTAGCTCCTGGGCGCGAGAGGATCACTCCGATGGCAGATCCAGGTCACCACACCGGCAGCCATCAATGCGGGCAGGGAGTCCAATACGCGCCTATGGAGTCCATCGAACGACGTGGCTACCCGAGCAGCGGACCGTCTGAAGTTGGCGGTGCTGGCCTCGGTTCGGGGTGGCTCTCGGCCGCGCTCCATCTGCTATTTTTTTCGCGAGGGACCGCGGGGGCCGCCGGTGGCACACTCGCTCGCGGAGCGTTCCATGGCATGGATGCGCAACGAGCGAACCGGCAGCGGGACACGGTTGGATCTGGGCGACCCCGGGTTTCCCGAGCGTCGTCCGCCGAACCGGGGTCGTGCGCGAAGCTGGCCGAACCTGGCCGTCGTCTTCTGCCTGAGCTCGGCCGTCCTGGGGGCCTGCAGGCCTCCCGGTCCACCCCCGAACGGCCCCCACGCCGACGCAACGTCCGCGCTGTCTCGCCTTGCTGCCCTGGCCAGGCACGCGGATAAGGGGCTCGTCCGAAGGCTGTCTTTCCAGGCGCTGTCGAACCTCCTGTCCGACCAGGAGTTCTGCGAGCTGGCGCGGGAGGCGTCTCGCGACCCCGAGGTGCGGGCGGTGGCGGCAGAGGCGGTCGAACGCTGCCAAGGTACCGAGGACGACGGCCCGACGCTCCCGAGCGACCATCGTAGCATGGTCGCCGTCGCACTCGACTCGACGCGAGCACCTTCCGACAGGATCTCGGCCGTGGGCGAGCTCAGTGGGGTCGGGTGCGCGGTCGCGGTTCCGGACCTGCAGGAAGTGCTGGCGCGCGGCGACGTCACCGTGCAGACAGCGACGCTGTCACGACTGGCGGAGGTTGCGCAGCGCTGTTCCCTGGAGAAGGCACCGCTCGAGCGCCAGCTACAGCGGTATTTGGCCAAGGAAGCCGTGGTCCAGGCTGCGGCCCTACGGGCCCTGCTGACCCTCGGCGCGCGTCTGCCCGAAACGGAGCGCTCAGCGGCAGTACTCCTGGGGTCGGAGGATTGGCAGGTACGCACTGGCGCGGCAGCCTTGCTCGTGAAGCTGGGCTATCGTTCTCCGGAGACTACCCTCGCGCTATCCAGCGGGCTCGATGACCCATGGTTCGGCCGAGATGCTGCCGGAGCCCTCGCCGGCATCCCCGGAGGCACGTGCACCGTCTTTGCCGCTGCCCTGTCCCCGGTCCCGGGGCGCAGCGCTGCGGCCTGGGGAGCCGTCCGCGAGGGGCCTGGCCTGGTGCAAGGCGCGGGCGATGACTGCCGCCAAGTCTGGCGACTGCTCTTCGTCCCCGAGCTGCAACGCGATGTTCTCGAGTTGGTCGACGCGACCTATTGGCTGGCGGAGGGGTCGGTGGAACGAGACCGCCTCGTCTGGGGACTGGAGCACCTGGCCGAGCGCCGGAGGCAACAGCCGCCGCGTGGGTGGAGTCCGATCTGTTCAACGGCCGATCTCGAGCGAAGATTAGCGGTTTCCGACGCTGCGCCAGCCTGTGCACCTGCCGAGGATAGGCCGCGAGCCCTGGCGAGGGAGGTGTACGCGGGGGCGCCTGACGGCTTCGAGGTGTCGGCTGTGCTGCGAGACGCCTGCCGCGAGTGTGCGATGCGGACCATCGCCGGCAGTGTCTTGGCCAGAGCCGAGTCTGGTGTGTTGGGTGGGGTTCTGGACGCGGAGCAGGACGCGAGCCCGTGGACACGTGCGAACGTGGCGGGCTTTGGCCTGTGGTCTGGAAAGCTCTGTGACCAAGCCGCAGTGACTCGCTGGGCATCGGACGGGAGTGCGATGCTCCGCGCTACTGTCGTCCTCTCGATCGCCGGATGCGATGACGCCGCGCTGCGCGAGACGATCGTGCGTCGAGCGTTGGAGGACCCGTCGCCATGGGTCAGGGCGGCTGCAGTGGAGAACACCGCCCAACTGGCGCAGGCCATGCGTGCGTCGGCGGTATCGCGTGGTTTCACAGACCCCTCGGCGGTAGTGCGAGCTGCCGCGCTGAGACGAGCGGGGTCGAGCGCTCTCGGCCTGTCGTCTCATGGCGAAAGCGCCCTGATTGCGGCTGCGTCGTCGACGAACACGTGGGAACGTTACTCGGCGGCAGTTGCGGTCCAGGCGCTGTCCGCAGGGCCCGTTGGCCGCAGCGCGCTCGCGAGACTACTCGGCGATGGCTGGCCAGCGAGCGGTGACTCGGACGCGGCGACCGTCCAGATCCTCCGTACGGTCACGGACTTGGCCGCCAAGCCCGCGGCCGACGTGAGTCTCCCCGAGCCCCTGAGCGGTCTGGCGAGGGTGCTGGCGTCGCGCGAACCGGAGTCCGTGGCCACCGCCGTGGCAGCGTTGGAGGATCCGGGGGCCGACACGGCCGCCATCTCCGAGGCCGTGCGGCTCGGCATGGGCCTGGACGAGCCGCTCGTGGACGCATATCTCGGTGGGAGCGTCGCAGCGGGGTCGCTGCTCCCCGAGCTGCCCAGTCTCTCGGAGCGCAGTATCGTCGCGCTGGGTAACGCGCTCTCCGGTCACGAGCGAGGGCGCGACGCCTTGCTCCTCCATGGCGGCCCGGCGGCGTGCCGCTTCGCGGCCCAGATCGTGGAGGACTCGCGGCGCCCGGCGCTGGAGTTCCTCGACAATTGCAGCAGCGAAGGGCTATGGGTGAACGTCCAAGGGGGCGGACGGGTCGCGGAGGCATCATTGGTCGTTCTGGCGACGCGCGGGGGTGAGGAACGTTACCGTCCGGCCCTGGCGGAGGCGGCACGGCGGCCAGACCTGCGAGAGGAAGCGCTCGCCGTCGCCGCGAGCGCCTGGAAAGCGCCGCCGGATGAGGTCCTTCTCGCTGCCTTGCGGTCGATACCAATCGAGGGCTGTCCGCCGATCCTCCCGGCCTTGGCAGCTCTCTTGAGCCGGTTTTCGGAAGAGACGGTGCTCGACCTCGCGGCGGCAGACCCAACCAGCTGCGTTCGCCTTGCAGGAATTGCGCTACTCGCCGGGCGATACGGAGCTCGACCATCGGTCAGGCAGGCCGCTTCGGGCGGCTCATGACACGCCGGGGGCGGCGAGTAGGGCACCGCCGCGGGCCACTCTGCAGGTCGCGTAGGAATCCGTGCTCCTGGAGCACTTCACCGTGGGCTTGCATGAGCAGCACCAGCCGTTCCTCCCGCATGTTCGGGATCGTCGTGTACCCGAAACACCCCTTGCGTGGGCTGGACGAGCTGCTTCCTGGCCATCTCCTTCTCCGGGTTCGAGGGAAAGTCAGGGGCTGACCCCGGCCAACCCTTGCGCGAGCCTAATGGTGACGAACTCGGGGCCGGCCGGCTCCGCAGCGGGGCCGCGGGGGGGCTGTGCGATGCGATCACATGCCGCTCACGGAAAGCCAGCGAGGGTCAGATGGGTACGGCGAGGTCCAACGGGCGCCGTTCCACCGCGCGAAGGACCACGACCGGGACGCCGAGCTCCCTCGCCCAGCGCAGGTCACGGAGACGGATCCGCGCCAGTCGGCACGACCTTTGCGCAGCCCCGGACGGGCATTGGCCTTCCTTTCTGATCGAGACGTGACGAAACCTCCTGGCAACGATTTCATTTCCCATCGACCCCTGCCAGGATCGCGGCGTGGACGCACGACCGCCGCTCGTGCGGGTCGTGGTCGGGGCGGACCCACGGCGGCTTGGCCGGCAAGCACGTCGGTCCAGGGCGGGTGACGCCGAGAGGTGCAGTGCCGTCCGCTCCGCGTCCGCCAGAAACCTCCCGGCTCAGCAGGGCAAGCTCACGTGCTGACCAAGACACCACCGCTCCACCGCGCGGAGAACCCCGCGTCGCCGGCCCGCAATCCGATGAAGAGAGGTTCGAGCCGTGGGAGCGTCGTGCCGAACTCGCAGGACCACGTGCGGTTCCTGCAGCGCTACCTCGGCAACCAAACGGTTCAGCACACGGTGGGCGAGTTGCTTCGTTCCGGCCGTTCCCCTTGCCACCCAATCTCGGCGCTCCCAGTCCACCTGTCTGTCGGCGCAACAAACAGCGTGCAGGAGGATGCCCCGGGCCGGGTAGCAGCGGCCGATCGTAGCCATGAAGCCGCTTCCACTGGTCGATCTGTTCCTGCCGCGCGTTCTCCCCGAGTGCCTTGCGCGCGACGTCGTCGGGCGCCGTCATGGTGAAGAAGAGCACGAACAGCAGGAAGAGCACACCGATGACGGTGACGAGCCCATCGGCGACGCGACGGATGACGTAGGCCAGCATCTACTGGCGCTCCCGGAGGAAGGTCAGGACCCCCGGCGCTACGAGCGCGAGGAGCAAGCGCGGACGGGATCTATCTCGAGGAGATCCGGCGGTCCACCGCCGGGGGTCTAGCCACCCTGGCCTCGACCCGCTACGGATGGGGGACCCCGACGACCCCGGCGGCTTGCGCGCTGCGGGGTGGCGAATGGGAGTTTCCGAGCAGCCCTTGAGACGCCGCGTCCGTGCGACGAGCTCGCAGGCTCGAAGCATGCAGAGCGCGCCTCCTCGGGAACCCACCCCCGTCGCTGATCCATGCAGCAGCTCCTACCGCACCACGCGCAACCGCCACGCCTCACGCCGCCTGACCCTCGGCGCTCACGCGGGGCGCGCCCTGTGGGGGCGTGAACGGATACGGCGCGAGAGCTTGCCGCGGTGGCGCAGGCGTCCGGGAACGCCGTGGCCGTTCGCCCCTCGCGTTCCTCGGGAATGCCCGGGGAAGGCGTGCCGGTCAACGTGGCGCCCGCTCACCTGGCGCCCGTCTTCGCGTCGCCGTCGCCAGCGGCGACGCCCCAAGCCCTGCCGCCGGGTGTCGTCGGTTCCGCTGTTGGTGGAAGCCGAAGACGTGGCGGCCGTGGTGGGACTGGGCAGAGGAGCGAGTACGGAAGGCCCGCGCGAAGCGCGCGACGGACACGATGGTGCAAGAAGGCCTGGCGGGGCTCGCGACGGCGCCCGGGCCGCGAGCGCCCCAGTACCTCTGCCGCTGGACCGGCACGCTCATCGCGGAGCGAGGATGCGGCCTGGTGCGACCGGTGGCGGCTCGGAATGGCGTCGGCGCGACTCGATCAGAGGGCGCGAAGTCCTCATCCCTCGCCCCAAGGAATAACTCTGACGCGAGTCGTCGCAGCGGAAGCCGATTTCTCCGATGCCTTCGCGCACTTGCAGGCCGGATCGCCCGACGCGAGTGCGGGCAGGCAACTCGAAAGCCCAGACGCTTGTTTTCGCGTAGCTCAGCGCAGCCCCGGGTGTGTCCCGCCCGCGGAGCGCATTGGTGCCGGACGCGCTCTCGCGGGCGCTGCACGCGCAGAAGCGCCGGGCGGTGATCGCTGCCGGCACGGTGTTCGCAAAGGCCCCTCACGCCGTCGATTGTAGCGGCGTCGGGGCATCGCGGCTAAGGGAGGAAGTTGGCAGCGGGTTTCCTGCGGTATTGATGGCCTCTGCGCTTGCCGGCGGGGCGGCTTGGGGCTATTTGCTGGCCGTGCCTACCCCGCACGACTCCCTCGTCAAGCGCGTCTTCACCAAGCGCGAGGATGCCATCGGCGAGCTGCGCAGCGTGCTGCCCCCCGAGTTGCTCGAGGTGCTCGACCTCGACAGGCTTGAGGTCGAGACGGGCTCGTTCGTCGATGCGGAGCTGATGCAGCGCCATCTCGACTTGCTGTACTCGGTGCCGCTCAAGGACCAGCGCGGTTTCGTGTTCGTGTATGTGCTCTTCGAGCACCAGAGCAGCGACGACCCGCTGATGGCGTTCCGCATGCTGCTCTACATGGTGCGCGTCTGGGAGCACTACCTCCGCGACACGAGGGCGTGCGCGAGCTCCCGCTCATCGTGCCGCTCGTCCTTCACCACGACGAGGAGACCTGGCAGTCGGCGACAAGTTTTCACGACCTGTTCCCGGCTGAGCTCATTGGGCACCCGGCCTGGGCGAGCGTTGTACCCAGCTTCCGCTTCTTGCTCGATGATATCTCGCGCGCTTCCGACGAGGAGCTTCTGGCCCGGCAGATGTCGATGTTTGCGCGTCTGGCGCTCTGGCTGCTTCGCGACGCCCGTTTCGGCCGCCTCGAGCGTACCTTCGAGGCCTGGAATGAGCTTCTGGCTCGCCAGTACCGCTCTCCCGACGGCCCAGAAGCCACCGCCACGCTCTTCTGCTACATTCGTGAGGTTAGCGAGATTGGCAGCGTCGAAGCACTCGCCGAAAAGCTCGCTGACCCCGGTCTCCGAGAGGTAGCCATGACTAGCGCCGAGCAACTTCGACAGGAAGGTTACGACAGGGGAGTCCGAGAGGGGCTCCGGCGATTGCGGACAGCGGTCCTCAAGCAGTTGCGGATCAAGTTTGGTCCTCTAGACGAAGCAACGCAGGCTCGCGTCGCCGCTGCCGACGATGCCACCCTCGACCGCTACGCCGAGCGCGTGCTCTCCGCCGCCACGCTCGCCGCGGTACTCGAGGACTAAACCTGGATTTCGCGCCTCCTAGTTCGCCATGCCGTACTCCTCGCAGCCTTCGGCCTTCTCCGCGCCCGTCGTGCTCGAATTAG
>JAFGBI010000340.1 GCA_016933275.1 Polyangiaceae bacterium | reverse complement strand
GCGGCTCATGAGCCGCGCCAATCACAGCCGCTTTGAGCGGCTCACGCCCCGAAAGCCCCCGGCTTTGCCGGGGGATCATTACTTCGCCATGCCGTACTCCTCGCAGCCTTCGGCCTTCTCCGCGCCCGTCGTGCTCGAACCAGCGCCGCTAGTTCTGCGCGCGCTGAACGCGGACAAGGCTCGAAATCTGCTTCGGATTCCAGCATGGCGTCCGTCGTCGGCGCGAAATCCAGGTTGAACGAGCGTGGGCGCTGCGCGAACCGCTTCGTGAGAGCCCCGACAAAGAGCCGAGAGCGCGGGAAAAAATCGCAGTGACGAATCTTTGTTCGTGAGGCCTTCGCTGGCTACGTAAAAACCTCGGATGGCCGCGTCGAAGCACAAAGAGGGGACACGGGGCACAAAGAGTATACCCGGCGAGAGGCGTCCGGTGCACAAAGAGTGAAGCCATAACCCGGCGTCAGGTCCGCGGTGGGGGACCACGGTGGCGTTGACGCACGCAACCGTGCCCGAGCGCGAGCCGGGAACGAAGCCCCGCCACGGCGCCACGTGAACGCGCTAGTGGCGACCGCCGGGCGGACGGCTGGCAGTCGTTCAGGCGGCGAGGGGGAGCGGGGCCTCGGACGCACCCATGCCGAACTACGCCGGCGCGCGCCCCTCTCGGTGCGCGATCCGACCGCCACCCCCTTGTCATGCTTTCAACGGCCGCTCCCCCGACGAGGTCTACTTCGGCACGGCGAGCAACCTCGCCGACGAGCTCGCCGCCCGACGGCGTCAGGCGAGGTCGGAACGCATGGCATCTAACCGCGCGACCACGTGCAGCGGGTGCGGTCGCAGGGGCCACCAGCGGAGGTCCTACCACGCGACGCAGCGTGAATCTTGCGGGATGCAGTTGCGTCGGAGAATGTGTGGGAGGTCGTGATCCGCAGCAGGGCTCCGAATACGGCGAATCCGGCGCTCCGCCACCGGTGGCACCGGTGTCCCCTCCGGCAGGGCCAGACCGTATCGGGGTCTCTGGCTGACCGTCACCGCAAGCGAACGCCACCATCGCCGCCGCACCGCATAGGGCCCCTCGATCCCAATGCCAAATCAACTGACCCCTGACGCAGGAAACCACGAAGTCATGGTACGGAGCTGGCGCGACGGGCGCAAGTCCGCCACTGCGCGCTTCACCCTGGCACGGTGCTGTCCCGCAGCGCCGTCAACAAGGCCTTGAAGCTCGCGACCGCGCGCGCGAAGCTCAAGAAGCGCGTGACCCCGACCGCGTTGCGGCACGCTCGCTGGACTGTCCGAGGACCCACCGCTTGAACAACCCACGCCCCCCGCACGCCGATTCATCGGACCGCGCTCCCTGGGAACACGAGGTACTGGCCTGGCTCGCCCGACTCGTAGGCGGCACGGTCGAGCGCGGCGACCGGGTGCGCGCCTTGCGCGGTCAGACGGTCGCGGAGGCATTCGTCTCCTTGTGTCACCGGGTCCATGGTGAGCGCGTTCCGACCGAGGTCAGGGTGCACCTGCGCACGCGGGTCGAAACCGCGCCGGGCAGCGCGAGCGCGGAGTCGGAGCAGGAACCCTACCGGGGCGCCTCCTCGGCGCGCCACCGCGTGCGAGGGCGGCCGCGCATCGCGCTCGGCGCCGCCCCGTTCATCGATTCTAGCCTGGAGCACGTGAACCCGACTCGCTCCCTGCAAGCGGGCGACCCGCGCCTCGACGGTGTGCGCTTCGCCTCGGACTCGTCGGACGCTGAGATCGCGGAGGTGCTCGGCGCGGCCGACCTCCAGAGCTGGATCGCCGATCCTTTCGAGCGGCGCTGCGACTGGGTGTCCATCAACGAGGGAGGGGAGTGGCTCTTCGCTTGCTTTCGGCTGCAGCCGCAGACCGCCGAGGAGGGCGAGCGCGCGCGCGGTATCGTCGATGCCTTGGTGGCGCTGTCGAACGCGCTGCCCCTCTTCCTGGGTCCGGCGCGCGAGCCCTCGCGGCTCTCGGGGCTGGTGCGCGCCTTCCCCGTGCTGATGCCCGTGATTGGGATCCTGTTGACTGTCATCGGGACGACGTGGCGACTGCCGCTCGATGAACTCCCCCCCGTGGCGTGCGCTGGCGTGGGCTTCGCGCTCTGGGCGCTCTACCTGGTCGGACCCTGGCTCTTCCTGCGGCGCCTGCACCCTAGCCACGCGATCCTGATGTTCGTCGGCTTGCCGACCTTCTGCGTGGGCCTCGGGCTGCTGATCAATGGCAGCAACAGCGGGCCGCTCGAGCGCCACAGCGTCGAGGTACTATCGAAGCGCTGGCGAAGGGGCCACCACTACCTCGACGTGAAGGACTTCCGACCAGGCGAGAGCGGCCTCCTGAGGGTGGAAGCCCGGAGCGACCTCTGGGAACGGACCGAGCCGGGGCAGGTGGTGGTCCTCATGGTAGGGCCTGGACGGCTCGGGTGGCCGTGGCTCGCGCGCATCGAAGCGCCGCCCCGATGATGCGTCACGTGGGAAGGGGTTCGCGAACGGGTGGGCCACCGTCGACGGCAGCACGACCCCGCGACAATTCAA
The DNA here is from genome assembly GCA_016933275.1 of Polyangiaceae bacterium. Classification (GTDB taxonomy): domain Bacteria; phylum Myxococcota_A; class Polyangia; order Polyangiales; family Polyangiaceae; genus JAFGBI01. Next base: position 140 of record JAFGBI010000340.1, on the reverse strand, counting down.
GGAGGACCGCAGCGCATAGGTGGGATGGTATTGCGTCACCTGGCCATGCTACTGGTCCCGGTCGCGGGCCCAGGCCATGGCTCGCCCGATGACGTGGATGCACAGCGACGAGGCGTGGAGCACCCCCAGCGTTCCGAACG
>JAFGBI010000339.1 GCA_016933275.1 Polyangiaceae bacterium | reverse complement strand
TCTTCACCACGGTCGCGTGCAGGTCCTTCAGCTCGCGGTCCTTCTTCTCGTTCACCCGCCAGAAGGCCCAGCCCAAGACGGCAACGATTATGTGGAATCAGGAGTCAAGCGCCGAGAGCACGCTCCGGCCCCACAGCAGCGCAGCTCGGTTGGCGTTTGCCCGGATGGCGTCGGACGATCAGCCAGCTTCTTCGTGAGGTGCTCGATGGCGACGATGTCACCGTCGACGACGGCCTTCTCCTCGTCGGTCAGGGGTAGCTCCTGCTTCAAGCGCAGGATGTTCGACTTCGCGGTCATGAGCTGGACGAGGTCGGACTCGCCCGGCCGGTAGAAGTCGCAGCGGGCGCACGCCATGCGGTGCGCGCACTGGTCGAAGAACTCGTAGGCGCAGAGGCCGTGGCCGAGATCGTAGAAGCGCCACGGCTCACCGGCAGCGGCCTGTTTGACAGCGTCCTGGTCGACGAGGACCTCGATCGCGCGCATGTTGCGTTCGAAGTAGCCCGCGTCGGCGTAGGCCTTTGCGAGCTTCGTCGGCGTGATCGCCACGTAGTGCTGGGTCGAGGCGGGCGACCCGTGACCGAGCCATGCCTGCAGCTCGAAGAGCGTCATCGGCTCGCGAGCGTTGAAGAGCTGACTGGCGATGGTGGCGCGCGCACGGTGGCTCGTGATGGGGCCGCGCACGTCGTCGAGCGCGATGCCCGCCTTCCGGCAGAGGATCGGGATGATGGACTCGTTGATGAACTCCCGCCGCATCTGCCGCGCGCGGTGCATGAACAGGAAGTCCACGCTCTCGCCGGTCTTGCGGTCGATGCGCTGAGGTTGCTCGGGGCGGATGGTCTCCCACGCCTCGATGGCCTTGCCGACCTGCGGATCGACGGGCTTGGTGTAGTCGGCCTTGGTCTTGTTCACGGGGATGTCGATTAGGCAGACGCGGTCCTTCGACGTCGCCGACGTGGGCTCCTGCCACCGCACGCACCCGACGCGCAGGCGGCTGACCTCGTCGCTACGCAGGCCCGCGAATAGCCACACGAGCGCGGCCGCCCGCGCGTACTCGATCGGGTACGTGAACTCCTGCACGAGATCGCGTCCTCCTCGAGGAAGATCGTCTTGTTCGAGGTGAAGCCCGGCCGCGAGAAGACGCGCCCAGGTGGAGTCGGCAATCACCCGTGGCTTCGTCGCGATCTTGGCCTTGAGGCTGCGAGGAAGCGCGAGGCTGCGATTCGGATCGAACCTTCTCGGCATCCAGCCCCACTCCTGGAAATCCGTGAAGAAGGTGCGGGCGGCGACGAGCTCGGATGCAATCGCACGGGGCGACATCGGCTGGCCCAGCCGCGCCCGCTTCACTTTGCGTACGGTGTAGTCGCCCACACGCATGCGGCTCACGGCGGCGACGTAGTCGACGCAAGTATCGCGCGTCCATCGCTCGGGCGAGTCGACCTTGGGATAGTGCGCGGCAAGCCAACGACCGAGCTTGTACATATGCCATCGGATGTCGTCTCGGCTGTCGAGCGTGGAGGTTCGGTGCCATCGCTCGACCCACGTAGACCACGTCGCCGCCACGCCTTCCGCGATGTTGTAGGTCTTCAACGGCTTTGTGGACGGTGCGATGGGCAACGGCTCGTCGAGAATTCCTATCACCGCGAGCGACTTGGAGAGTTGGTAGAAGAGCGACCGCTTACCGATGTCGGCCTGCATCCTGAACCGTTCAAGCCCCTCGGTGGTGAGATCCTCGAGGTGCGGGCTCTCGTTCTGCAGCAGCGCCTCGCAAAGGCACCCGAGGTGCGGGACACCAGGGTGGTAACCCCACTGCTTGAGCGGCTCGGTCACGCGCTTCGCGGCTGCGTGGACGATGTCCTGGCCGAAGACCCGGCGCGCGAGGGCATCGCGGCGAAAGCGCCCGAGAGCGCGAACATCGCGGAACCAGCCGTGCAGGTATGCGATGGCGGCGAGATCCATGCGGACGCTCTGGGAGACGACAGCGTCGACGCGTGGTCTGAACTCGCGCGAGTTCCGTCCGAGCAGGTCGAGCCACTGCTCTCGATCCCATGCCCAGAAGGTGGCCCCAGCGTCGAGGCACGCGCGCAGGAGGATGTCGAGCGCGGAGTTTTGGTCGTGCCGCCTCGTTCCCATCATCGCGAGAGCGTCCAACGCCGGGCGCAGCAGCGGCGCGAGCGGGTGGTTGTCGGGAAGCGCGAACAGCCCACGGTTGCGGCGCCGGGTTCGCGGGTCGCGGTGCCCGAGGTGTGCGATTATCGCGTCGCGCTCCTTCTTCGTCAGCGCCGGCTCGCGCCTGTAGTGCGGGGTCGGCAGCGGCGGTCTCCACGGCGTCTTCTTGCGTGAGGGGTTCGGGGCGGCAGATGTCATGACTGCTCCTTCTCGTCGGCGAGGTCGTGGATCTGGCGGGCACGCCACTCGTGGACCTGCGCCATGCCCTTCGCGAGCTTCGCCGCGAGGTCACGCCCGGAGAGGTGGATGTACTGCTGCGTGACCGACACGTTGCGGTGACCCGCGAAACGCGCGATCTCGTGCAGGTCCCAGCCCGCGCGGGCGAGGTCGGTTAGGCAGAGATGCCGGAGCGTGTGTGTCGAGAACTGCGGCAGCTCGGCGGCGTTCGCGAGGCGGCGCACGATCTTCGACCAGGTCCACAGCGTGATCGGCGCGGCCCGGTTGCGGCGCGACTCCGAGAGGAAGAGCGGGCCGCGTTTGCGAGATAGCCCACGCCGATGTTCGAGGTAAGCGCCGAGCAGCACGCCCGTCGTCTCCGAGTACGGGACGATCCGATCCTGACGGCTCTTGCTCGTCTCAGCGCGAATTCGTAGCAGGCGATGGGCGGGCTGAATGTCGCCCGACTCGAGGCCGCACAGCTCTTCACGTCGGAGCCCGGCGTCGTAGGCGAGAGCCAGCATGCAGCGGTTGCGGATCGTCTCGCCGCGCGCCTCGTCGAGCAGCCGCCGCCACTCCTCGTCGCTCGGAATCCACGGGAGCTTCTTGCGACGAGGAAGCAGCCCGCGTTCTCGCTTGCCCGCTCCGAAGCCCTTGCCGGCCGTGTAGCGGCCGCGACCGACGGGATTGGTGTCGCGGTGGCCCTCCTCGATGAGGTAGTCGAAGAAGAGCCGAATCGCCGTGAGCCGCTGCTGCATCGTCGCGTTCGAGAGCCCGGTGCCGGACTCCATCGAGACGACGTTGGCTCCGCGTGGGCTGGGTCGTTTGCGGAGATCGCCGATGAAGCCTGCGACCTCGGCGCGCCCCGCCTTTGCTCCATCGACGCGGCTCTTTTTGCACCAGCGAAGGAAGTCTTCGAGGCCGCGCGCGTACGCCTCGATCGTGTTGGTGGCGAGCCCGAGCGTGTGTTGGATCTCGAGCCACTTCTTGCCCTCAGTGAGGGCCTCCACGCGCGGGAAGCGATCCCACCGAATCTCCTTGGCGCTGCCAGCCATGTGCCTCCTTGGATCGGCTCACCGAGAGCTGATTCCAAGTAACGTATAAACCGTAGGGACCGGTGGCCTTCAAGACCTCGGCGATGGTGGTGAAGCTGCTCGGGTCCATGGGCTACTCCTTCGGCGC
>JAFGBI010000338.1 GCA_016933275.1 Polyangiaceae bacterium | reverse complement strand
TTGCTGCGTCAAATCAACAACCTAGAGCACCGAACCGGCAGCGGACCTCTCCAGAGGCAGCGCTGGAAACGCGTCCTCGCCTCGCACGGACGTGTTTCCAGCGCTGCCGTTGCTGTCGGCAACCTGATCGGTGCTCTAGCGCACAGCCCACGGCCTCCACAAGGACGCGCCCGAGCCCGCGGAGAAGTGGGTGACGATGTACCTCGTCGACCTGCCGAGCGGACGCACTGGGGGGTTCTTGGCCCGACGCCTCCGCCGCAATGCGAAGGACGCTGGCTTGAGCGGCGACCGCCGGAAGGGCATCGACGCTTGTGCCCGCTACCCATTGACGAACGCACCGACATCTTCGCGCTCGGGGCGATCCTGTACGAAGCGCTATCTGGCGCGTGTGTGCGCAATGCACCAGAGCCCCACCAGGTTCTGTACGAGGTGATGCATGGAGACGTCGTCTCCTTGGCGGCACGCTGCGGCGTGTCCCGTGCGCTGGCGGCGGTCGTCCACCGGGCCCTCGCCGACCTGCCTGAACGCTTCGGATCGGTGGTTGAGTTCGCCAACGCACTGTTGCCGTTTGCGACTCCAGGGACGCTTCCGATCACCGCCTCGGCGGGGTACGCGTCAAGTGCTCCGTTCTTGCCGCAAGGAGCGAGGACCCGGACTTCCCTGACGGGCGTTGCCGCCAATGAACGATGGTCGGCTCGAGCGCGAGTGGGGCTGTGGTGCCCAGCGCCGGGGACTGGGATCGCGAGCGCGGCCTTCCTCCTGGCCACTCGCCTGCCCTCGCCCGGCAGCCGATCCTACGGGGCGGCAACGTCAACGGCGACCTCACCAGCCACGCCCGACCTCAGTCCCCGGACCGAACTTGCCGAAGGGAAGGCGGGCGGTGCCGACGATTCGGTGACGCTCCCGCCCGTCTTGCGCCCGGGGGCGACGCCGATGAAAGGGCGGCGCGCCGAGGCACCGACCCCCGGCGCTGCGAGCTTCCGTGGTCCTGTACCGTCTGTCACGGCGAAAGCACCGGACCCTACTCGGGTGTTTTCGCCGTCCGGCTCGACAGTCGTTGCGAACCGACCTGGGCGGGCCCCGATTGCGGTGGGGACCGCGCCATCCTTCGATCGCCAGAACCCGTATCGAAGGGGTCCGGAGGAATGAAGCAAGGCGTTCTCCTCGGGGTCCACTGGTGGCGAGTCGGGTTGACGGCGGCGCTGCTCCTCGCACCGCGGTCGGTTCTCGCTACGGCCGATGCTCCGTCTGCAGCCCACGCGAGCGCGGTGGTCGAGGCAGCGCTAGCCCGGGCGGATGCTGGAGATTTCGAGGCCGCAGCGATCCTGTTCGAGCACGCCTACGGCATCATGCCGCAGCGATCGGTTCTCTACAACGCCGCCCAGGCTCACGCGGCGGCACGGCACTTCGCCGCGGCCGTCGATGCGAATGTCCGCTACCTAGACGCCCCCGGCGCGCCGCTCACCACCGAGCGGCACCGAGAAGTAGACGAGGCGATAGCGAAGCTTACCCGCTCGACTGCGACTCTCGAGGTCAGGACCGAGCCACCGGATGCCACGCTGCGCGTTGACGGACGGCTCGTAGTGACAACCTCCACGCGCCTCGACTCCGAGGTTGCGCTGGGTCACCGTGGAACATCCAGGATACGTGCCGGTTTGGCGAGAAGTGGTGCTCGGACCAGGCGACGCGAAGACGATGACATTCGCTATGGCCCGCACTCCCGACCCCGGAGTGGTATCCGTTCGGTGCTCCGTGCCGGATTGTGCCGTCGCGGTCGACGATCAGCCCGTCGACCAAGATCGAGGGCACTCGCCCATCATCGTCGCGTCCGGTCGGCACGAGTTCGTGGTGTCGCGTCCCGGCTATGCGTCGTGTCGGGTTGCGGTGGGGGCAAGATAGGCACGTGGCGCTTGGGTGTCAGTCACAGGCGGTGATGGGATAGAGGGACATCTCGGGACTGACGCTGCGGCCGTCGGTCTCATAGCCGTCGAAGGTGTCTCGCGAAACCGTGTCCCGCGCGGGGTCGTAGGTCAACGTCACCTGCGGCAAGGACGGAAACGGTCCAGGCGTGAAGAAGAGGGCCTCCACCTCGGTGGCGCTCGTCGCGGCAGAGCGACCCTCGACCTCGAGCTGGGAGAGGCCCTGGGGTCCCTCGAAGAAGACGTAGCGCGCTCTCCCCTCCCCACAGAGCGCGATGGTGAAGTACGACAGATTGTCGCCGGTCCAATCATGGAGCCATATGCCTTCCATGCGAGGATCGGGATCGATCGCCGGATGACACGAATCCCCGCGGGGCACATAGTAGGCATCCACGTCCACCCCGGATGCGATCGCGCTGCACGCGCTGCGAACGGGAAGATCGAGGTTACAGGCGCAGGCGGGGGAGCCATCGTCATCGCAAGCGCCGAAACGGCGCCAGCAGCGGCCCACGAGTTCGCCGCGCCCGCACCGACCGTCGGCGTATCGACAATAGTGGTCGTTGCCGCAGCTCGAGAAGGGGCTGCAGGGGATGTCCCCAACACAGCGCCCCTCCTGACAGCGGGCCACGGCGTCATCGGGACAGGTCTGTATGCAGTCATCCGGGCAGGGTTCGGGCACGCGCGCGGCGGGGTAGGCATCGCAGGAGTGACAGCAATCTGCGAATAGCACGCAGTCGGCATCGACCATGCACTCGTCGGATGGATCGCCCCCTTGGCCGCCGGGAGACGACCCCGCCTGCACGACGGAAGCACCGCCCTGGCCTGCCTCGGTCGTGTCGCCCTGACTGGTGCCGCCGCTCGGTGGGGTGCCGCCGCCGCTCGGTGGGGCGCCGCCAAGGCTCGGTGGGGCACCGCCAAGGCTCGGTGGGGCGCCCCCGGCGCCACCCGCGGCCTGGCCTCCCGTACCGCCCAGGGAAGCCGGCCCGGCCCCATCCGCGATCCTGCCGCCACTGCCCGAGGTACCCCCGAATCCTGCCGCGCCTTCACCCGGCGACGGTCGGCCCGCCTCGACCGAGCCGCCTCCCGTGGCGCTGCCGCCCGGCTCCTGTCCGCCGGAGGGATGGTGGTTCTTGCCGTCTTGGTTGATCGCGCCACCACAACCGATGCTGGCGGCGAGGAGCGCGAAGATGCCCGCTACTCGCCCATCGTCCCACGTGCCTGTCCGGTTCCGGTGCCGCATCGGCCGAATCTACCACGCCGCGGCGCTGTGCACGGCAATGCGCAGGGCGGCAATGGAGGCGAACCGAACAGCCCAGCGCATCGAGACAGAGCCGAGCCCGCCGCCACGATCCAAACGTCTGCGCCCGCCGACGAACCCCCGACGATCGGGACGTCTACGCCTCCGGACGAGCACCCCGCCGGTCCCCTCCGAACGGCGCTCGCCGGTCTCCAGATCTGGCTCGAACGCGGCCTCGAGGGCGCGGTGGCACCGCTTCGGCTCGGCGCAGCATGGCGCGGCGGCGCCTGATCCGAGATGACGGTGTGTTCGCTCCCGGTCGCGGGCGCTGCGCGGGTTCGATCCGTGACGGCGCGGCGGAGAACCGACCCCACGTCGTGTTCCGCCCGCGGGGTGGCAGCGGCGAGGACGATGACCTCGTCACCCTCTGCCCGAGGCGCCATCTCGAGGGCATCCACGAGGAAAGGCTCGTCGCGGCGCGCACAGCAGATCTCGTCCGGTGGACGATCGGCACGCCGCCGCTCTTGTGGGTGAAGGGGAGAGAGCGGCTGCGCGCCCAGCGCAGAATCACTGGAACGACGCACGGTTGCGATCCCGTGTGCATCTCGGGAAAAGCCACGGCATGATCGGTCGGTCCATGAATCCCGCGGAGGAGCCGGGGAGGGCTTCGAGGGGTCGAGGAGAATGACTGCACGCTGGTCGAGATCCTTGTCTTTGCTGTCGCTCGCGACGCTCGCGGTGGCGGCGTCCCACGGCGGCTGCGCGCTCGACACCGAGGGCGCCGCGTTTCCGGGCCTCGGCGGCACGAGATCCGCCGGCGGAGCAGAGCCCACGGGCGGCGACGAATCCACGGGCGGCGACGAATCCACGGGCGGCGACGAATCCACGGGCGGCGACAAATCCACGGGCGGAGTGGAGAAGA
>JAFGBI010000337.1 GCA_016933275.1 Polyangiaceae bacterium | reverse complement strand
GGAACCCCGAACAGAGCGACGACCTCGGCGGTGGACAGCTCGGCCATGAAATATTTCCTTCACGGGGAAGATTAACCCCGTCCGCTGGGAGCGGCAAGGGAGCCTGCAATGATCGCCGAAATCCCAGCGAGTCGCCCCGGAGCCGACGTTTGGACTCTCGCGGCCTCGAAGACGCAGGCTGGCCCTCTGGCCGCCAGATCCATGGGCGTAGCCGCCACTCGAGGGTGGGACCTTCGCTGGGTCCGTTCTCGGCGACGCACGAACCGTTCCCGTTCCGCAACGTAGGGCGGGAACGGGTACGCACGCTACTCATCGACCTCCCCCTCGGCCTCGACCCACTTGCCGCCGGAGCGCTTCTCGATTCTCCCTTCGGCAGCCAGCTCCTTCAGAATCTCGCCGATAGCTGCGGTTCTGCCGAGACCCCTACCTGTTAGGTCGTCCCTGGCAGCAGCGCCGTTCTCTTGCTGATCGGAGCCGACATCAGCGAGGTGATCGGAAGCGCGAAATCGATCATGACCGCCGACAGCTTCGGGAGCTTCTGGATCTCGGCCATCGGGAGGGTTTCGACGATCTTTCCCTCGGAGAGGGCGGTTCCGACGGACCACTTGACCCGCCTGGGCTTGGGCTTCTTGGGGGTGCTCATGGGCGGTGGGATCCTACGTGGGCTCTCGCTGCGCTCAGTCGGTGCTGCCAGAGCCAACGGGAAACGTCAACGGCTGCTGGGAGGGGGGCCTCGCCACCGAACCCGTCCCCATCGCCCCCGTCCGGGCCTACACGCCTCAAGTGCCGCGGTCACGTCGAACGGCGGCTCCTCCAGCTCCGAGATCCTGAGCAGCGCCGGGTACAGCGACGGGTCCCCGAGCGCCTCGGCCGCCTCGATGTAGTGGTGCCACTCTGGCACCCGCTCCAGCTCCAGTAGGAGCACGGGGAGGGCACGAGGATCCCTTCGTCGAGCGAGTCCCTCTACGGCTTCAGCCCTGGTTTCGTCGTGAGGATCGTCGAGACGGGCCGCCAAGGCGTCCCTGATGGCCTCCGAGTCCACGAAGTCATCGGCACCAGGCTCGCCAAGGTGCGTGTTGAGCCCGAACGTCGCCCAGTTGCGAACGTCCGCCACCTCATCGCCGGAAAGCTGGATCAGCTCCGGCACCACGAGCCTCGCGACGGGAAGGAGGCCGTGGACGACCGCGCCACGGACCTCGGGATCGGGGTGGCCCACCAGTGGCTTGAGCAGCTCGGCGGCCGCCGGGTGAGCGAGGTCCACAAAGGCTGCGGCCACGGCGGCCAGAACGACAGGAGGCTGCGGCACGGAGAGCATCCTTCGGACGAGGGCGACCGTCTCTTCCAGCAGGGGCTGGGGGCGGCCCCCGAGGTAGCGCAGCACGTCGGGTGCGAGCCTCCGAAGGTCGGGTCGATCGTCGTCAGCGAGGGGTTCGACCAAGGACCAGACCTCGTTGGGGTTGCGCCCCTGGAGGAGCCGCAACGGGCGCCAGTACGCCTCGTCGTCGCAGTCGGGGTCGAGGGCGGCTGCCTTGGTCGCCTCGAAGGCGGCGGCGGTGGAGGTGGATGGGGCGGAGGTTATGGTCACCCCGCTACTCCGACGGTGCGAACGTCGTCCGGGTCACGTCCATCCGGGGATGGGCCGGGAAGCTCATCCCCCTCACCGTCCTCGCCACGCAGTCGGCCATCTCGATGCTGGCAGGCATGGTCCTCACGGTCACCCCCTGCACCCGGCCGTGTTGCACCGCGGCGCAGATAGTGACACCGGAGGTGTCCGCCACGGAGCAGACGACGAGATATTGGCCCAGGTTCAGGATCATGCCGTGCATGCCGGCCGTCACTTCCGGAGCCGGAGCGTCTTTGACCGCCTTCGGGTCAAAGGCGGCGACGTACTCCTGCCGGGCCTGCTCGCAGCTCTTGCCTCCCCCGGTTCGAGCTGCCGCAGGAGCCTCCAGAGATGCAGGGCAGCACAGCGGGACCTCGACCTTGCTCTCGGTGGCGCGGGCGAAGCAGCCCGCTTGCCGAGCCAGCTCCTGCCGCCCTGTCTCGTCCTCGCCCGTCACGAGCACCATGGCGGACTACTCGGCCGGGCAAGGGGGTTCGGGTGTGCCGCCAGCAAAGACCGCCTGGAGGGCGAGGAGCTGGTCGCACGGGGGCTTCTCGGGCTCCGCAGCGGGTGGAGCCTTGGCGGACGGCGCGGGCGCGGCCACCGTCACGACGGGTGTCGGCGATGGGGCCGAGGGTGACGGGGAGCGGCAGGCGACGGTAAGGAGGGTGGCCAGCAGGGCCCGCACCAGCCCGCGTCGGAGGGCAAACAGGTCCACGGCAGGGAGGTGCCAGAGGTGGGGAGGAGCGTCAACGTCGGCGGCGCCGTACCCGGGCTTGCGTGGCCGCTCTGCCCGGCGTGGGCCGGATTCGTCGCCATGCTCGACATGAACCCCGAGGGCGTGAAGCCGTGAGGGCTTCACGCTATCGTCCCCGCTAGGTCCGACACCAACGGGGAGGGTTCACGATGACGATCGCTCAAGAAGTGCTCGACACCATCAAGGCCGTAGCTGAAGGCATCGGCAACGTCCGCAAGGTCGTGGAAGCGGTTCGAGATGGTCGAGCCTACCTGGAGCAGAAGCACCCGGGGGCGAAGGGACACGTTCTCGCGATGCTCGAAGAACTTCGGAAGGACATGGCTCTCCTGCGAGAGGAGTCTTCCATTCTGACAGGGTTCTGGTTCACCGTTGGGAGCGAGGCGTCGGTGGCGACGTTCAACGAACTCTGCCGCAAGCACAGGCACAAGGCCGACGAGCTCCGTGGAGGATTCGACGCCCTTCGCGGGCACTGTTCGCTCATCCGTGCTCACGCGATTGCGATGAGTGCGAGCCAAATGAAGCCATCCCCGTTCCTTGGCGTCTTCGAGCTTCTCGGGCTTGCGTCCCCGCGGCGCGAGGCGGAGCTGGCAGCGAACCTGGAGAGACTGGCGAATGAGGAGCTGACGATCGTGACCATGACGGGCGGACTCCTCACCGCCCTGAAGCGCTCACTCGACGACGTTCAGGCGGCTCTGGGCACGGACCGGAACATGGACCCGGCCAATACACGCAAGGCAGGCACGCTCCTGGAGATGCACTCGAAGGCGTTCGAGCCCCTGGAGATTGCCGCCCGCGATGCCGCTGCGGAGATCGAGAAGGTCGTTCGAGCAATGGCGTAGATCCGGACCGATCGAACATGCCAACCACCGCCAACGATCAGCTCATCAAGCTCCTCCGCGAGCGCGTCGCTGACGAGACGACCCGGGTGGACATGGGAAGCACCCAGGCGTACCTGCCTGCAACTGCCGCTGCTGTTGAGGCTGCGGAGTCCCGATTGGGGTTCGAGTTGCCGTCGTTCTACGTGCGGATCCTGACGGAGGTTGCCAACGGCGGGTTCGGGCCCGGGTACGGTATCATCGGAGTCAGACCGGGGGGCGATGTTGATGACGACCTGGGAAGCGACCTCGTCGAAGGCTACCTGGCACAGCGGAAGAACGCTGACGATCCAGTCTGGTGGTGGCCTTCGAAGCTGGTCGCGATCTGTAACTGGGGGTGCGCGACCTGGTCCTGCCTGGACTGCGAGCACCCGGACGGGCGCATCCTCACGAGCGAGTCGCTCGACAACGGCGCCTCGTTCCACGAGACCGCTGGCTCTCTTCACGACTGGCTCGCCAAGTGGGCAGCCGGAGTGCAGCTCGGGGATGACATGTACGAGGTCGTTGGCAGCCGCGCGGGCATCAACCCGTTCACGAAGCAGCCGATCGAGATCGCGATGCGGCGGCTGAAGGGCGAGACCGTCTCGCTGGGGCATCGCAGGTGACCATCGATCCCTGACGACCGCACGGGCGCCCGGTCCGCCCCCCCCCGACGTCGGGGTCCAGGGGGCGTGGGGGGATGGCGGCGGTGGTCGAGGGTCGACGCTTGTCGATCCCTGCCGCCACCGGCGCCCCGGGTCCCCCTGATCGAGGGGTCCAGGGGGGCTGGTCGAGGGGCAGGCTGGCGAGGGGGGATGAGCGTCGATCACCGACCACCGGCGCCGGATCCCCCGGGGTCGAGGGTCGAGGGGGCAGGTCGAGGGGGGCCCTGCACAAGCGGTGGTGAGGGCCATGGGCTACGACGGTAGGAGGCCGCTCGCCGCGGCAAGCTCCTGCGCCTCCCGCTGCTCGCGTTCACGCTCCGACAGCTCGACCTTGCTCTCGCCATAGGCTCGGTTGTCCTGGGTGCAGATCCTGGATTCCTGACACCCCGAGGTACTTGACCACCTTGGCGAGATGCTCGCGACGTCCCTTGTTGCCTGGTCCCGTCTTGGGGATCGCGAGGTTCCGGCGGCGGAGTTCTGCCAGGACGGGTGCGACGAAGCCGCGACGCAGTCGGCCCTTCTGTTCGTCCATCCACGCCTTCAACTCATCGCTGCCGGCGTTGTGGATGCACCCTCCGGCTTTCTAGAGTCACTCGACCACGTGGTACCAGTCGATGCACACCTCTGCGTCGGGGAAGTACTGCTGCTGGCAGCGCCAGATGTGCTCGCTCCCATCCCCGAGGAAGATGGTGCGCTTGCGGCCGTAACCGCGGCGATCGGCGTGC
>JAFGBI010000336.1 GCA_016933275.1 Polyangiaceae bacterium | reverse complement strand
GCTTCTCCGCATCGTTCTCGACGCCCTTCTGGCCGGTTCTGGCGTTACGCCACCACATTCAACTTGGCGGCGCGGAACGAACTCTGGTGCCCATGAGTCCCGTCCCCGTGCTGCGTTTCATCAGCCTGTTCGTCCCGAGCCTGGCGGAGGCCGTCCCCCGCTACCAGGCGCTGCTCGGCGTTCCGCCCAGCGATGGGTCGGACGCGGCCCCGAAGCACCACCCGTTCGCCGCCCAGGGGCCCGTCGTGTTCCGGCTCGGTGAGGTTGCGCTGGCCCTGTACGAGTGCGACGGTCGCACCACGCACCCCGGCGACGTCGGCTTCGGGCTCGAGACGCCCGTTGGCGCGGCCGCCGTGCGGATCCGCGAGCAGGGCGGGCGTGTGTTCTGGGGACCGCGCGCGGTCGACGGCCGGGAGCAGCGGATGGCCGTCGGGATGCTCCCCGACCGGCACTTCTTCGAGATCGTGGAAGCGACGGCGGCGAGCGGGGAGTAGCGCCGCCGCGCTCGACGGGTTGCTCGGGGCCTGCGCGGGAGCGCGGCTTGGCGCGGGCTGACACCCCGCGCTACTCATCTCCGTACGCCGGCGCGCACGCGAAGGCGAGCTCAAGCATGCCCGGCGTCGCATCCATGCAAGTGCAGGGGCAGAGGAACAACCGCTGGGGCAAGGTGGGGTCGTCGAGGTAGTAGCCGCCGGCGTCACAGCGCTCGCTGCCGGCGACCGCGAGGGCCTCCCGCCACTCGCCGCCGGAGCCGCGGTAGCTGACCCGCGTCTCGCCGAAGTCGAGCTCCAGACCCGGCGGAGGCTCGGGGAGCTCGAACCTGCAGTCCCAACGGGGGGTCGTGGTCGCTCGCAAAGCGCTGGCGAGCTCGACCCCAAGGTCCGTCTCGTCGACCCACATCGCGAGCGAGGTGCCGCCCACTGCGGCGAGCGCGTCGAGCGGTTCCAGCGCGACCTCGCCGATCCCGATCACGTGGGTGCGCACTCCCTCGTCGCGCCAGGCCGCGGCCACCGCCGCGGTCGCGTCCGCGCCGTCGCAGGCGGTGGGGTCGCTCGCGGTGAGCACGACCAGGCTCGTCAAAGTCAATGGCGAGTCCGACGCCGCGTGCTCCCGGGCCAGCTCGAGGGCGCCGAGCAGGGCCGGCGTGAGCGGTGCTAGACCGGTGGGCGCGGTGCGCTGGAGCGGGCCGATCAGCGCGTCTGCACGGCTCTCCGGCGCCGTGAAGCCCACGAACGGCTCGACGTAGCCGAGCGCGTCGCACTCCGTCGCGACGTCGAGCGTGCCGTGCGCTCCGAAGAGCACCAACGCCGCTTCGTGCGGGGCCGATTCGGGGTTGGCGAGGTAGTCGCTGATCGCCTCGTTGACCTCCTCCCACCGCGATCGATCCGATCCCCGCGCGGCGATGGCCATCGCCGCGCTCCGGTCCAGCACGATGACGACATCGGTCGGTACCGGATCGACGTATAGCCCGACGCCTGTGCACCAGGGCTCGTCCCCCGCCGCGCCCGCCGCGCCGCCCGCGTCGAGGGGCGCCCCCGGGCAGGCCACGACGTCGAGTGCGACCCGCCCCCCGGTCTGCGCGCTCGCTCCGCCCACGTCGGTCGTCCCGCCCGCGCCCGTCCGCGCTGCCTCACCGCCGGTGCGTTCCGCCTCCGCGCCGCTCGGCTCCTGCTCGCTCCCGCCGCTCGAGCGGTCGAGCGCCGGGTCGCCGCCGGGCTCCTCGCTCACGCGCCCGGCGCAGGCGGCGAGCAACGTGAGCGCGACCAGGCCTGGCGTGCGATCTCGCCTCGTCCTTTGTCTCGCCACGTCCCGAGTCTGCCACAGGAGAGGCGAGCACGCCTCCCTCGCTTTCGACCCACGGTGCCCGGCGTCCAGCTTGGCCCCCTCCCGTCGCGTTCAGCGGGCCGCCCCCATGCTGCTGCCGAGCTCGCTGGGGGTGCCGGGAACCACGATCGCGCTGGTGCCGCCGGCGACCGCGATCCGATCGAGCACCTCCTGGGCGGGCTCGGAGCCGGGGAGGCCGAAGACGTAGGTGGCGATGCCGTGCGCGAGCCAGTGCGCCGCCATCGCCTCGACCACCGCGAGGTCCGTGCCGCAGTTCGGCTCGCCGTCGGTCAGGAGGATGACGTAGTGACGCTCGTCGAGCTCGCCATCGACGCAGGCCTGCTCCAGGGCCTGCTCCACCCGCACGAAGGCATCCTGGAGCGGCGTGGCCCCGCTGGGGGGGTAGCTCCCGTGGCGCTCCTCCCAGGCCGCGATGAAGTCCGGCCCCGGCAGGAAGCCAAACTGCCCCTCGTCGTCGAGCGGGGCGACGTCGCAGTTACCGCCCAGCGGGAACTGGATGGCGCCGATGGTCACCCGGTGCTCCACGGGCACGATGGAGGCGACGAGCGCGTCGCTCGCGGCGGTCCACTTGTCGGCGAACACGGCGTCGGTGGCCTCCCCCTCGGGGACCTCGCCCACGCTCCAGCCCGCGCTCATGCTCCCGGAGCGGTCGAACACGGTGATGCCCGTGCTCGGCTCACCGTCGACGTCGAAGCCGGCGGCGCCGGCGCTCCCCGGGAGCGCCACGGGCTTGACCGCGTCATCGCGCGGCGCGACCGAGTCCAGACAGGGCGTGGGCGTGTGCGCGAGCGATCCCGCCTCTTCCAGATACGGCGCGGCCGCGCCGCTCGGGTTCGACGCGGCACCCCCGCCCGCGCCGCCCGGGCTCGACGTCGCGCCCCCGGCCACGCCAGCGCTCCCGCCCGCTCCGGGCCTCGCGAAGCTCGGCTCCGCCTCGAGCTCCGTGCACCCCGCGAGCGCACCCACCATCACCACCCCGAGCGCCCAGCCTTGCATGTGATTCCGCTTTCCCGGGAAGACCCGATCCGACCTCCTCGACGCCGCGACGCACCCCGAGCGAGCCCGTCGTGCCGCAGGCGCATCACGGAAGCACGGCGCCGGGAGCCCCGCGTTCGTTGCGTTCGGACCGAACGGCGGCAGCGATCGCTGCCGCGGAGGCCGACACCCTCCGCACCCGAGCGGGATCCTTGGTCGCCCGCGTGCGGCAGCTCCAGGCAGGAGAAATGGGAGGGGGTCTGGGGGGGGGACTGCCGGTGTCCGATGGCTGGTCCCGCCCTGACCGGCGTCAGCAGTCCGCGCCATCGTGACCGATACCGCGCACGTCCGCTCCGACCTCCGCCACCTCGACGAAGCGACCGGGCTGCCCCACCGGGCCCCGGTGCGGGACCCGCCGTACTTCCGGAGCTCGCCGGTCCGGCGCTAGCCCACCCAGCAGCTGGGACCCAGCACGGGACCCGCGGCGCGGGCCCCGACCTGCTGCAAGCGGGTTGGGCAAGCCGTGGGATGTGCTGGGGTGCTGCTGACCTGAGGCGAGCAGCCCCGCTGGTGCCGGGCTCGAAACGGCGGTGGCGCGCTCGCCACCGCTGGTGACCCGTGGGACCGTGCCCTGCCCAGGCCGGCGAGTCCACGACCCGGTTTCAGAGAAGTTGTCGCCTCGGCGAGCCGGCTGCGGTCGCCGCGTATCCTGCGGAGCTCAACGGCTCACGGTGAGGCAACCGGAGCCCTCCGTGGCCGGCCTCTCTCCCGCTTCGAAACAGCAATGGGGACTGCGAACACCGCCGGTCTGCGATCCCGAAGCATCGGGCGACGCGAAACCCTTCAGGAGCCCCGCTCGACTTCCCTGAGCGCCGACGGGCGGAGCAGAGGGGCGGCCCCCGCCGCGGATCGCCCTCGCGGACCTCGACCCGACCCGAACCCGAAGGGCGTCCCCGGCGGCGGCGAAACCTCGCGCCACTCGAGCCGGCGGTAGGTGAGCCAACGGAGATAGCGTTCGATGCCAGCGCTGGTGAGGAGCAGGGCGCGGAGCTTCAGGCGCGCGCCGCAGCGATCGCATTGCTCCACGTCGATCCTGAAGGTCCGCTTCAGG
>JAFGBI010000335.1 GCA_016933275.1 Polyangiaceae bacterium | reverse complement strand
GTTGAGGTTTCACAACCCCAGAAACACCGGGACTTTCAGAAAAAGTCCCAGAAAACGGTCAGCAGCTCGCTGGATCGAGGTCTAGCCCTCGCGCCGCGCCACGAGGCGGACGAGCCATCGATACCTACTCGCCGGGCATGCAATCGAGGGCGCCGAGATCGGGACTGGCGTCGTGCGCGCGGCCGTACCGATCGGTGGTCGGAGCTCCCGTGGTGGTGCCCGCGTCGATACAGGGGGAACCGGCTGCCAACCGCCAGACGAGGCCGGGCTCGACGAACAGAGGGTCGGCGGCGAAGTTGGTGGTGCCGAACTCGCCCGCGTACCCCATGATGTCACAGTATTCCACCTGCACGGTGACCGTGGAGAGGCCCTCCACGACGTGCGCGGCGGTGAGCAGCACCCCGTCCGGTGAGATGTAGAACCTGCTCCCGACGCCGTCTCCCGCCCGGATCATGACGGTCGCCCCCATGGCTTTCGGCATGTCGTCGGGGAGAGAGAGCTCTGGCGCCGAGCAGACCGCGTACTCGGCGGTGTCACGGGCCGGCACCTTGGTCACGCCGGGGGCACCGCCGTCCCTCTGCATGAGCTCGCGGAACCGTGGTCGGGACAAGAGCGAATGGATCGTGCCGTTCACGAGCTCGTCGAGCTCGCCGCCGATCACGTCGTCACCCAACGCGACCTCGCGTCGGTACCGGGAGAGGACCTTGTAGGCGACCTTGTTCGTTCGGTTGTCCAGGACCTCCCACGCCACCGCGATAGGGCACTCCGCGAGATCCTCGTAGGTCGCCGAGGGCTCGCACTCGAGGTGGTTGATGGTCCCTGCCACCAGCATCTCAGCCCGGGTCTTGGACTTCTGCGCGAAGATCCCCTCGTCGGCGGCGCCGAGCACGTCGTAGCCGTACTTCTTGAACTCGAGCGCGATAGCCGCGAGGACATCCTCGTCCGCCTCCAGGATCTCGGACTGGTATCCCGGTCGAGCCTGCGCGACGCGGACCCTTGGACCTCCCCCGGGCGAGGGCCGCGGTTGCCAGGCACCAACGGCCCACGTCGACTCGACCATGCATGGCCGTTCGGTGCGCCGAATCTCCGATCCGAAACGCTAGCTGGCGGACTGCGTGTCGGCAGGCCCCGCCGATCGATAGGCGGGTCTTCCTCCCGGCAACCGCTCGGCGGCGATGTCCGCGAGGAACCTCTCGAGCGTCATCTCGCCGATCTCTCCGGCGAGCCGGCTGCGGACGTTGATGCTGCCGGCAGTCGCCTCCTTCTCGCCGAGGACGATCACGTAGGGCACGCGCTGCAGGCTCGCCTCTCGGATCTTGTAGCCGACCCGGTCGCTCGAGAGGTTCGCCTCGGCGCGGAGTCCCGCGTTCAGGAGTTGGTCGGTGACCGAGCGGGCGTGGTCGAGGTACTTGTCACTCACCGGGATCACCGCCACTTGGACCGGCGAGAGCCAGAGCGGGAACGCGCCCGCGTAGTTCTCGATGATGATCCCGATGAAGCGCTCGAGGCTTCCGTAGCAGGCGCGGTGGAGCATCACCGGGGTGTGCCGCTCTCCGTCGGCGCCCACGTAGACCAGCCCGAAGCGATCCGGCATCGAGAAGTCCACCTGGATGGTCCCGCACTGCCACGACCGCTTGAGGACGTCGCGGAGGTGGAAATCGATCTTGGGGCCATAGAACGCGCCATCGCCGGGGTTTATCTGGTACTGCTTGCCGGCCTGGTCGAGCGCGGTGCGGAGCGCGGTCTCGGCCTTCTCCCACATCTCGTCGCTGCCGATGCTCTCCTTGGGGCGCGTCGAGAGCTCGATCCGGATGTCGCCGAGGTCGAACGCTGCGTACACCTCCTCGAAGAAGGCGATCAGCATCTTCACCTCGTCGGTGATCTGGTCGGGCGTGCAGAAATGGTGGGCGTCGTCCTGGGTGAAGGCCTGCACCCGGAAGAGGCCGTGCCGTACACCGCTCATCTCGCGTCGGTGTACGAGGCCCATCTCCGCCATGCGCAGCGGAAACTCGTGGTGGCTGTGGAGGCGCGACCGGTACACGACCAGGTGTCCCGGGCAGTTCATGGGCTTCACCGCCATGGGACGGTCCTCGATCACGTTGTCGTGGATCTTGCTCTTGTCCTTCCCGTCACGGAGCTTGAGCTTGGTGAAGAACATGTTCTCGAGGTAGTGCTCGTAGTGCCCCGACGTGTGCCAGAGTTGCTCACTGAGGATGAGCGGGGTCTTCACCTCCACGTAGCCGCGCCGCCGGAGCAGGCTCCGCATGTAGTCGGCGAGGAGGTTGAAGAGGAGCGCCCCCTTGGGCAAGAAGAAGGGGAAACCCGGCGCATCCTCGGTGAAGAGGAAGAGCCCGAGCTGCTCGCCGAGCACGCGATGATCGCGCTTCTTCGCCTCCTCCAGCATGGTAAGGTAGTCCTTGAGGTCCTGCTTGGAGAAGAACGCTGTCCCGTAGACGCGCACGAGCTGCGGCTTGGTGGCATCGCCTCGCCAGTAGGCGCCGCTCACCTTGGTGAGCTTGGTGTTCTGCAGCAGGGACGTGTCGGGGACGTGGGGCCCCCGGCAGAGGTCGACGAAGTCCCCGTGGCGGTAGAAGCTGAGCGGTTCGCCGCGGGCACGGATCCCCTCCACGAGCTCCTGCTTGAATGGGTTCTGGCCCCCATCGATGGCCCAGTAGCGGCGCAGGTGCTCATCGGCGGCATCGATCGGGCACTCGTGGCGCTCGAAAGGATGGGCGGCCTTGGCGATCTGGGCCATCTCCGCCTCGATCCTCGGGAAATCCTCGGGAGCGAGCTTGCCCTCCGGGAGGAAGATGTCGTAGTAAAACCCGTCCTCGACCGCTGGGCCGATGGTCAGCTGCGCCTTGGGGAACACCCGGAGGATCGCATCCGCCATCAGGTGCGCGGCCGAGTGGCGGAGCACCTCGAGCGCTTCCGGATCGCGCTTGGTGAGGACCGCGACCGTCGCTCCGTCGGGCAATGGTCGGGTAAGATCGGTGATTTCTCCGTTCACCTTGGCCGCTACCGCGGCCTTCAATAGGCCGGGACCGATCTGCGCGGCGAGGTCCGCCGCCGACGCCCCGTCGTCGAGCTGGCGGGCGCTCCCATCGGGGAGAGACACCTGGATCATGATGGCCTTCCTTTCGGTTGCGGGACGGAAACCCCCGTCCTCACGCGGTGGCGGCGGATACTCCCGCCGCCACGCTGGGTTCATATAGCGCCTCCTCGGCTCTTTTCCAGGGGGTCGTCACCGCTCGGCGCCTCATCGCGCTGGCCACGGCGGGATGGGCGCGCCACGCCCAGGGAAGCGCGGTATCATGCCAGTCCGGTCGTTCTCTCGAGCGTGAACATGGTGACGGACGGCGACGAAGACCTGACGTGCCGCCTTTCGGCGCCCCCGACCGAGGCCATCTCCTCGGGCGTGCTCGCCGAACAGGTGAGGCGGCTGCAGGTGCTCTACAAGGTGGGGATCGCGCTCAGCGCCGAGGCGAATCGCGAGCGGCTGATGGAAATCATCCTGCTCGAGGCGAAGGCACTCTGCAACGCCGACGGGGGGACGCTCTACGTGCGGAACGAAGATCGGCTGGAGTTCGCGATCATGCGCACCGAGAGCCTCGGCATCGCGCTCGGAGGGACCACGGGCAAGCCGATCGCGCACCCGCCGCTCGTCCTCCGCGACCCCGTGACGGGGGAGCCCAATCTCAACAACGTCGCGACGGCGGCCGTTTCCCTCAAGCGCTCGTTCAACATCATCGACGCATACGCGGCCGTGGGATTCGACTTCTCCGGGACCAAGGCCTTCGACCGCCACAACCGCTATCGATCGAAATCCTTCCTGACTATCCCGCTCATCAACCAGGAGGAGCACGTCATCGGGGTGCTGCAGCTGCTGAACGCGATCGACCCTGACACGAGCGAGGTCACGGCCTTCAGCTCGGAGCACCAGAACATCGTCGAGGCGCTGGCCTCGCAGGCGGCCGTCGCGCTTGACAACCAGCTCCTCCTCGACGGCCAAAAGGCCCTCCTCGAGAGCTTCATCAAGGTGATCGCGGCGGCCATCGATGCCAAATCCCCCTACACCGGTGGTCATTGCGAGCGAGTGCCGCTCTTGACCCTCATGCTGGCGGAGAGCCTCTGTGCGTCCGCCGAAGGGCCATTTGGCGAGTTCCAGCTCAACGAGGCCGAGTGGTACGAGCTGCAGATCGCGGCGTGGCTCCATGACTGCGGGAAGGTCACCACCCCCGTCCATGTGATGGACAAGGCCACCAAGCTCGAAACCATCGCCGATCGGATCGAGGTTGTGCGGGCACGCTTCGAGACGCTGAAGCGTGAGGCGGAGATGGAGCACTTGCGGCGGATCGCCTCCGATGTCGAGGCGGCGGGCCCATCGCAGGTCGTGCTCGAAGACACCCTGCGTTCACTCGACGACGAGCTGGCTTTCCTCGAGCACGCCAATATCGGGGGCGAATTCCTCTCTCCTGAGAAGCAGGCGCGGGTTCGAGAGATCGGGCGGCGACCCTACCGGGAAGGCGGCCGCGAACGGACCCTACTGAGCGACGACGAGGTGGAGAACCTGGTCATCTCTCGCGGCACCCTCACCCAGACCGAGCGTTTGGTGATCAACGCGCACATGGTGCAGACGCTCGAGATGCTCGAGTCGTTGCCCTTTCCTCGCCAGCTCCGGCGCGTGCCGGAGTACGCCGGGGGACATCACGAGAGGATGGACGGCACCGGGTACCCCCGTGGGGTCTTCGCCGGGGACCTCTCCATCCCGGCTCGCGTGATGGCCATCGCGGACGTGTTCGAGGCCCTGACCGCGCACGATCGGCCGTACAAGCCCGGCAAGCGGCTCTCGGAGGCCATGCGCATCATGGGGATCATGAAGCGCGACAACCACCTCGATCCCAATCTTTTCGACCATTTCGTGCGGTCCGGTGTCTACCGCCAATACGCTGAGCGATACCTCCCCGCCGCGATGGTCGATGCCGTCGACGAGGCGGCGCTCCTTGCCATCGTGCCCCATCCCTTCACCCTGCCTGCGGAGGAGGAGCGACGACGACGTCGGATGGAGCTTCTGCCCGAGTACCGGGGCTTCCGGCACAGCGTCAGCGAGAGCTCGCGTCCACCCCCCAACCCGACCCACTCGGAAGGAGCTTCGCGCCGCTCACGCTGACCGTGTTCTGGCTCCCTCCTATTTCTTTCCGGTCCAGAGGCAGGTCTTGATGCGTTCGCTCCCCTCGGGATCGTAGCCACACTCGAAGCCCTCACAGCACTCCGAGTTGTCCTCGCACTGGATCGGTTCGTTGTTCTCGTCCACACAGGTCGGGACCTCGGTCACCGTCTCCTGCTGGATGTTCTCCGCGCCCTTCCATTCATCGCCGCTCGCTTCATCGTTCGCTGAGTCGGCCGGGCGTTGGCCGCTGCTGCAGGCGACGAGCAGCAGGATCATCGAGCTAACGTACCTCATCTTGCCAGTCCTCCCTCCACCAAGGGTGTCCCGCTCTCGGACTCATGCCCCGTTTCGGACGGTCGGGTGCGTCGCCCCCAGCGGGTATGGAGGCTACGCAGGATCCACGCTCAGGCAGCTTATCCCTCGGAGAATTCCGCGCAAGATCCCATGCTTGGCTGGGGTGCCCCGGGCTTCGGAGCCGACTACGCGACCCGCCGCGTGGCCCGATTCGGGGCGTGGGGGAGGGCGCTATCTGAACGGAACCGTAACGATACGTCACCCGTGTCGGGGAGCTCGCGGTCCAGTTGGGTGGCCAGCACCGCCAGGGCCCGCCGCTGCGGGACGGAGCCAGCGGCGACCAGGACGACCACACCTCGACCGGTGTCGGCGGCCCGGCCAAGGAGGCCTCGAAGCACCCCGCGCCGAACCAGGTTCGACCGCTCGTCCCCCTCACCATTGGTGAGAAGATAGGTCGTTTCGGGCGGGAGCGGGTCCGCTGCCACCAGGTCGATGGCTCGCCGTGCGAAGGCTAGCAGCGGCTCGCCCGGTCGTTGAACCAAAAGGTCCACCTCCCCTGGCTCACGCCGATCCAGCCATTCGGGCCAACGGGCACCGTTCTCGAGTAGTATTGCCGTCCGCTTCATGAGGCCGGTCGCAGTGTCCGTGTTCCCCGTGGTGAGGGGCAACATTGCTGAGCTGACCCGTTGGCCGGGGGAGGCGGTCACCGATCCCCGAAACCAGAAGGGCCTCACCGCCGCTTCACCGGGCGCGCCCGGCGCGGACGTGCCTGCCGATGTAGGCCGTGATGGCTGCCGTCGTGGCTCCGTCGGGGTCGACGAACTTCAGGCCGAGACCCGGCGGGAGGTTCTGGTCGGCCGCCGGCGCCCGTTGCCATCGCACTTCGGCGAGGACTCGGATGGGGGGATCGGGAGGCGGGACGTGGAGTGTCACCTCGATTTGTGAGCCGACCGGTTCGAGCACGTGCGTGGCCACGAAGCACGCGCTGGGCGAGAGACGTTCGGTGTAGCCCGCCAGGTACGGCGAGCTACGACGAAGGCTCACGTCGACCTCGACGCGCGCGTCCGCGTCGGCCCGCCGTTTGTCGATCCTGGCCGTGGACCCCTCCCTCGATCCGATGGTCGCGAGCGCTGATGATGAGGATTTCCGGGAAGCCATCGGCGGATCGCTCCCCCGGGGGAGCCGTCGGGGGCACTAGCCTGAAGAACGGCCAGTCCGCGCCAGAGTTGAGGGTCGTCCTGCGGGTTCTCCGCTCCCCGGAAGCTCCCAGAAATTCGGCAGCTTCGTCCCTCCCCGCGTATCTTGCCCGACCATGACCCGAGCCGACACTGCGATGGCCCTCGCGGTACGAGCGGCGTACCCCTTCGTGGGCGGAAACCCCGGGCCGCGAGTGCATTGGGCGTGCCTGCTCGCCTGCGGCCACACCGTAGAGCTCGACCTCGAGCCGGGCGCGCGGCCCCGACGTTTGACATGCTCGCGCTGCGCCGCACATGAGCGTCTCGCGCCGCCGGAGATCGCGCCTCCGCCTCCCCCGCCGACGCCGTCGGTCCGAGCACCACCGTCCAGGTCCGGTGTCCGGACGCGGAATCTCCCTGCACCCCAGAGTGACAGAAAGGGCCCGTTCTCCACGCCCCCACGGCCGGCGCCCCGAGACGGAGGCGCCCCGCGGGGGAGGGTGAACGGCGTTGGTCAGCTCGGATTCTGGTTCGACCTGGATGCCTAGACAGCTGAGTACCCATCGGCGTCTCACGCGCGCGACCACGAACGGTCGAGCCGTCGAGCGAGCAGCCGTGTCCTCGTTGCATCGCGCACCACGCGCCGTCCGCGACGGTGAACGCGTACCGCGGGTCTGGCCTCTGTCCTTGGCGCAGGTGGCGACGGCATCGTTCCCCGATCGAGCCGTTCTCTGTTCGAGCCACCAAGCGCGAAGGAGCGAGTTGACTGGCGCACCGCACGGGTCTTGGGCTACGCTCTACTTTGCCGCATATGTCATCGGTACAAGGAACCGCGCGCCTCTTCGTCTCGCTGAAGTTTTCGCCGCGGGAGCACCTCGTGGCCGCCGTTTCCCGCCTCGTGTCGGAGTTCTGCGGCCTGGTCATGGACAACAAGGACACGGCCTGGCGATTCCACATGGCGGCGCAGGAGCTCGCCGAGAACGTCACGAAGTATGCGACCAGCAAGGACGTCTCGCTCGAGGTGGAGATGACGAGCCTTGATGGAGTGAACGTGATGCGCGTGACTTCCCGGAACGAAACCACTCCGGAGCGGCTCCTCGAGACCGCGCGCCGCCTCGATGCGATCAAGAACGCGGAGGATCCCGTGGCGCTCTACGATCGTCTGGTGCGGGAGTCCGCGCCCGTGCCCGGGATCTCCGGGCTCGGCCTGGCGCGGATCAGGGCGGAGAGCGACCTCCTGGTGGACTACTCGATCGAGGGGACCGAGCTCTCGATCACCGTGCACTCGCCGGTGAATCTGAGGGAGGGTGCATGAGCGAGCGTGGCCTGACGCCGATCATCCAGGAGGGATTCACGGCCCGCGCCGACGTCGCGGGGGAACGCCTCGTCTTCAAGCTCACGGGGACCGGCGACATGGCCGCGGTGAAGCCGCTCGAGCGAGCCCTGCACGAGATACACGCCGAGGTTGCCCACCGCGGGCTCAGGGCGGTCGACATCGACATCACGGCCCTCTACCTCCTGAACTCGAGCTGCTTGAAGGCTCTGGTGAGCTTCATCTATGCGATCATGACGGCGGGTCCGCGGTATGACGTCCGATTCTTGACCGACGCCCGGCTCTCCTGGCAGACGCGCAGCCTCAGCGTGGTCGCCCGGATGGCTCCGGAGCTCGTCTCGATCACCGCCAAGACGTAGAGGAAACGAGCTCGCGCAGTGGCTCGACCCCGACTCCGGTTTGCCCTTCTCCTCGGCAGTCTGAACTCGGAGTACGAGTGTCAGATCCGGCGCTCGATCGAGATCGCCACCCGGGAGCGGGAGATCGACCTCGTCGTCGTCACCGGGCAGCGCCTGGGCGCGCCGGCCATCGCCGAGGCGGCGCAGAACGGCGTCTATGCCTTGCTCGGGGTATCCGCGGTGGACGGGGTGATCGTGGTGTCCTCCACCCTGGGCCATTTCTGTTCCCGCGACGCCTTGGCGGCGCTCTGTCGCTCCTATGCTCCGCTCCCCGTCTGCAGTCTGGGGGTGGCCCTCGACGGGATCCCGAGCGTGGTGGTCGACAACGCCAGCGGCATGGAGGTCGGCGTCACCCACCTGATCGAGATCCACCAGTGCCGGCGGATCGCGTTCATTGCCGGGCCACGCGACAGCACGGAGTCGGAGCACCGCCTCGCCGGCTACCGGGCGGCGCTCCACCAGCGCGGCCTCGAGGTCGACGGGTGCCTCGTCCAGTATGGCGAGTTCACGATGGCCACCGGCGCGACAGCGATGCGGACGCTGCTCGACAGCGGAGCGGTCTGCGACGCCGTGGTGGCTGCAAACGACTCCATGGCACTGGGTGCGATGGATGTGATCCAGTCGCGGGGATTCAACGTGCCTCGCGACATCGCGGTCCTCGGGTTCGACGACATCAGCCTGGCGCAGATCGCCAAGCCTTCCCTGACCAGCCTTCGCCAGCCGCTTCGGTGGATGGGCGCGCGGGCGGTCGAGACGATCGTGCTCCAGCTCGACGGCGAGGTCGCCACTCCGTGCGCCTCGTCGCTGACGGAGCTCGTCCGCCGTGAGTCTTGCGGTTGCGGCTACGAGCTCCGCCTCACGGGGCACCCGGAGGGGATCTCCTACGCGACCCTTGCCGACGCGGTGGTGGCCCGTCGTCAGCACCTGATCGACGTTCTGGACCAAGCGGTGTCGGTGACGAGCGACGCGCTCGGGTCGTGGCCCGCGCGGTTGCTCGATGCTCTGGAGGAGGAGCTCATCGGCAACGAGGGTCGCTTCGTGAGGTCGCTCGAGTACGTCCTCGAGCGGGCCGGCGCCGAGGGGGCGAGCCTCGACGAGTTCCAGCGCGTCGTCTCGCTCCTGCGCACCGAGCTGCGCAGCGCGCGCGTCACGGACCGCGTCTCCACCCAGCAGGCCGAGCGGCTCTGGCACACGGCTCGGGTGGTGGTCGGGGCGGCATCCGTCCGGGCGCAGGGACGCCAGCGGATGGATTCGGAGCACGCCTCCTACGTGCTCGGGAGGTCGGCCCAGCGGTTTGCCACGGCGCTCAGCTTGCCCTCTCTGCGTGAGGCGCTCGCCCAGGAGCTCCCCGGTCTGGGGATCGACCGCGCCGCCGTGTCCCTCTACGTGGACTCGTCGGCGACCGAGCTAAGGCCACTGTTTCTCATGCTGGACGGGCAGGAGGTAGAGCCCACCGAGCCGCGGTTCCCCGCGTCCGATCTGGCGCCGAGCCCGGCGCTCGAGCCGGTCGAGTGCCAGAGCTCGGTGGTCGTACCGCTGACCTTCGAAGCGAGCCCGCTCGGTATCGCCGTTCTCGCCGGGACTGCCACGACATCCATGTACGAGCCGCTCCGCCAGCAGATTGCTTCGGCGATCAAGAGCGCGGCGCTCCACCGCGAGGTCATCCAGCAGGTGGCGTTGCGGGAACGGCTGGAGCAAGAGCGTATGCGCGACGAGTCTCGGGTCGCGGTGCACATCCAGACCACGATGATCCCGGCCACGATCATCGCCCCCGGGCTCGAGTTCGCGGCCGTCATGCTCCCGGCGGCCGAGGCCGGCGGTGACTTTTACGATGTGCTGGGGATGGAGGACAGTGCCTGGCTGGCGATCGGTGACGTCGCTGGGCATGGCTTGGGCGCCGGGATGATCATGCTGATGGTGCAGAGCATGGTCGCCGCCCTCACGAGGGTGCGGCCCGAGCTGCCGCCGAGCGAGATCGTCTCTCTGCTCAACGAGGCGCTGTACGAGAACGTGCGTCACCGCCTGAAACGCAACGAGCACGTGACGCTCACGGTGCTGCGCTACGGCCGAGACGGCCGCATCCGCTTCGCCGGTGCCCACGAGGAGATCATCGTGTGGCGGGCGAACAGCGGCCTCTGCGAAACGGTCACGCCGCCTGGGTTCTGGGTGGGGGCGATGCCGAACGTGCGGGAGATCACGACGGACGCCGAACTCGTCCTCCACGAGGGCGATCTGCTCGTGCTCCACACGGACGGGCTCACGGAGGCGCGGAATGCCCACCACGAGCAGTTCGGGTTCGAGCGACTGGTCGCGGCCGTCGAACAGCTGGGGTCACGACCGGTCGAGGAGGTGCGGGATCGGATCCTCGAGCTCGTCGACAGCTGGTGCGCCAGCTTCGACGACGATCGCACCCTCGTCGTCGCCCGGTACCGATCGCCGCGATGACCGCACCAACCGAGGCTCGTCGTTGGTGGTGGCTCGCGGGGCCGAAGGCGCCGGCGAGCGCCGCTCGCGGAGGGGATCCAGGCTGAGCCGAGGATCCCGGTGTCGCGGCAAGCCGGCGGACGCTCCCCGCGGGACGGGGTAGACGGGAACGTAGAGGGAGGTGTAACTGGTGGTCGCCATGGGGCTGACCACGTTCGACCGGCGACTCGGCGGCTTCCTCGCCGGAAGATATCGAATCGACGAAGTGCGTCCGGGCGATTCGGTCGACAGCTCGTTCGTCGCCACGCACCTCGATTCGGGGAGACGAGTCCTCTTGGTCGAGATGAAGGAGGAGCTCGCCGCGGGATGGGAGCGGGTCCTCGAAACGGCGCACCCGCACCTCGCCACCCCCTTCGAGGTCCTCCTGATTGGGGCGGGGAGGGCCGTGATCGTGCTCGAGGCACCAGGCGGCCCCGACCTCGAGCGAGTGCTCGCCGGAGGTTGCCCGCTCGACGCGACGATCGCGGTCGACTTGGCGTTGGCTCTCGCGTCGGCCCTCGCCTCCCTGCACGAAAAGGGGACCGTGCACGGGCTTGTGCGACCCTCGGCGGTGGTGATGGCGGAGGCTCGTGGTCCGGTGCTCGGCGCGGCCCCCGCCGCGCCGAACCCAGATCCCTACCGTGCTCCCGAGAGTGCCGGGGGCTCGGCTGCGATGGGCGACGACCTCTGGGCGATCGCGGCGATCCTGCATCGGGCCGCGACCGGCGCCGTTCCACCCACCGCCGGCTACCCTGGTCCCGAGGACTCAGGGCTACACCAGTCCTTGCCGACACCGCTCGCCGATTGGCTGGCGACAGCCCTCGGGCCCGGCCCCCGTCGACCGGCGACTGCGGCCGACCTCGTTGACTCCTTGGAGGCTTGCCGTCGACGTTTGATTGGGGACACCACCCCTCCGTTGGATCCGGCAGAGCTGCCGACTTCTGGTGGGGCGCTCTGGCGTCGCGGGGGTGCGGTCGTGCTCTTCGGCATCATCGCGGGGGGGGTGGCGGCTTGGGTCGCGTACGGCGGGGCCGCTCCGATGGCGCCGCCCGCGCCAGTCCTGACCTCAGCGTCGCCGGTGTCCCCGTCGTCGCCGGGGCCGGTCGCGTCGGTGGTGCCTGCCCGGTCTGCCTCCGGGGAGACGCCGCGTCCCGCTGTGAGCGAGGCCGGGGACGCCGGTAGGGTTGGGCAAGGTGGCGCCGGCCCCGAAGAGGATGGCGGCACGAGCGCTGAGTCCATCCCCGTCGAAGAGGATCTCGAGACCTGTGTGCAGCGCCAGTTCCCCGAGGGGTCCTTTCGGAAATCGGTGGATCTCGAGCCGCTCTGCACCACGACCGACCCCCGCCGCGGCGCGTGGCTGCTCCGTATCGCGGTGGTGAAGGCTGGTGGCAGGGGGGCTGCTACGCCGGCGATGGATATCTGGAGTCGCATGGGTCCATATGGCATGGCCGGCTTCTCCGTCGTGCGGGCGGCCTGTTGCCCGAGCGCAGCCCCCATCCAGCTGCCTGTGCTCAGGGGGTGCCCGCCGCTGACGCCAATCGTCGAGGACCTCGGGCGGGCCTCCGTCAAGGCAGAACCCATCGAGCCGGTGCTGGAGCGGTACGCGCAGAACCTACGCTGCCAGTTCGCCCATGGGAACGGGTATGCGTTCGAGCTGAGGCGCCCGCCAGACGAGCTTCAGGAGGCTGCGTTCCATCGCCTGCTCGAGGCACGGCGTGTTCGATAATGGGATCCCACCCTCGCCAAGGTGGCGGGCATCGTTGCAGAAGTGAAACCGGTGTCGAGCCGGGTGCCGCCCAACCACGCCTCAGGGCGTGCGGCGGGCGTCGGCATGGGGATTGCTCTGTGGTGGGCATGGGCGATCCCGCAGAAAGCGACCGGTCGAGCTGGACCGACCGAGCTCCCGCCACGCCGCGTCTGCTCGTGTGCGGTGAGGACCCAGTGCTCCTCGCCTCGATGGCTCGGATCGTTGCCTGGCGTCGACCCGGGTGGGCGGTCGAGAGCGCCGTCGGCGTGGACGGCGCACGACGGGCGCTCCGCGAACGGCCCTTCGACGTGATGGTGACCACGGTCGAGCCTCGTTCGAGCGGCGGGTCGGCGATGCTGAAGGCCGCACGCCTGCACCACGACCGCGTCCTGCGGATCGCCTACCGTACCAGCGCCGCCTGCGATGGACAGGAGGTGAGGATGGCACACGGCATCGTCTCCTGGCCCGCGGACATCTCCGCGCTCCTCGAGGCGCTCGACGAGGCGATCGCGCGGGCGAACCACCGCTCCGATGAGGCGACCGAACCCCCGAGCTCGCTGATTCGCCCGCCCTCGGCTTGACGCCCTCATCGCGGTCCAGGGTAGCGCCGATAGAGCTCGGCTACGACCGGATCCTGGGGTGGGAGCTCGAATCCGGTCACGCTCACCTGGCCCTGGATGCCGGCTGCCCCGAGCCGCGGGGCCACGCGTTCCGTGAGCAGGGCCGAGAGCTCCGCCGCGTGGCTCGGGATGTCGAGCACGTGGCCGCTGTAGTCGCTGCCCATCGCGCAGAGGGCTTCGCCGATGGCGTTCACGACCCACTGCATCAGCTCGGGTCTCACGGGGGTGCCCACCAGAGACCCGTGGAACGTCACCCCCACCCGGAGCCCGGTCCCCATGTCCACGTGCGGCACCGCGGGGATGACCCAGCCAACCTCGGCCGAACCAGGGGGCAGCAAGCCCGGGTCAGGTCCCGTGCCAGGACTGCCCGCGGCGGGCCTCGCCGCGGCTGCCGGCGGCTCCCGTGCCAGCTCGAGGGTCTCGATCCCGACCAGATCGAGCCCGATTTCGGTCAGGCCGAGCTCGCTCGCCTCCCCGGCGCGCTTCACCTTGGTGGCGTCTCGCGCCACCGTACGCGCGACGACCTCACCGCGGCCTACGAGGTGTTCGAGCGTCGAGCGGAGCCCGCGGACGGCGTGGAACACGACCGCCTGTATCGGGTCCTCGCGCCGGGCTGCCAGGGCTCCCACGAGGCGTTCCGGATCCGCAAGCCTCACGGCGAGGGACGCCGTGACCCAGATGGGGATCTCGTCGCCGGCGTCGTCGCGGAGCTTGCCGAGGGAACCCGCCACCGCGACCCCGGTGAAGGTGCCGGTCAACAGCAGGTAGATCTCGCAGAGGAGCTCTTGGCCGCCGCCGACCAGATCGACCGCGGCCTCGAGGAATGGCACCTGTTCGGGGACCAGGCGGTGGGTCCCGGGACCGAGCGTGCCGAGCACGCGCCCGTGGCTCGTGATCACTGCGCACTCGTCGCTAGCGACGGCGAGCCGGGCGCCGATGGGCACGCGATCGTACGGGTGCCGATGGAGCAGGACCTCCCGCTCGGCCAAAGGACGTTCGATGCGCGCGGTAGCTTGCGGGACGTTCATCATCCGGCGACTCCTCGCGGGTCTCTGCGCCCTCGTCAGCGAACGTAGCCGGTGGCGACGTAGCGAGGTGCCGTCCCCTGGCTGGCATGACCGGGTATGGCCGTCGGTTGAACCGCCGGGGCGCGGGGGATCGCATAGCCATAGCCGCGCGGAACCCCCCCCGTGCTGTAGGGGACGGGCCCGGACCCGTAGCCGGAGGCAGCGGGCAGTCTCGCCGGCGTCGCCCCGCCGGCGCCCGCGTAGCCGGCGTAGGGCGTCGTTCCCGCCGTCATTGCTGCGGGCACGCTCGGCGCGGCGCCTCCTGCTGGAGCGGCGCCGGCCAGGCCAGCGGCGAGCCGATCCCAGAGGAAGTCGATGGCGAGCGGCGTGATCACCGCGCCGATCAGGCCCGCGACGCGCTTGGGCAGGCCGAACCGGGCGGCGATGACCTGTGCGACGTAGCCACCCACTATGCCCTGGAGCCCGTCCATCGCCGACCCCATGAACCCCTCACCGCGGATCAGGCCGCACACGGCCGCCGCGGCGAAGTTCATGACATAGCTGCTCTCGCCGAGGCTCGGCATCTGGCGATCGCCGCGCGCGGCCCCGCGCATCGCCTCGGCGGCGGCAGGTACGGCGGCGGTCAGCATGGCGCTCGCCTGTGGGAAGGCGAAGCCTTGCGCCTGGAGCGCCTGGAGCGCCTGGACGCCCTGCGGTGATTGCGTGAACCCGGTAGCGAGCTCCTCGTACATGGGACGACTATACCGCGGCACCGGGTCGGGCCACCCCGGGATTTCACGGGCGGCGTCTCAAACCCGCGGATCGTGAGCGGGGACGCGGTGCCAGAAGTGGCAGTCGAAGTACGGGGAGCCGTGGCGCAGCGGGGTGGGTCGCGCGCGGTAGGCATAGCCGAGACGTTCGAGGTGGGCGATGCAGGTCTCGGTCTTCCCGCGCCACTCGGGCGCGGCAAAATCGTGAAACTCGACGCTGACCTGGGCGAGCCGTCCCGCGAGTTCGTGGTCGATGGTCGGTAATACGTCGTACTCCGACCCCTCGACGTCGACCTTCAGGAGATCGACGTCGCCAAGGCGCGCGAGCGCGAGAAGCCCGCGGAGGTCGGTCATCGGAACCTCGATGGTGCGCGTTTCGTCGGACGACCAGCTCCGAGCGAGCGCCGCGTGGACGGAGTTGCCCTCCGGAATCCGCGAGAGATGGAAGGGCGCCTTCGCCCGGGAGGTGGCGCCGATGAGCCCCGAGTAGAGTAGGACGTTTCCGTGCGTGCCGAACCGCTCTTGCAGGCGCCCGACCAGAAACGGGTCACCCTCGACGAGGACCACGGTGGCGTCCGGGTGGTGATCCAGGAGCTCCGCTGCGAATCCGCCGTCGTTTGCCCCGAGATCGACCACGATGGGGCGCGGTCCGAGGTGGTGGAACGTGTGGCCGCGGAGGCAGACGGACGCGGCGAGCATTGCCCGATGCATCTAGCATTGTATTCTAGGCGCGTCGCCCGTGCGGTGGCTCCCTGGAACATGGATTTTGCCGACCGGACAGCTGCCGTCCTCGCCTTCCCTTGGGAGGTGCTCTCCTACCAGGAATGGCTGGCGGCGAACGTCCGCGCGGCCACACCCGGCAGCGACTACCTGTTTGGCGAGGCGAAGCGCCGCCTCGCGCCCGCCGATGCCGACGTCCTCGTTTCGGCGGAGGATCTCGCGGTTTGCGACGGTCGCGACGGGACGCACCTCGTCTCGTCGCGGCTCGGCGCCGACCTTCCGCTGGCCGACGTCGAGTCCGGTGGGGCGCGCGCCGTCCTCGCCGCGATGGATGGCGAGAGACCGCTCGCTGCCCTGCGCGAGACAGCCGGCGTCGCCCCCAGCGCCCTCGCCAAGGTGCTCGAGGTCGGTTTCGGGCTCGTGATCTTCGCTCCTGCCGCTGTCGCTGCGCTGGATGCCGAGGTGCCGGGGGTCGAGATCGTGCGCCATCCGGGGTCGCCGTACGAGATCGATCGCGCCTACTGGCGCAACATGGGGGATGTTCGGCGTGCCCTCGCGGATGCGCGGGAGACCCTCGCGGACGTAGAACTCGCGGAGACGGATCCAGCCCGAGCCCTCGGCGTCTTCCGCCGCGCGCACGTGCTCGCGCTGATGGGACGGGATCTCGACTCCTTCTACCGCCCCGCGAGCCCCATCGCGTTGCGCGGCGCGGCACCGGGCGCATTGCTCCGTTCGGCGCCGGAGCTCGTCGAGACGCCCGGGGGCACGCGGTTCGTAGCCGGCCCCCGCGTGCATGCGTCCTTCGTCGGTGGCGAGGCATACCATCGCGCGCTCTACACGGTCCTCGGCGATCCCGAAGCCGCCCAGCCGCGGTGCCACGTGGACGATGGCCTCGATTGGGGGCGGGTGGTGATCGCTCGCGCGGAACAGGACGCACAGGCGGGACCGTGGTTCTGCCCGCCGCGGCCGCTTTCGGTCGCTCACTTCGCGGCCGTCTTCGGCGCGCTCGCGGCGGCAGAGCAGGCCGCCGACGCGGGGGATCGCGCCACCGCGGTGCGCGAGCTCGCGGCCTTCCACCAGCGCTTCGTGCGCCTGCACCCGTTCCGCTGCGCGAACCAGTGCCTCGCCATGAGCGCGGTCAACCAGGTGCTGCGACGGTCCCATGGCGCGGGCATGCCGCACCTCGTGCTCGATCATTTCGCCCTGCGGGTGACGCCCGCGGCCTACCGGAAGCTCTTCGCGAACGCCGTCGCCTGCTACGTCGTGACCGGTCGGAGCTCGGCCTCGCGCTTCGCGGAGCTAGCGGAGCGCAAACGCCGGGCCTTCGCCTGTATCAACCGGATCGCCACGGCCGGATCGCTGGGGGGCGCGCTGGCGATCGTCGCCGAGGATCTGAACGTCGCACGCCTGGCGCTCTTTGCATCCTAGAGCAGCAATCAGGTTGATTGCTGCGTCAAATCAACCACCTAGAGCACCGAACTGGCAGCAGACCTCTCCAGAGGCAGCGCTGGAAACGCGTCCTCGTCTCGCACAGACGCGTTTCCAGCGCTGCCGTTGCTGTCGGCAACCTGATCGGTGCTCTAGTACCGGATCGTCCGTCGCGTGATAGGCTCGCTGGCGCATGCCCTGGCGTCCAGAATTCGGGCCGAATAGCCCGTTCAGCGGCGAGGAGCGGACGACCTGCGATGACGTAGTGGCCGCGCTCCATCGGAGCGAGCGCCCCGAGGCCGCCGCCGTTCTCGAGACGATCGCGGCCCACTTCCAGCGGCTCGAGGCTTTCGGCGAGCTCCTGTCGCAGTTCCCGTCGCCGCTCATGCGGCACCGTCTCGGCTCTCGTGAGCAGAGCCTGGAGTCGCTCGCAGAGGGGCTCTGCCAGAGCACGCCGGCGAACTTCGAGTTTCGGGCGCCGACCCGGGCGATCGTGGGGCGCGCCCTGGACATGGCAGAGCTAAACTTCTATCGCCTCCTCGGCTACGCCTGCGACGAGGTGCTCGTCGGCGAGGAGGGGACTCGGCTTCGGACTGCGACCACCCGGCAGTTGCGGGAGGTCATCTACACGAAGCTCGTCGAGGAGGTGCTGGGCGACGTCGTCTCGGACGATTCGGTGCTCCGGACGACGCGCTTCCGCGCCGTGTACGGCCTGGCCCAGATCTGGGAGCGCCGCTTGACCTACCGCACGCGGGAATTCTTCCCCCTGCTCGAGGCGTCCTGGGAGGCACGGAATCGAGTCTCCGTCGTCGGCGGGACCCTCCTCGGGACTCAGGAGATGTTCAGCCTCTTTCGCGAGGGGTGCGCGCCGGAGTTCGTCGAATACTTCGTGCGTCCGGAGCCCACTGACGACGAGGTGGCTGCCTTTCGGGAGTTCCTGTTCGGCGCTTCGGCCGAGGAGCTCGAGTCGCTTGCTCAACGGATGGATCGGGAGCGGCGGGCGAGCCTCCCGCTGGGCAACGGCTGCGGACGGAGCCTGTCCCTGTCCGGCGCCGACGCTGGCACGTCGCTCTACGAGTTTTTCCGCGTGCGCTTCCTCAAGGCGACGGCGCGGCGCCTCGCCGGACTGCCCGGACCGAAGCGGACGGCGGAGGGGTACGTGATGATCGACTTTTTGGCGCGGAGCGCGGACGCGGATCTGATGCCACGCTGAATCGCCGCCACCCGTGGTGTGCGTCTTGAGTCAACCATGGCAGAATCGCGTGCGATGAGCGACGCGCCTCCCACCTGGCACAAGTGCAGCATGTGCAAGAAGGACATCGCCTTCGCGGCGAGCTACTTCGTGTGCAGCGTCTCCACCTGCAACCGAAAGCGCAATCCCCTTTACTTCTGCTCGCTTGGCTGCTGGGAGGCGCACCTCCCCATGATGCGGCACCGTGACGCCTGGGCGGAGCAGTCGCGGGCCCCGACGCGCGCCCAGTGGGACGCCACGCAGGCGGAGCGCGAAGCCAGCGGCCAAGACGACGCGGAGGCCGACGCGCTCTCGCCGGTGGCCCCGAGCGCGCAACCGGTCCCGGCGCCCGCGGGACCGAGCGTGAGCTCGGGGCCGCCGCTCGCGGCGCGCGAGGCCAGCACGGGTGTGCGTCGGATCGTCCGGGTCCCGGAGCCCTTGCCGGCGGTCGCTCCCGGGCGTCGGGCGGGCGCCGAGGAGGCACTGCGTGCGAGCGCACCACATGGCGTCGAGGTGCGCGAGGCCGACGACCGCGAGCTGCCGGAGGACGTGCTCGTGGTCGTCTCGAAGCTCAAGGCCTACATCAAGGCCCGGTCCGGGATGAACACCTCGGACGGGGTGGTCGAAGTGCTCTCCGATCACCTTCGGCGCCTCTGCACCGAGGCGATCCGCAACGCCGCTCGCGATGGCCGGCGGACGGTGATGGACCGCGATTTCAGGCCGCTGGTGCTCTAGATGGGAACGCCGGATCGGCTGCGCGGTCAGCGCCGTCTCTTGCCGACGTCCACCTCGGCCGAGCCCGCGAACCCCTCCACGGGGTACGTTCCGCTCGAGCCGGCGTGTAGGTCGATCTCGCCCGAAGTCGACACTGC
This sequence comes from Polyangiaceae bacterium, assembly GCA_016933275.1. GTDB lineage: Bacteria > Myxococcota_A > Polyangia > Polyangiales > Polyangiaceae > JAFGBI01. Next base: position 43,718 of record JAFGBI010000335.1, on the reverse strand, counting down.
CGGGCGGAGCCGAGCGCTCAGGGTATCGAACGCCGCGGTGAACGCGGCCTGGCTGGGTGTCTTGCCGATCACACCGAGCGCGCCCGTGGTCATGATGAGCGGTCCCAGCTCTTCGGCACGGAGCGAGGAGATGAGAATGATGGGCACGCCTCGCGTTCTTGGGTTGCGTTTGAGCAGCCGCGCCAAATCGTCTCCGCGGATACCGGGCATGAGGACGTCGAGCAGCATCACGTCAGGGTGGAGCGCGACGACGGCGGCCGCGGTGCCCACGGCCGCCTCGCGGGTGGAGACGCGGTAGCCTGCCGCGACGAGCCATTGCCGGGTGCGCTCGAGAGCGACGCAACAGTCGTCGACGACCAGCACGTGAAGCTTTCCGTTTGGCCGACTCGGATTCTCCGTCACCGCAGACGCCTTCCAGGTACGGAGCAACGGCAGGAGGCGGACGGAGTTAAGCTCCGCAGCGCAGGGGTCGCGGGTCGAGGCACCGGGCTGGGCATCCCGTTCTGGGACTATGGCGGTTGGGGACGTTATCGACCCAGCCGCTGGAGGCCGAGCGGACTACGCGGGAGTCTCATAGCAGGGAACGCACCTTCTCGAAGAGCGTTGCGCGGTCGAAGGGTTTCTGGATGAAGTCGTTGCAGCCACGCGCCAGGAGCTCCTCCGCTTGCCCGTCCACGGCGAAGCCGCTCGAGAGCAGCACCTTCAGCTCGGGCGCCACCTCGCGCAGGGCGTCGAAGGTGGTCGCTCCGCTCATCTCGGGCATGACGAGGTCGAGGATGACCAGCGAAAGCTGCTCCCGGTGCTTCTGGACCAGACGAATGGCCTCCTTTCCGCTGGCGGCGGTCAAGACGTCGTACCCCATCCCCGCGAGCAGGCGAGCGTGGAGCTTGAGGAGCAGCTCCTCGTCGTCCACGATGAGGATGGTTCCCGACCGAGTGGGGCTCGTTGCCCGAGGAGGTCTCGTCTCTTCGGCCGGCATGTCGGTGGCCGGTAGGAAGAGCGTGAACGCCGTGCCTGCTCCCGGTGCGCTCTCGACGGTGATGATGCCTCCGTGGTTCTTGATGATCCCGTAGACGGACGGGAGTCCGAGCCCCGAATGTCGTTCGGACGCTTTGGTCGTGAAGAAGGGTTCGAAGAGCCTCGCTTGCGTCGCCGTGTCCATGCCCACGCCCGTGTCCGCGACGACGAGCTTGACGAAACGGCCCGGTGCGACCTGGAAAAAATTGGCCTGCTCTTCGGTCAGTGAGCCATCCTCGGCGCGAAGTCGGATCCTTCCCCCGTTCGGCATCGCCTGCCCAGCGTTGAGGAGTAGATCGAGCAGTATCTGCTCCAGCTGGGCGTGGTCCACCCGTACGGCTGGAAGGTCGCGGGCGAATTCGCACTCGATGACGAGGTCTCGCCGGGTGCGGGCGAACATCGCCACGGTCTGTCTCGCCACCCACCCAAGGTCGATCGGCCGCGCGTCGTACTTTCCGCGACGGCTGAACCCCAGGAGCTTCCTGGTGAGGTCCGCTCCGCGCTCCACCAGGGTCTTCATGTCCTGGACGCTGGCCTGGATCTCGGGGTTATTGCCGACGTCCAGTTCGAGCAATGACAGCCCGCTCAGCACGCCGCCGAGGATGTTGTTGAAGTCGTGGGCCACGCCCCCGGCGAGCGTGCCGATGGCTTCGAGCTTCTGGGACTGCATCAGGGCGGCCTGGAGCCGTTCCTGCTCCCGCTCCGCCAACTTCCGCGCGGTGATGTCGGTGCGCGTACCAAACATCAGGAGCGGCCGGCCCTCCGCGGTCCAGGTGATCACCTCCCCTCGGTCGTGGACCCAGACCCAGTGACCCTCGCGGTGCTTCATCCGGCACTCGCAGTCGTAGGACTGCAGCTCGCCAGCGAAGTGCCGTTCGAGCAGGGAGTCCGAGCGGTCCAGGTCCTCCGGGTGGGCCAGGTTCCTCCAGGTGTGCACGTTCGTTGGTCCGAGGTCTTCGCTGCGCAGGCCGACGATCTCGGCCCACCGCGCGTCGAACACCGTGTCCCCCGTTTGGACGTTCCACTCCCAGGTTCCCGTCTGGGTTCCCTCGATGATGCTCCGCAGTCGCCAGCGCTCCTCCCGCAGCGCGTCCTCCGCGCGTCGGCGCTCGGTCGTCTCCACGATCTGGACGAGGTACCCCAGCGGTCCCGTTTGCACCGGCGTGATCAGGACGTCGAGCCAGAGCTGCCCGCTCCGCGTGGTTTGGTAGAGGTCGAGCTCGCGCACCCGGTCGAAGTCGAACCGGCCCTCGTACCGAAAGTGCTCGCCACGCCTCAACGCGTCGACCGCGTGTGGGGGGAGGTTCGGATCCTCGAAGAGCCGGAGTCCCTTCACCCCATCGACCGAATCGACGCCGAAGAGGGCAAGGCATGCTGGGTTCGCGTCCAGGAGGCTTCCGTTGCCGTCGTAGACCTCGATGGCGATCGGAGAGTGCGAGTAGATGCTCTCGAAGCGCGCGACGTTCGTCAGGCGGTCCGTCACGTCCTCGACCACGGAGAACACCTGGGCCTGCTCGCCTTCTCCCAGCACCCGTGCCGCTACGAGACACTCACGGGTCTCCCCATTGGCGCGGTGGATCAGGGTCCTCATTCCATCCACGCGGCCACGACTCCTCACGTATGCGAGCAGATCCGTGCGCGCTTCGGCGTTCGCGATCACGCCCAGCTCCACGGCGGTCCTGCCGATGGCCTCGGCGCGGGCCAGACCCGTGGCCGCACAGAACGCCTCGTTGACATCCACGTACCGGCCGTCCTTGGCCCACGCGATGGCTTGCACGACGGGACTCAGCTCGAACGCGGCCCGGAAACGGGCCTCGCTCTCTTCGAGCTCATTGAGCCGGCGCCGGAGCGCGGCGTTCTCCCGCGCGAGCTCCGTGCCGTCTGGGGCTCCGTTCGTCACGGCTCCCTCTCACCGATTGGCACCGCTGCCCTGTCGGCATCGTGCCCGCGGCGGTCGCGGCCGACCATCGCGGCCTCGCTCGATGTCCCATTTCGTGGCATCTCTGTCGACCTCCCCGACGCCATCGCCGAACGCACAGCCGCTCACGCGAACGGTTGACGGAATCCACGCCCCAGTCGACAGCAACCTGCAACCGGCTCGTCGCCAGTGTCAAGGGGTTTGCTACCTGGCGGGATGCGCCACCGAGGAGCGAGTCCCTCCCGTCGGGAGCCGAGTCGGCCCGATCGGGGGTGTGCTCCGTCGAGGATGACTCCATCTGCTCCTAGAGCACCGATCACGCTGCCAACAGCAACGGCAGCGCTGGAAACGCGTCTGTGCGAAGCGAGGACGGGTTTTCAGCGCTGCCTCTGGGGAGGTCTGCTGCCGGTTCGGTGCTCTCGGTTGTTGATTTGACGCAGCAATCAACCTGATTGCTGCTCTAGGGCAGCGACAAGGTCGATCGCGGCCTCGAATCGACGACCTGATGCCGCAGGAACCGAGCGCACCTTGGGGATCGCGGAGCAGCGGATGCGATGCTCACCCGCTGGCACCTGCGGGCGCCGCGATCACGGGCGGACGCAGGTCCAGAGCGCGCCGTCACAAGTGCACACTCGCGGATCGCTAGAGCTCGAGCTTCGATCACAGACATAGCCCACGCCGTATGCGGCGCAGTTCTCGTTGTCGTTCACTCCCTGGCAGTCGAGCCCAGCGGCTCCACCGGTGGTCGCCGTGCCGCCGGTGGGACCGACGCCACCGGTGGTCGCCGTGCCGCCGGTGGGACCGATGCCGCCGGTGGTCGGCGTACCGCCGGTGGGACCGACGCCGCCGGTGGTCGCCGTGCCGCCGGTGGGACCGATGCCGCCGGTGGTCGCCGCACCACCGGTGGGACCCATGCCACCCGTCGTACCGCCCGTCGGCCCCGCGCCGCCCGTTGCATCCGCGCCGCCCGTGGCATCCGAACCGCCGGTGGTCGTACCGCCGCTGCTCGAGCCGCCGATGCTCCCGAAGCCCGTGTCGTCATCATCGCCGCCGCACGCCGCGGAGAAGCCGAGCACCAGCGTGCTGCAGAAGAGGAGTCGCATCGATTGATTCATGTTTGCACCTCGTGTTTCGAGATCGGTCAGTTCCGCGTGGCGAATCATGCCGCAGCTCCGGTTGGCATGGCCAGCGTTTCGGTCGGCGCGAGCACCGAGCTGACCGGCCACCAACGGCCGGACGGCACGGCTGTACTGTTCGAATGACCTTGGAGGCAACGATGCCGGGCGGTCCCCGTCCATGCCGCTGCAAGTCGTCACGACCGGCCAAGACCCGTTCCGGAGGAGCGGCCCAGGCGCCGCGGATCCCCCACGAATGGAGTTCGATCGGGGAGGCGGCTGGGGGTCGCTCCTGCGCATAGGGACCCGCGTCCACCAGGCGCCGCATCGCACAGCAGGGTGGGTGAGGGCGTGGGGACCCGCGTCCCTTGGGGTTACGTTGCACAGCAGGTCGTGGGGGCGTGGGGACCGGCGTCGCCATGGGTCCCACGGTGCGGGAGCGAGGGGGGTGGCGGGGAAGGGTGCCTCCTCGCGTGCCCAGCGACGCGGTCTCCGTTTGCGGCGAAAGGGGAGGCGAACGCCTGGGTTTGGGGAGCCTCTGCTCGTGGATGAGCGGTCCATCGTGTCCAGGAAGCGCCCGGGCGCCCTCCAACGGTCTGGTCACCGCCACGCCACCGAATGACGAGAAGGGCGCCACGGCACGACCGTATCGGCACACCCGCCGAGGAAGTCCCCGAGTCGGCACCGGTTGGCCGACCTAGCCCCGGCCGCCTCACCCGCTCGAGGCGAGCCGGGAGCGGGTTGCCCTGTGTCGCGATGGGCGAGGGAGCGAGCAGGGTGGCGAACGAACCAAGGCCGGTCGCATCGCGGAACGGCGCGCGGTGCATGGGTCTCCGCGACGCCGCGGCGGGTCGCCTGGTTCCGCGTTGGTCGATAGGTTATACGGCCCTCCGCGGCTGGCCGGCCTCGGGCCATTTCTAGCCGCGAGGGGATGCCGCTCGATGGACGCGCTGGAGAAGAAGGAGCAACCGTTGCCGTCGGTCATGGCGGTCATTCTCACGTGGAACGACACCAAGATGACCGGCGCGTGCATCGAGTCGCTCCTGGCTTGCGACTATCCGAATCTCGAGATCCTGGTGTCCGACAACGGTTCGAGCCCCCCCTGTGCACCCGCGCTGAAGGAACGCTTCCCCCAGGTCCACACCGTCGCCTGTCTTACCAACCGAGGCTTCACCGGTGGGGCGAATCGGGGCCTCGAGCGGGCGCTCGAGTTCGACCCCGACTACGTCTTCTTCCTCAACAACGACACCATCGTCGCCGCGAACGCGGTCGCCAAGCTCGTCGAGGCGCTCGAGGCGGACCCCGAAGCCGGGGCCGCGAGTGCGCTCCTTCTTCACCAGGGGGGTGAGACGATCCAGTTCTTCCGCGGAGAGATCTGGCGCGATCGTGGGCGCAACGTCTTGCTCGACGATGGGGTCCCCCGTGCCTCCCGTGACCATTGGCCGACGGTACACACGGTGTTCGCGCCGGCCTGCGCCATCATGTACCGGAGCCGTACCTTGCGAAGGATTGGGCTCTTCGACGAGAGTCTGGGCACGAACTGGGAGGACTACGATTGGTGTGTCCGCGCGCAGGACCGGAACATCCCGCTGCTCTGCGTCGGCGCGGCGGAGGTGATCCACGACCACGGGCAGACCACGGGGCGGGTGTCGCCGTGGATCACGTACTACTCCGTGCGCAATCGACTGATTTGCCTCACCCGGTATGGCCGTCCGGTGGGCATCGCCGCGGAGCTGCCGTACATCCTACGTTCCTTCTTCTGGACGGCACGGGCCTACGGGCTGACCAACTGGGAAGGCCACCGGGCATTCGCTCGCGGCGTGTTCGATTTCTTGGTTGGCGTTCGCGGGGAGGGCCACCCCCCGACGAAGCGAACCGACGCGAAGAAGGCAGTCACCTGAACCGGCCGCGGCGCCGGCGCGATCGCTCCGGTCCGCTACCTGGCCGTGGCGCGAACGCGCGCGGGAGTGCGGCGAGGGAGGGCACCCGGACCGGCGCTGCGGCGGTGTTCGCGGTGTTCGCGGCGCAAACCCGCCGCCGCTCCCACCAGACACCCCAGGAAGAACACGCTGAGGTAGGAGGGGTCCGCGTTGGGCACCTGGTCGACGACATACGAGGTGGCGACCGCGAGCAGCGCCCCGAGCAATACGGATTTTGACAGGGGTAGGCGCCGGACCGCTTGCAGACCGGTGACTAGACAGCTGACGCAGAAGCCGAAAAAAAGCAAGAACCCAACGTAGCCGTAGCAGCCGATGATGATGATCCAGGCTCCGTCCGTGATGACGTAGTCTTCGCCGTACTCGTTGTAGCTCCGGTTCCTCCCCATCGGCCCCCAACCGAGGGCGGGCCGCTGGCGGGCCTTGGCGAGCAGGATGTCCTCGTTGATGAATCGTGTCTCCTGGGAGTCGGCGCGCTGCTCGCTGTACTTCCCCGCGAGATCGAGCACAAGCTCGGTCGGGAAGGCGCCGGACGCACGCGACGACGGATAGGTGAGGACGATGACGGAAGCCGCCACGACGGCGGCGATGAGCAGGCGTCGTCTGCTCCAGAGGAGGAGGGGGACGAACACCAGCGCGTAGAGCAGGGGTGCCAGGCTCTTCATCAGGACCAGCGCTACGGACTCCAGCGCGACGATGTACCAGGCCCACGGCCTGAGGACGCCCTCGCGGACTCGCGGCAAGGCCCACGCGAAGATCGTCGTCGCGGCGATGAAGATGGCGAGCGCGAGCCCGTGCGGCGTGAACACCACGGGGCGGTAGCCTCCGGCGCGCATCGAGTGGATGAACCCCTCCGCTTCGAACCCATAGACCATGCGGTGGAGCTGGGGGCTCATGCGCAGCTCGAAGGCCATCAGCGGGAAATAGAGGACGGCGGCGATGACGACGACCTCCACCATCTCACGCAGGTCGCGCGAGTCGCGAACGCACGCCTTGCCGACCAAGTAGGGCAGAGCGCAGTCCAAGGTCTTGCGAAGGAAGGCCGATGCCGCATCCGTCACGCCAACTCCGGGCAGAAACCGGGGCCCGTACTGCAGCGGATCCGGGTTTGCCAGCCCCGACAGCAGCACCCCGACCAGAGTGAGGCACAGCAAGAGGTCACAGAGACTCCGGTGCGGCCTGAAAGAGAGTCGTTGGGGCGCCGTGACCGCCAGGCCGAAGTAGGCGAGGAGTGGGGGTAGGGATGTCCTGTCGAAGGCGGGCAGGACTGGGGCATCGAACGAGACGGCCTCGGGAAGCACTAGGAAGCCCGCGAGCAGGACCAGGATCGCGGCGCGATTCGGACGCAGCACGGCGAACAGGATGGCCGTGACCGGGACCATCAGCAGCAGCGCTGCCTGTGCGACGGGATACACGCGAGGCTCGAATGTAGCCGGAAACCATATCGTCAGCTAGGTTGATTGCTGCGTCAAATCAACCACCTAGAGCACCGAACCGGCAGCAGACCTCTCCGGAGGCAGCGCTGGAAACGCTTCCTCGCCTCGCACGGGTTTCCAGCGCTGCCGCTGCTGTCGGAAACCTGATCGGTGGTCTAGCCCTTCAGGGCATCACGCCTTGGTGCGGTCGCGGAGGTAGTACTCTGCCATCTCGTCCCAGGCTTGCGCCTCGTCCCACCCCAACGCCTCGCCGTTGACCGGATCCGTGTTGATGCGGAGAAGGGGTTCGGCAAACTGTGTCTGGATTCTTAGGTCGACGGGGCAGGGCAACCCCAGGCGACGTTCCAGTTCGCCTGCCAACAGCAGAGCGAAGCTTCCCTGGGAGCCGACGTAGCCCGACGGGTTCGAACGAATCATGCCCGCCCCGCCCGGGAGACCCTGGGTGAAGCCGACGTAGGCCTTGGCGAGGAGGGAGACGTGGATGTTGTCTCGGACGTAGGCCGGGGTATTGACGCTCGGCGTGGTGCCCGCGAACCAGTTTCTGACGAGGTACGCGGTGAAGCGGGGATCTTCGTAGGGACCGAACGGGTTCGGGATGACGAACTTGCCGAGGCGGCACCCGTAGAAGCGGGCGTAGTACTCGAAGGCCGACGCCGTTAGGCCCTTCGATAGGCCGTACGGCGAGAACGCGGGCAATCCATCCGAGCCCGCCCCCTCGCCGGCTTCGAACACCGATCCGGTGAGCACGACCCTCTGGCATCCGCGTTCCCGGAGCGCCGCCAGCACCGGTGCGAGGTTGAGCGTGTTGTTGGTGAGGGCGCTCTGGAAGTCGAAATCCGGGCTCTTGTAGTTGGTGACGTCCGCCGCGTGATGGCAAAGAACGTCGAAGCTTCGGCTCCGGACGAGCTCGAGGAAGGCTGGCTCGCCGAAGCTGCAACCGATCACGGGCTCGCACCGGGAGCCGAGCCCGCGAACCCGCTCGCCCCGCACCCCGGTGTAGGAGTCCAGCGGCTGGCGAAAGGTCGCCACCACCTGGTGGCCCGCCGCCGCGAACGCCTTCACGAACCAGAAACCGGTGAAGGAGCTGGCACCCGTGAACAGGATTTGCATCTTCAGCTCCCGAGGTGGAAGGTCGGCTCGAAGTCGCGGTGTCCCGCATCCTTCGCCGAGAGCACCGTGGGCTCGAGCGGCCAGGCGATGCCGAACTTCGGGTCGTCCCACCGGATCCCGCGCTCGCATTCGGGCGCATAGAATTCATCCACCAGGTATATCGCCTCGGTGTTGGGTTCGAGGGTGATGAAGCCGTGCGCGAAGCCCTTGGGCACGTAGAACATCCGGCGGTTGTCGGCCGTGAGCTCCACCGACGCGTGTTGGAGGAACGTCGGCGAGTCTCGCCGAAGATCGATGATCACATCGAGCAACGCCCCCCGGACGCAGCGCACCACCTTGGTCTCGGCCTTGGGGGCGAGCTGGTAGTGCATACCGCGCAGGGTGCCCTGCTGGACCGCGAGGGAGTTGTTCATCTGCACGAAGTGCGTCACGAGTCCAGCCTGCGCGAACTCGCGCTCGCAGAACATGCGGGCGAAAAACCCACGCTCGTCCTCGCGCTTCTCGAGGTCGATGATGACGGCACCGCCGAGGGGGCTGGGGGTGAAGATCATGGCTTTCCTTGCCTTTCCGGGGTTGCTTGAGCTTGGTGGCGACTACGCTGATCCCTCGAGCTTGGACAGGGTACGCTTCAGCCAGCGGAGGCGCACGAACTGCTCGCCCTCGAATTCCTTCTTCCCGAAGCCGTGCGCGAGCATCTTCTGGTGAAGCTCGCGGGTGCCGCTCTCGAGGTCATACTGGAGCTTGAAGTCCGGGAGGAGCTGGTTCAATAGGTCGAACTTGACGCGGTAGTTTCGTGGGTCTGCGCCCACCTCGCCAGTGTATTCGACCTCGGCGGTGGGCACGAGCTGCTTGACCACGTTCGCCACGTCTCGGACCTGGTAGTTCTCGGCGTTGCCCCCGACGTTGACGGCGCGGTTGAAGATCGCGTCGCGTGGCGCCTCCATGAAGGCGATGAACGCACGGGCGATGTCCCGGCAGTGAACGAGCGGTCGCCAGGGGGTGCCGTCGCTCATGATCTTGATCCGGTCGTAGGCGAGCGCCGAGCCGAGGAGGTTGTTGGCGACGAGGTCGATCCGCAGGGCGGGCGAGAAGCCGTAGGCCGTCGAGTTGCGGAGGAAGGCGGGCGTGAAGCTCTCATCGGCGAGCTCAGAAACCCGGCGCTCGGTCTCCGTCTTGGATCGCGCGTAGGCGGTGATGGGCGCCAGCGCGTCCCCCTCCTCCAGATCCAGCTTGGCGCCCTGCCCGTATACCGAGCAACTGCCCGAGAAGAGGTAGCGCGGGACGCCGGCGGCCTTGGCGACCTCGGCGAGGCGCACCGAACCTTCGAGGTTCACGGCCGTGGTGAGCTCGGGAGCGAGCTCTCCCATCGGGTCGTTGGAGATGGCGGCGAGGTGCATCACGCAGTCGTGGCCGCGGAGCTCGTCGACGGTGAGGTGGCGTACGTCCTTGATCAGCTCCCGATCGGGCACCTCGAGCGGTTCCCACTCGGACCCCGCGAAGAGCGCGAGATCGCAGCCCGTCACTTGGTGGCCTCCGGTCTTCAGCAGCTCGACGAGGTGAGCTCCGATGTAGCCTTTGTGACCCGTTACGAAAACCTTCATGGCCTGTCCTTCCGACTTGTCGCTGTCGATGATGCATCACGTCGACCTCACGCAGCGCACTGCGGGGTCCCGGTCGAAACCTGGCGCCTCTCTAGCAGGGTGGCACCGTCGCTTCTACGCGCCCCGCTGCAGCGGTCGCCGTCCCCGAAAAACCCCGCCAGGATCGCCCACCCTCCTTCCCTGCACCGGGGTCATCGCAACGCCGGCTTGTCATCAGACCAGGCCCCCCAGCCTACCAGACCTTCCAGGGGGCCTCGCCGGATTCCCAGAGCGCGGTCAGCTGCTCTCGATCCCGCTGGGTGTCCATGCACGCCCAGTAGCCCGGGTGCCGGTACATACAAAGCTGTCCGGCTTCGGCGAGCCTGACCAGCGGCTTCCGTTCGAGGACGCAGGACTCGTCTGCTGAGAGGTACTCGAGGAAGGCGCGTCGAAAGAGGAAGTACCCGCCGTTGATGTAGCTGTCCACGGCGTCGGGCTTCTCCTGGAAGCGGGTGACCTGGGCGCCCGACACCTCGACCTCGCCGAAACGAGAGGGCAGGCGTGCGCCGAGCAGGGTGCCGATCTTCCCGTGGCCGAGGTGAAAATCGAGCTCGGCTTGGAGGTCCGCGTTGGTGAGTCCATCGCCGTAAGTCACCGCGAAGAGCTCGGCGTCACCGAGGTAGCGCTCCGCGGCGCGCGCGACCCGAGCGCCCGTCATCGCACCGTCCCCCGTGTACGCCAGCGTCACGTCCCAGTCGAGGTGGTGATCGACGGAGTGGACCGTGACCTCGTTTCGCTCGAGGTTCACCGTGAAATCGCTGTTGAGGGAGGCGTAGCTCAAGAAATACGACTTGATGACCTCCGCCTTGTACCCGAGGCACAGCACGAAGCGCTTGAAGCCGTGGTGCGAATAGGTTCGCAGGATGTGCCAGAGGATGGGGTGGTTCCCCACGGGTACCATCGGTTTGGGGCGGAGCTCGGTCTCCTCCTTCAGACGCGTTCCGAAGCCGCCACACAGTACGAACACCGGGATTTGGGCTGGGTCCATCGCTCGACACTCCACCAATCGTTATCGCGGTTTTACACCGTTTCTCGCCCCTGTCATCACCCCAAGGGGTTCCCGCTCGGGGTAGGGCCAGCTGGGGGTGGGCCGGGCCGGGGGGCGGCGCAGTCTCCACGCGGAATGCGCAGCTACGATGCTCGGGCTCGCGCCATTGCCAGGGAATGGGGGGTCAATCCTCATCTTCTCGCCGCGGCCGCGCTCATCGGGACCCTGCCCGCGGCGAGTGGAGGGCCACCGGTGGCGCGAGGGGCAGTGGCGACCGGGGCGGCCGAGGTGCCGGGCCTCGATCCGCGGCCGGCGTCGCCGGAGCAGCGCCGGGATCAGGCCTCGGCCCGCGGTCGCCGATCCAGGACGCGTTCGGCGATGTACCTGCCGATGTTGAGCGATGAGGTCGCCGCGGGGGACGGCGCGTTGCAGACGTTGATCACTCGCTCTCCTTCGAGAATCAGAAAATCATCGACTAGCTTCCCGTTTACCATGAGCGCTTGGGCCCGGATCCCGGCGGGGGCGACCTTCAGCTGGGGGCCCTGCACCGCCGGGACCAGGCGCCGCAGCGCGCGGACGAACGCCGCCTTGCTGAACGAGCGCCAGAACTCGCCCGCGCCGACCCGCCAGTACTTGGCGGCGAGCTTGAGGAAACCGGGATAGGTCAGCGACTCGAAGAGGTCTCGAGGGGCCACCTCGAACTTACCGTAACACTCGCGTCCGAAGGCGAGGATCGCGTTGGGCCCGCATTCCACGTGGCCGCCGATCATCCGGGTGAAATGGACCCCGAGGAAGGGGAAGGCCGGATCGGGGACGGGGTAGATGAGGTTCTTCACCAGCTTGGCCGCCTGGGGCTCGAGCTCGTAATACTCGCCCTTGAACGGGACGATCTTCATCCCGGGGTCCATGCCGCTCATACGGGCGAGTCGATCCGACTGCAGGCCACCGCAGGTGACGACCTTCTTCGCCACGTAATCGGCGCGCTTCGTGCGCAGCACGATCGCCCCATCCCGCTCCGCCATATCCGCCACTGCCGTCTCGTAGACGAGCGTGGCGCCCGCGGTCGTCAATCGCTCGGCCAGGCGTCGACACACGACCTTGAAGTCGACGATGCCGGCGTCGGGGACATGGATGGCGCGGATCCCCGCGGCGTGGGGCTCGAGCTCCGCGAGCGCCGCGGCGTCGATGAGCTCACAGCGCACGCCGTTGGCCTGGCCGCGCTGGAAGATGGTGTCGAGCAGGGGCAGCTCCCCCTCGCTGACCGCCACGATGACCTTCCCGCAGATCTCGTGAGGGATCGCCTCGGTCTTGCAGAATTCGATCATGGACAGGCGCCCCAGGCGGCAATTCTCGGCCTTGAGGGATCCGGGCTGGTAGTAGATGCCCGAATGCAGCACCCCGGAGTTGTGTCCCGTCTGGTGCGCGCCGACCTTCACCTCCTTCTCCAGCACGAGCACCTTCAGGGAGGGTTCCCGCTCGAGCAGCTTGAAGGCAGTGGCGAGCCCGACCACGCCGGCTCCGACCACCGCGACGTCGTATTGCGTCATTGCTTCGCCGAATCACCTTTCCATCGTTCTCGAGCCGCGGGGTTGGGAGCGGCCTTGCGGCTCCGGTGCGGGCCGACAATCAGCACCGCAGCTGGTCGTGCGGGGAGCTCCGAGTCCACGGCAGAGCCAACGTGGCGCAGTCTCTCAGAGCGGGGCCCACCGGACAAGCCCGGCCCCGCGGCGGTCTCGAACATCTGGTTTCCCCTCACTCCCTTCACACGTCTTCCGGCGCGCGCTGTGACCACGTGGGACCGTCCGTGCCCGGTCCCGCATCCTCGACGCCATGACCGAATGGGTGTTCGAGGTTGGGAACCCATTGGAGCCATCGCAGCGGCCTTGTCTTCACGTGACCTTGACCGTAGAGTGCGGCCGCTGAGCCAGGTCGTTTCTTGTGCTAGGGTTCCGTCCCAACGAGGTCTTCGTGACGTTTCGCACCGTTCCCCCACTTGGTCTGCTTCTTGTGGTCCTGCTGCTGCCAACCGCGTGTGGCGGTGGGGATGACAGCACCGAGACGGGAACCGGCGGGTCCGGGGGAAGCGGGGGAACCCCCGGTACGGGCGGGGCAACCGGTGGAGCTGCGGCCGACTACTGGCCCGCTGCCTATGACCCCGCGGGGGCTCCGACTCCGGCGGACGGTGGGTATCACGTCGCGGTGCCCAACGCGGGTCAGGCGTGCATGGCGTCGTGTCACGACGCGACCGGTGTGGCGGCGACCAAGCTCGTCTTCGGAGGCACCGTGTTCCGAAGTGATGGCGTCGCGCCGGCGCCCAACGTCGAGGTCGGGGTGAAGGACGGCACGAACCAGTACTACGTCTACACGGCTGCCAACGGGATGTACTGGGCCATGGGCACCACCGCCGTAAACTGGGCGGCTGCCGACATCCGCATCCGCAACGCGACGGGTGAGTTGGTGAAGCTCGCGACCGATGCACGCGATGCGGATTGCGATCGATGCCATCGGACGGGAGCAGCCGAGCTGCCTGGCTTGCCCCTGACCATCGCCCCCTGAGACCCATGCGGGTGCGGAGCGCTGCCCTGGCCGGCTTCGCACCGTTCTCCATCGACCCGGCTACTCCCCGGGGCGCCCGGGCTTCGCGGCCGGTGGGCCGCCCCGCGATTGCCACGGCGGGAACGGGCTTCGGGTGTAGGTTCCAGTCGGTGACCGGCGACGACGTCCCAGTCCAATCGCTCCGCGGTGGGTCTCCTTTCGCGCGCGCCATTGCTGGCTCGGCCCTGGCCACGGCCCTGGTGCTCGGGCCAGCGCGGCTCGCGGCGGCGGAGGGGGCCGCCGATTCGGAGTCGGAAGGCGAGTCTTCCCTGGTCGGGCCGGAGCGCCCCCGCGGGTGGACGAGTAGCCTTTCGCTTCTCGAGGAGTACCGTCTTCGTCGAGCGTCCCGCGCTCTCACGGCGCAGGGGCCGCTCGGTGAGGCTGCCGCCGTGGATGACCAGCTCGACCACCGTTTGAGGCTTCACTCAGACGCCCAGGTCGACGGCGTCAACGACCACTTCCTCGCGCTGTTCTCGGGCGCGCTGTGGTGGGACATGGATGGACCGGAGACCGAGGGCAACACCGATCTCTTCGCCTCCCAGCACGATGACTCGAGAGTGTGGGTGGCGCCCTATGCGCTCTCGGCTCAATGGCGAGACGCAGGGGTGCTCGATCACGCGCGGCTCGGCCGGCAAGACTCGGAGCATGGACTCCCGCTCACCTTCGATGGGGTGTCGCTCGGTCTGCGTCCCTTCGGGCCGCGACTGCTGCTTTTCGGGTTCGGAGGGCAGACCGTCCACTTCTTCGAGACCATGCCCGGCCTCCTCGAGGACTGGGTGGCCTCCGTCGGTGCCGTGCTCCGGCCCAGCCCCGCTCTCCAGTTCGAGCTCGACACGCGCCTCGTGCAAGAGCGGTTCGACGACTCGGTGGAGGCGAACGGCTCGGACCTCACCACGCTCTCCTACGGCCTCGCTGCCTCGACCAGGACCGAGCTCGTCACGGCCAAGGCACAGGTTCGTGGCCTCGACGAGCAGCTGTCCCACGCCGGGGCCGCCATGCAGCTCTACCTGCCCGCGTACGGCTTCGGCGTCGATACCCGGCTCTTCTCCCAGCTCGTGACCCTGGGTGAGGTTGCCGAGAGCGAGAATCCCTACTTCTCCTTGCTTGGGCCGAGCCTCCCGCACGTTCGCTACCGCTTCGAGGCCTTCAAGGACCAAGAGTTCGGCGACGCAGCGCTCTGGACGAACCTCCTCGGGTGGCGGGGGCGGGTGGTGGTCGGGCACGACGAAACGCCCTTCAACCGCAACGTGGGCGTGGTCTACCTCCACTCGCGTGTCGATGACCTCATCCTTCCTGGCCTGTTCTTCGGCGCGACCGTGGAGTGGAACTACGTGTCAAGCTCGCCCGGTCAGCCGTGGCTGGTCGCTCTCGGAGGCTCTGCCGGTTACGACGGTAGAAGGATCATGACGGAGGTTGGCACCTACTACCAGCGCTTCAAGATCAACTACTACCAGCGCGCCGAAGAGCTCCACCACGCCCGCACGGTCTATGGCTCGATTGGATACCGGATGATGTCGTGGCTCGAGCTCAGGGGACGGTACGAGCTCGAGATCGTCGATCGATACCTCGAGTCGTTCTCCTTCTCGGCTCGGCAGTACTTTTAGGGAGGGATGTACGTTGCCAACCGACGCGCCGTTTCCCGCTCCTCGCCGGCATCCCCAGCCCCGGCGGGTTCGCGCGCGGTCCTCTTGGGGCGGCGCGCCGACCGTCCTGGCCCTGGCGTTGGCGCTCCTTGGCCTGGCCTGCCAACGGTCACAGGTCACCGATGGGCTCCCCGAGACCATGGACTGCCCGGACTGCCCGCAGACCATGCGCTGTTCGTCCTGCCATGGCAGCGCGGAGGATCCGGCCCCGCCGACCGCGGTCAACGGTTCGAGCAACCCCGCCGAGCTCGGGGTCGGCGCGCACCAAGCGCACCTCGAGAGCAGTTTGGGACGTCCGGTGGAGTGCGCCGAGTGCCACGTCGTGCCGTCAGACCTGCTGACGCACCCCGATCCACTGAATAGGCCGGCGCCCGTCGTATTCGGGTCGATCGCGACGGCCGCGGGCGCCGCCCCCACCTGGGACAGGGCGAGCGCCACCTGCGCGAGCACCTACTGCCATGGCGCGACGCTGCCCGAGGCAGCGATCCGAACCGCGCCCGAGTGGACGCGCGTCGACGGTACTCAGAAGGCCTGCACTTCCTGTCACGGCAACCCGCCGGGAGGCGTCCATCCCGCGTCCTCCGCCTGCGAGAACTGCCACGCGGCGGTGGCGGGACCGGGAGGCACGATCACGAACGCTGTGCTGCACATCGACGGGAAGGTCGACGTGGGGCGCGAGAACAGCATCCATCCCACGGGGTACGCGAGCCCGTCGGCGCACGGTCCCGATACCTTCACGGCCGCCACCGATTGTCGCCTCTGTCACGGTGCCGAGCTCCAGGGCACCGACATCGCCATCGGCTGCGACTCGTGCCATCAGGCAGGGTGGCGTTCGAACTGCGTCTACTGCCACGGTGGGACCCTGGAGGCGTCGGGGGCGCCGCCCGTCGACCTGCTCGGCGGCACCTCGACGACGTCACTCGGTGTGGGCAGCCACACCGAGCACGTCTCACGGACGGACCACGCCGCCTTTGCCTGCACGGAGTGCCATCCGGCGGTGACGGACGTGATGACACCCGGGCACCTCTTCGATGGGACCCCGGGGCGCGCCGAGGTGGACTTCGGTCGTGGCCGGAGCCAAGCTGCCGCGTACGCAGCACCGGGGTGCCGCGACGTCTACTGTCACGGCACGGGCCTGACCGCCGGCTCCGTCGCGACGTTCGTCCCCGCCGCCGCCCTCACCTGTGATAGCTGCCACCCGGCCGCCACCGGTAGCTCCGGCCACGTCGTCCACGCGGTTCTCCCCTGCAACACCTGCCACCTCGATGTGGTTGCGGATCGAACCACGGTGAAGAACCCCGATCTCCACGTCAACGGTACGGTCGAGGTCACGATGACCACCGGGACCTACCTCGCCGACACCGACACCTGCTCCGGCTCCGCCTGCCACACCACCGGGGACGTCACTTGGTAGGTGGTCCTTCCCCGGTCCCGATCGCGCTCGACACCCCGCACGCAACGATGCCTCCCCAGCCCTTCCCAGCTCCTCGCTCCGATCGCAGGGACACGGACCGTCAGCTCGCGGCCCTGTTCGGCGAGAGTCTGGCGGGTCCTTGGCCCGAGCTCGGGTCTCAGGTGGAGCGAGCGGGCAGCATCCGACGCTGGCGGATCTGGCCGTGGTGGCTCGGCGCCCTCGTGCTCACCGTCGCGGTCGCGCTCGGCACGCGCGCACTGGTCGGACCGGGGCTCGAGCGTCGCAGCGCCGAGGATCGCGGTGAGCACGTCGAGCGGCTCCGGATGTCCCTCGAGGACGGCCACCTCGAGCACGCGGCGGAGCTCCTCGACCTCGTTCGCCCACCCACCCCCGATCTCGATCCCGTTGACCCGCACCTCGAACAGCTCCTCCGTGCCGAGGCCGCCGTGTATCGCTATTTCGACGCGGATCCCGCGCGTCTGGCTCGGATCCGGCCGTACCTCCCGGGCGAGGCGTCCGCCGCCGTCTCCGCGTCACGTCAGGTTGCCTACTTCGCGGTGCTCTGCCGCGAGGAGCGCGCCCAACACCTCGTCGACCTCGAGCGGCTGCGGAACCGTCTCCCCCGTGACGCGGAGGTCCACTACCTGGTCGCCTCGGCCCAAGAGCAGAAGGGCATGACTGCCGCGGCGCGCGAGGCATACGGGCGCTCCGCGGATCTCGGACCGGCTTGGCTCCATCATCGCTTCGACCAGCTCGAGTTCGAACGGCAGCAGGGGGATTTGCGCGCGGCCGTCGAGACCGCCACCGACATGTTGCGCTCCGACCCGGGATCCCCCTGGTCGCGCCTCGCCGCTTCCCTGACCGAGCTGCCCGTTCCGGCCGTCGACCCCGACCGCGACGCCCCCGTGAGCTCACCCGTTCAGGTCTTCCGCATGACCCTCCTGCAGGCCGGAGAAGCCGCCATACGAGGTGACGGCTCGCGCGCCGAGCAGTCCCTCGACGCGGCGGTCGCCGCGGTCCACGGCGAGGCGCCCTTCTTGATCGACGCCTTCGACTACCTCGAGCGGCGCGGGTCACTCACTCTCGCGCGCCGGCTCACCGAAGCCCGGGCATGGCCGAAGGACTCCGCCACTGCCGCGGTCAAGCGGCGACGGATCGCAGGAGCATCGATGGACCGATGAGCTGCGCTCGCTCGAGGTATCGGCGGTTTCGCTGGCTGCTCGCCGCGCTGCTCGGATCCGTGCTGCTGGCCGCCGGTTCGTGGCCGCTCCGTCCAGCGCGGGCACAGGACGACTACTTTCGCGTGTCACCGGGCCCCTTGAGCGTGGCCCACTCCGTCTACGACCACTCGAGCGGGTGTACGAACTGCCACATCTCGGCCCGGGGGGTGGAGAACTCGAAGTGCCTCGCGTGTCATCCCGGGCTAAACCACCCTGGAGGGCTCCACGCGAGCTTCGGCGGTCGGCCCTGCATCGACTGCCACGCCGAGCACAAGGGGCGCGACCGAAGTCTCGTGAGCTGGGGCACCATCGGGGGTCGGGACGCCTTCGATCACAAGCGGACCGGGTTTCCCCTCGAGCACCACCACGATCAGGTCGCGTGCACCAAGTGTCACGTCCGCCGCCTGAAGTCGGGCGGGACCGCGTACCTCGGCCTGAACAAGAGCTGCCAATCCTGTCACCGGGACGTGCACGGATTCACCGACCCCGAGCTCCGGAGCAAGTGCACGAGCTGCCACGCGCCCGGCAAGGGGCTCCGTGGCCAGAGGTTGAGCGCGTGGGCGACCCAGCACCAGCGTCGCTCGGGGGTCTCCCTGGCGGGGAAACACCAGGAGCTTGGGTGCACCGAGTGCCACTCGGGCGGACAAATGGCGGGGCGGAAACCGCCGCGGGGTTGCGTGGATTGCCACGCCCCTCCTCACCCCGTGACGCTCGCCACCACGAACTGCGAGCGCTGCCACTCGCAGACCGCTCCCATGAAGAGCGCCACCATCGACCACCAGAAGTTCGGGTTCGAGCTCAAGGGTCGGCACGCCAAGGTGGCGTGCAGGGACTGCCACCAGCGAGGGGGCAGGAGTGGTCGAGAAGGACGTTCGGGGCGGGCTCCCGTTCGCGCCTGTGCCGATTGCCACACCGCCAACCACCCCGTCGTCCCGGCCACCGCCAACTGCGCCCAATGCCATTCGCCGAAGCGCTCGTTCAAGGGGGCCAAGATCGACCATCAACAATTCGGTCTACCGCTGCGGGGTCGACACGCCGAGCTCTCGTGCGCGCGGTGCCACAAGACCAAGCAGAAGCGGCTCGAATACACCGAGGGTGCGTGCGCGAACTGCCACACGCACCGGAACGCTCACGGCGGACAGTTCGCCGACAAGCCCTGCTCGAGCTGTCACGTCGAGGGGGGAAAACGAGACCGGCCCTTCGACCACAACGTCGATTCACGCTTCCCTCTGCGGGGTTCCCACGCTGCGGACGGGGTGCGTTCGAAGTGCGAGCTCTGCCACCCCAACCAGCTCTACCGGACTGGCAAGATCGCGTGCCGTGACTGCCACGAGGATCCTCACCACGGGGAGTACGGTACGGACTGCGCTCGGTGTCACTCACCCCGCTCGCGGTTCCAGGGGACGAACGCGCGTGACATCGACCATTCGGCGTTTCCCCTCGAGGGCAAGCACAAGCGGATCCCGTGCCGAGCCTGTCACGCAGGCGGCAAGTACGACCTCAAGAACCCACGCTGTATCGATTGCCACCAGAAGGACGACGTCCACCGAGGGAGGCTCGGCCAGGACTGCGGTAAATGCCACCGCCCCACCAAGGGGGCACCCAAGTTCCGGCACGACACCATGACGGAGTTTCCCCTCGAGGGTGCCCATCGGAAGGTGCGCTGCTCGCTGTGCCACCAGCCCCGCCGCGGAGCGGGCTCGGCTCGCCCGCTGTCCGAGTGGAAGGCGACCAACCCCCCCCCGCTCGACCTCGGCTTCCCCTCCCCGGGCAAGCGCTGCGTCGACTGCCACGCCGACGCCCATCACGGTCGCGCTAGCAAGGACTGCACGACCTGCCACACCATGAAGAGTTTTGCTGCGCTCACCGGCGCCCGTGCCCGCGCCATCACTCCGCAGAGCCATCGCGGTTCATGGTTGCGCCGCCACGCCTACCTCCCCGAGACGCCGGGTGCCCTGGGGGGGAGCGGACAGAACTGCGCCGTTTGCCACGGCACGCCAGGGTGTCGGAACTGCCACCGCACCGAGGCGCCCGAGAGTCATGGCGGGCTCTGGCGTCTCCGGACGCACGGCAGCGCGGCCAGCTTCGAAGTGGCGAGCTGTCGGGTGTGTCACCAGACCGCGTCCTGCACGGGTTGCCACGAACGGACGCGGCCCTTGAATCATCGGGGCTCGTGGCCCACCCTCCACGGGTACGCGGCAGGGGGATTCGGCGCCAGCAACTGTTCGGTGTGCCACCGACGGACCTACTGCCTGAGCTGCCACACTGCGCGCTAGCGTTCTTGAGGCGAAGGATCCATCGATCTTGGGTCGAGTCTCTCCGGACGCGGGCAACGGAGGGTTGGCCTTCTCGCCGGTTCAGGCGCAGGCCGCGGCGCGATCGATCAGGGCGTCGAGCTCGGCGTGGCAGAGCTCGATGATGGTCTCGAGAAACCCCTCGAAGTCCGCGCAACGGATCCCGATGTCGTTGACCCAGCAGACCACCTCGCACTCGCCGTTCAGCTTTCGCGAGTCGAGGTCGAACGTGAAGATCGTCGTGGTGCGGAGGTCGACCCCGAACGGCACCAGGGCACGGGGCCCGGGCGGCATCCGCACCGGTGGACCCTCTCGGGCCGGGACGGGCGTCTCCGCCGCCAGGAACACGGACCGCGCCAGGTCGTCGTAGATGCCGCGACCGAGATGCGCCGTGCCGAGGAGCGTTACCCCTTCGAAGAAGCAGGGCCAGCCGTCGTGCTCGCGCAGGAATTCCCGATAGCTCGGGGGCAACCGCGCGCCGAGGCGACCTTCAGCGCCGCGGATCTCGTGTTCCGCGGCGCCGCCGCGCGGTGACAGGCCGAAATCCCGGGCTGGCTCGAGCCAGAGGATCTCGGTTCCTACACGCCGGATCTCGGTGACAAGCTGCTTCCACCTGGGCATGGTTCGCCTTGGGGGGTGTCTGCGGTGAACACCTTGCACACCGCCCGGCAGGAGGGCCAGAAAACGGCAAACCGGTGGAGTGGCTCCGCACACCCGCTGACCGTGAACGGCGTCGCGGTACGAGATCAGCACACATCCGCGTTCGCGGGTCTGGTCGAACCGACCAGGCTCGCCGTGCCCGCGCGAGCGGCCGCGCCCTCGGCCGCCGGCGGCCGCGCCGCCATGGGCGGCAGAGGTCCCCTACACGGCCTTGTAGACGAACCCGTACACGATGTGGATCCCGGCCAGAACGAACATCGCGATCGCCAAGACGATGTGGACGATGTTCCAGTGGCGCAGCGTGCCATGCGCGATCGTCAAGACCAGGCGTTCGAGTCCGAGGCCCCGGCGACGGGACCGGGCTCGACGTTCGAAATCCACCAGATTGATCGCCGACTTCGCGCGTCCCTCGGCGTAACGCCCCAGGATCCCCGTCGCCACCACGATCCAGATCAAGAAGCACGCGATGCTCGCCCACCGATCGAGCTTGAGCGCGCTGTGGTAGGTCACGAGCGTCCCTCCGATGAAGCCCAGCCACTGATGGGCCGACATCCAGACCGAGGCCTTGCCCCAGCCATTGCACCGCTGCACCCGCGTCCGCAGGGAGTAGAGGGTGCTCAGCAGCATCGCGCTGGCACCGACGTAGCCGAGCCAATGGCCCAGCCCTCGACCGGAGCTATAGTCCACTCGCCCCGCGACGCCGAACGCTCGGAGGAGCCAGGCCGAAAGGCTCGCCTCCGGTTGGGTGCTGCGCAGGAAGACCTCGACCCCGAGTCCAGCGAGGGTAAGGAGGATCAGGCCGGTGAAGACCGGATGATAGAGCCGGTCGCCCCACGTCGCAGCGCGGCGTGCCGACGGTCCTCGGAGGAACGCGGTGTCCGTCAGCCGGGGCGGCGGCTCGCGGAAACTCGATGCGTTCGTCGTCGCTCGGGTGAAGAGCTCGGCGGGAGTCGCCTCGAACAGCGCACCCGTAGGGCAGGCCCCGAGGCAAGCCGGTCGATCGAAATCACGGCAGTGATCGCACTTGATCGCTCGCTGACGAAGGCCACGGCTCTTGGCGTAGTCCGCCATCTCGGCCGAGCCAGGCTCCAGCACCTGGATCCGCGCCTGGGCGAGGAAATCCGTCGGCGGATCGGTGCCGAGGAACGCGAACACCACGTCGTTGGCTAGCGATATCTCCCCCTGCTCGGTGCGGAGGCGGACCCGACCCGGCTCGAGTGCGCTCACCGTCGACTTGAGCTCCACTCGAATCGAGCCCTCCTGTTGGGCCGCCTGGAGTCGGGCACGATTCAGCGATTTCGCCCGCGTGAAGGAGTCTCGGCGGTAGCTTAGCGTGACGTGACAGCCCGGGATCTCGGCGAGGCTCACCGCGGCCTCGAGCGCCGAGTCGCCGCCTCCAACCACGAGGACCTGACGGTTCGCCCACTCGTCGGGGTCGATCAACACGTAGCGGACTCGCAGCGGGGACTCTCCCGGCACGCCGAGATTCCGCGGGGCTCCGCGCTTGCCGATGCACACCATCACGGCTCGTGCCAGCAGCGACCCCTGCCCGGTCTTCACCGAGAACAGCTCGCCTTGCTGCTCGATCCCCTGGACCTCGGTCTGCTCCCGAATGGGCAGGCCGGCGCTGTCGACGAGCGTCCGCCAGCGTTCCAGCAGCTCTTCCTTGGTGCAGCCGTCGAACCAAAGCGACCCCACGAGCGGAACGTGGTGCGGCTCCGCCATCACGTGCTTGTGCTTCGGGTAGTCACGGATCGTGGAGGCGAGCACATCCTTCTCCAGTACCCAGCAGGACAGGTTACGCTCCCGGCAGCGCATGGCCGCCGACAATCCGGCGGGACCCGCACCCACGATGGCCACATCGACCACATCGGCCGGCAGGGGACCCGAGCGGGTCGGGATCGCGTTCACCGCCCGCACGGCGTCGTTGATGGCCAGGCGGATCAGGGCCGAGCCCGCCACGTCGCCCGCCACGTACAGCCGATCGACGTTGGTCATCCCCGAGACGTTGCTGTTGGGGATCGGGTCGGGGAAGTCCGCCACCGTGTAGGGAGCCTGGATCATCCGGATTGCACCGTAGGGACAGGCCTCTACGCAAGCGCCGCACCCGCCGCAGCGCTCCGAGATGCGAACCTCCGAGGTCTCCTCATCATGGACCAGACCGCCGAAGCTGCACACTGCCAAACACGGTTTGTCCCGGCACGTCTGGCAGGTCACCGGGAACGCCAGGCATCCGAGGGCTACTCGAGTCCGCGCCATTCGCGGAGTGCCGCCGTGGCGCGCGGCGCACGCCGCCTCGCATTTCCCGCAGTCCAGACAATGACTGAGGTTTCCGACGCGCAGGCGGCCGCTGTTGATGAAGCCCTGCCGCAGGACGAAATCCTGCACCACCTGTGGCCCCGGCTCCTGATCGGCCAGGAACTGGCGCCGGGCGGATCGCAACGAATCCACCAGCTTGCCGTGGAAGCCGGGATGGGACGACAGGAACTCCGACAGGTTGGATAGATTGACATCGAAGAGCAGGGAGCTGCCCACCGCCACGCAGTCGATGCGCTCTGCGTTCTCCGCGACCGGGATCCCGAGGAACCCATCGGAGAAGCAGTCCCCTGCCGTGAAGTAGCCGAGGAAACGCCCCTCTCCGGTGACGCCCCCCGGGGTTCCCACGGTGACGCCGATGACCCCATCCACCACGAAGCAGTAGCGCTCCGTGTCCGTGACCCGGCTCGCCGAGACGGGCGCATGCGTCGCCAGGCGAAGCGTGCGCCCGAGCTCCAGCAGCTGCCGCAGCGATGCCTCACCGAGCTCGGCGAAGAGGGGTAACGCGCGCAGCGATCCGACGGTGACCTTGGCGCTCGGGAGCATACCTACCGGTATCTCGGTCAGAATGCCGTCTGGTGGCAGGTTCGGCAAGCGCCCGGATCGGAACCGACCGGTCATCGGCGCCCCCGTCCCGGAAAGGGGAGGCCCTCGGTCTGGGACGGCGGCGCGATGGAGGTTCGCAGCTGCCGCACGCCATGCGATCCGGAGTGCGTCGCGTCCGGGCAGCGTGCGCGCGTGCCGCGCGCCTGAACAGGGGCGCCGAGCGCGCTGCGGTGCTGGTGAGCAGTGGCGCGTCAGTGCGCTCGGGGGCCAGAGACGGCTTCGCTCACGCGGGCGCGGCCTGGGCCTGGCGACGGCGCGCGGCGAGATCGTCAGCCATCTTCACCGTGGTCTTCTTGTCGAGCTTGTAGACGACGAGCAGGAAGGTGCAGATGACGAAGAGCAATCCGACGACGATGCTGGTGCACGCCCGGTAGCCCGCGACGGCGTCGGGGGTAGAGGGATGGGTCGTGTCGTAGCCGAAGAGGCCGGCCATGATCCAGAGGAACGACGCGGACCCAACCGCGAGGCCTGCCTTGAGGGCGAAGCCGATGGTCGCGAAGACCATCCCGGTGAAGCGGCGACCCGTCTGCAGCTCCGAGTAGTCCGCGACGTCGGCGTAGATGGCCCAGATCAGCGGGATCGTCGGCGCGTAGAGGACTGCCCCGAGGACCGTGACCACGATCATCCCGATCGTGTTGGTCGGGCCGAGGAGGTAATAGGCGAACGCGTTGATGGCCGACAGCGAGAATCCCGTGATGGCCACCGCCTTCTTGCCGAAGCGGCGGGCGAGCGACGGCGAGAGCAGGATGACCGTGATGGTGACGACCGTCCCGATCATGTTGATGATGCTGTTGAACACGTCCGCGACGTTGGAATCCACCAGATTGGCGCGGTCGCCGTGGACGATGTACCCGATGGTCTCGAGGAAGCCCATGCTCGTCACTCCAGCGGGCGCCGTGAGGCCGAGTGATTCGACCACGTCGTACATCGCCGCCTTGTCGGCGAAGTGGTGATAGTAGTTGTAGAGGGCGCCCCCGCGGAACGACAGGATGGCGAAATGGACGAACGTCATGAAGAACATGACGATCCACGGGGAGTTCCGGACGAGGTCGCGGAAATCTCGGCCCGGCGAGGATTTCTCCTCGGTCACCGGCTTGATGCGCTCCCGGGTCGTAAGGAAGGTGATGAGGAAGAGGACCAGGCACAACACGGCCCAGATCATCATCGTCATCTGCCAACCGTACTGGCGGTCATGACCGAAGGAGAACTTGGCGACCAGCGGCAGCGTGAACCCCCCGACGACGAATTGCGCCACGTTGACGGCGATGAAGCGGAAGGAATTGAGCTTCGCGCGCTCGTTGAGATCCGAAGTGATGACGCCGCCCAGCGCCGAGTACGGCATGTTGTTCATCGAATAGAGCGTCATCAGGAGCATGTTGGTGATCGCTGCATACGCGATCAGCATTCCCATGCTCCATCCCTCCGGCGTCGTGTAGGCGAGGACCATCACCACGGCCCAGGGTCCTGCGGTCCACAGGATCCACGGGCGGAACTTGCCCCAACGGGTATTCGTGCGGTCGGCGAGCACCCCCATGATCGGATCGAACACGGCGTCCCAGAGGCGTGGCCAGAGCAGGACGGCGGCGGCAGCCCCTGCGGAGAGCCCGAAGACATCCGTGTAGAAGTTTAGCTGGAACAGGATCATCGTCATGAAGACGAAGTTCGCGGCGGCGTCCGCTGCGCTGTAGCCAGCCTTCTCGAAGAACGACAGGGGTTGGATGGGTTGGGTCATGGGTGATGGCTTGGTGGCGAGGCTTCGGTTCCCAGCCGAGAGAAGCTGCAGCGAGCGGACTGTCCCGACTCTCCGGAGTGGTGGCCGTCTCAGCAGGTGACGCCGCCGGCCAGGCGCATCTCATCATCAACGGTGTGCCGGCCGCAACGTGGGACCTGGAGGGCACGGAACGATACCGGTGGACGACGGCAGGTGACCGTCGGGAAGGCGAGGGTCGCTCCGCAGGACCGAGTGATGGCAGCTGGTGGCCGCAACTGCCAGCAATCGTAGAGAATTGCAGGATCGCTTGGGTGGCACCGCGTCCCGCCGGCCATGGGCTTGGGGTTCGTCTCGTATTGCACGAGAGTTAGCGGATCCGGTGTCGCAGCGACGGACGGCGCAGTGCGCTCTCGACCATGTCGGAGGACCAGATCATCACGCGGTGGCCCACGAGCGGCGCCGCCTCGGTCCATGCCGCGGCAACCCTTCGTTCCGACCCTGCGGCGCACCGGGTGGGCGCGGCGTCGTGGCTCGACGCGGACACCGGCACGCGTTCAGGCGCCGCCCTGCCCAGCCGGCGCTCCCGTGCTGCCCCCGGGGGCCTGGGCGCCGCCTTCACCGGAAGCGCCGGCCGCGGTCGTTCCACCGTTGGCGCTCGGCACGCCACCTTCGCCGGAGGCACCGGCCGTCGTGGCTCCACCCTCGCTGCCTGGCTCGCCACCCTCTCCAGAGACCCCGGACGTTCCGCCGTCGGCGCCCGGCTCGCCGCCCTCAGCGGGTGCGCCGGCCGTGCTCGCGCCGCCTTCGGTGGGTCCGGCATTGCCCGTACCTCCCTCACCGGGGGCGCCTCCCTGGGTGGGAGCGCCTCCCTGGGCGGGAGCGCCTCCGACGCCGGGACTTCCCGTGCAGGTCCAGTTCATGACGGCGCCCGAGCGAACGCAGTCGCAAATAAGATCGTCGTAGACGCAGCTGCCGTTGCCCACGTAGACGCACTCCGTGTCGGGCGCTGGTGGTTCGTCGGGGCAGGCGAGGGAAAACTCCGTGCAGTCCCAGCTCGAGTTGACGCAGACGCAGGCGGTCAGCCCATAAAGACAGGGATCGAAGCTCGTCATCGTGCAGCTCCCGCCGTCCCTCGGTTCCGCCGTGGGGCATTCCGTCGGGTTGCCCGAATTCCCCGTGTTACCGGTGCCGATGGTGCCGCCGGTGCCGCTGGTGCCGCCGGTGTTGCGAGCGCCCCCCGTGTTGCTGGTGCCTGCGCAGAGCCATGACGAGTCTCGGCACACGCACCGGCCGCTGGTGTAGGAGCAGTCGAGATCCTCGGGCGTGCAGTAGCTGCCGGTCGCGGGGATCATCGACGGGCAGACGCCCTCGTCGTCGTCATCGTCCTTGTCGCGTGAGCAAGCGACGCCAAGCCCGATCGCGCCCAAGAACAAGAAGCCCAGTCGCCAATGTGCTGCTCTCATGTCTCCGCCTCCTCGCCGTCCGATTGGGCGATTCTACTCCGAACCCGGGCGTAGTCACCGGTGCGGGGCGGGGGAAGGCGGCAGCGATGCGGCGCTCCGCGATCTCAGTTCCCTCGTCGCGTGCTGCCCGAACGTTGATTGGCACGCTGCTGCTGGACCAAGACCAGCACCCTCACCGTCTCGTTGAAGTTATATGCTCTGTGCGGCGGCCGAGGTGGCTTTGCGTCTCCGGCTCCACTTCGTTCTGCTCCTCACTCGAGCAGCGCGCGTCGCTCTCTATGTCGCCAATGCCCGATGACGGTGCGGGTGACCATCGGGTTCGCGAAGCTCGGGGGCAGACCGAGGCATTCGACGGTGCGGCGCGTGAGATCCATCGGGTTGCAGCCGTCGTATGCGCCCTGCGCCGAGATCTCGCGGACGGTCTCGTGCACGCTCGCGATGACGGCCGCGCCAGCGGCTAGCGCGCGCGCCGCGCTCTCGCCCTGCCGCGGCTCGTCCCAGGCCGACAGCAGCACGCGCACGTCGCCGAGCTCGCTCAGCCGCGCCACCGAGCGCGCGGACTCGAGCGCGTCGTCGTAGACCGGCAGGTCCCCCGGTACGGGCACCGCGTCGCCGGTGAACAGGATCCCCTCTTCTTCGAGCAGGAACGAGGTCGACCCCGGGGAGTGGCCCGGGGTGTGGAGCACTCGCAGGGTCAGTCCGGGGCCGAGGTCGAGGTGTTGGCCATCGGTGAGCAGCGCGTCGAGCGCGACCGAGCGGTCGGCGAGGAGATGGAAGCCCGGCACCGGGCGTTCGCGAGCTTGACGATCGATGTCCTCGATCCAATGCCGTTCGGCCGGATGCGCTGCCACGCTCGCCCCGGTGCGCTCCTTCAGGGCCCGGGCCGAACCGACGTGGTCCACGTGGCCGTGGGTGAGCAGGATGCGCTCGAGTTGGCCTGCCCCCGTTTCGGCGATCACGTCGACGATTGCGCCCTCCGAGCCCGCGACGCCGGTGTCGATCACGACGGCTCCCTCCCCCCGCAGGACGAACGCGAAGACGAAGCGATCGATGCCGGTAGCGGGGCCGGTGGGGATCCGGAACGGGATCCTGCAGGCGAGAACGTGCGATCCGATCGCGGTCGTGGTGAGCATGGGATAGCGTGTTTTCGGAGGTCCTCTGCTGCGGTCGTGGAGGGGGACCTCAGCGGCTCGCCTCGTAGATGTCGGTGCCGCCGCTCCGGTCGGAGCCGAAGTAGACGGTCCGTCGGTCCACGGAGAGGTGTGGGTGCGACTCGTAGGTGTCCGATTGGTTGAGCTCCGTGAGCGGTTCGACGCGGTCGACCGGGGCGTCGAGCGTGTCGCGGCGGCCCCAGAACAGATCCCCCGCACCCGAGCGGCTCGAGCTGAAGAGCAGCTCCATGCCGTCGCCGATGAGGAACGGCGTGCTGTCAGCGGTGTCGCCATTGACGCCAGCGATCAGCGTTAGCTCCCCCCATGGCGCCTCGCGGGAGTCGCGCAGGGCTTCGTACAGATCGTGGGTCTCCGCTTCCCCGATGGAGACGGCGAGCCTGAGCTCCGAGGCATCGACGCTCGGCGCGATCACACCAGCGACGGCGCTCAGCTCGCTCACCGGTGACGGGGCGTCCCAGGGGTCGGCGCGGGCCGCTCGTTCGGTGAACCAGATCCCGGGCGGGTCGCGGCGGCTGTAAAACCAGAGTCGGAGGCCGTCGCGCGACACCGCGGGGTTCTGCTCGCGGGTGTCGCTGCCGAGCTCGACCACCTCGGTCGGCGGCTCCCAGGGTGCGTCCGCGCTCGGGCGTCGCGAGGTCCAGATCTGTTCGTCCCCGGAGCGGTCGGAGAAGAAGAAGATCTCGAGCAGATCCTCGGTCAGCGACGGATCCTGGTCCTTGGCTTCGGGATCGCTGAGCTCGGTGACGAGGCGGGGGGCGGCGAACGACGGGCGGGTGGCCCAAGCTCCTCCCTCGCTCTCGCCACCCGCGCCACCTCGGCCTCCCGGGCCGCTTCGACCGGCAGCGACCGCCCCATTCGGAGCCGCGCCGCCGGCGTCCGCACCGGGCATGCGCTCGGTGGCGATGACCACCCCGCGGTCACCACAGCCGACTGCGGTCCACCCGAACCCAAACCAGGCGAGTCCGAGGGCCGCGGTCCACCACGCGGCGCTCGGTCCGTTGGGTACGGCTCCGACGAAGATCCCGCGCATCGCTCGACGGCGGAGGATTGTCCCTCAGTGTGGGCTACGTCCGCAACCCGAGGGCGAAATGCGCACGGGGCGAGGAGCCAAGGGCGAATGGCCGGTCACCGATCGCCTCGGGGCGATGCTCCCGCACCACCCTCGAACTGCTGCTCGAGCGTGGCCCTTTGGGGGATCTGGAACCACCTGGTGAGTGAGCACCCCCCGGCGCGGCTCGCGGTCGCGGACACGCTCCTGGTCGCGCGGTGCGGTCGTGGAACGACCTCGTCGACCGCGAGGGTGGAACCGCGGCCGCTTCGGCGACCTGCGACGACGGTCTCGAGGGGATCCGCGGTTCGGGCGCGCTGGCGACCACCCGTCCGATCTCGCTGCGGACTCGCCCGCCACCGGACCTGCTCCGAGGTGGATCTCGATTTCGATGGCACCAGAACCGCTTCGGAGCTCGACCTCGTGGGGTGGGCGCAGCCGATCGGCGCCCCGGATCTCGGCGTGCGCGTCCGCGACCGGACGACACCACCGCCGACCACGCTCGCACCGGGTCGGGGAGGCACCCCAAGCGCCGGGCTCCAGGCGCGATGCCCACATCCCCCGACAGGTGACGTCCCCGGGATGCCCCAGCGCGCGATGGCTCAGGTGAGATCGCGCACGATGGACATTGCTCCGGCGCCGGTTTTTGTGCATAGAACCGAAATATGAACGGGCGACGGAATTGGGGCGCGGCCGCGGCCGCGGTGACGATCATGCTCGTGGCAGCCGAGGCGCGCGCGATCGTTACGCAGATCGACGGGCAGGTCCTGCCGCAACTCAATGCGCTGCAGACGGGGCTCGACCGCAGCGTTGCCAACGGCGGCGAGGGGCAGGCGGGCGCCCTCGACGCGATCGACGCCGCCGCGGTGTATCCCGAGGTGTTCCTCATCCCGCGGGACGGCTACGATAGCTTCCGCGTCGTCGAGTTCTTCGACGTCATGGAGGGGGCGGGGTACGAGAACACGTTCGGCTGGTACAACGTCGAGGACCCCACGACGCTCTATGGGGCGCTCACGTGCGTGGGCGACGACGCTAGCGTGAATCACGAGCCGGGGGCTCAGGTCTTCGTCGACTTCCAGGAGGAGTACGACGCGGGCCGCTACCTCGGCGGGTTCGTCGGGTTCTTCCTGGTTTCTTCGAACGAGAACAATGCTTGCGGAGAACCCAGCGACCTGGGCGTTGGTCGTGACTTCGTCGTCTACACCGAGGCGCAGCTCAACGGCGATGGCAACTACGTCCATTACCTCATCTACGAGTCCGTCACCCTGGAGGACACCTACTACTTCGGGTTCGAGGATCTCTGGCGCGGTGGCGACAACGACTTCGAGGACATGCTGATCCGCGTCACGGGCCTGATCCAGCCCTGCGTCCCGTCCACCGAGATTTGCAACGGCCTCGACGACAACTGCGACGGGCTGGTAGACAACGATCCGCTGGACGTGGGCACCGAATGCGTCGAGATCCCCGAGAACAACCCGGGTACCGGGATCTGCGAAGCCGGGAAGCTGGTGTGCGTGCCCACGGGCGAGGGCAGCGCCGAGCTAGAGTGTCAGGGTGAGGTCGGTCCTGAACCGGAGATCTGCAACGAGCTCGACGACGACTGTGATGGCGCGCTCGACGCGGCGGATCCCAGCATGAACGACGACCGGATTGGAGTCGCCTGCGGGGAGGATCCGGTGGGGGACTGCACCCAGGGCACGACGACCTGCCTGCTCGGGATCGTGACCTGCATCGGAGGGACGGGCCCGGCCATGGACTTCTGCGATGGATCGGACAACGACTGCGACGGCGTCGTAGACGGCTCGATCCCGGACGGCACCGAGGCGATCCCCTGTGACGACAGCGCGGATTGCCCGACCGAGGCGCCCTTCTGTCTGCCCTCCACGGTGACGGGCGGCGACGTCTGCGCTCGGGATGCGGTGGACGCCATCGGCAACTGTCCGCTCGAGGGCTCCACCTGCCCCGGCGTGCGGCGGTGTGTGGACGCCTCGATCCATTGCGCCGAGACGGAGGCGGGCACCGAGGAGATCTGTGACGGCGCCGACAACGACTGCGACGGCCTGGTGGACGAGGGCGATCCGGGCGGGGGTGCCGAGTGTGCGCCGCTGGGCGAGGATGGCGAGCCCATCTCGATGGACATGGCGCACACCGGGCAATGCCGACCGGGCGTGTTGCGCTGCCGGGGTGGTCGCCTCCAGTGCCTGGGCGGGCGGGCACCGACCCCGGAGATCTGCGACGGTCTCGACAACGACTGCGACGGGGTGTCCGACCAGGCCGCGGAGTGCCCTGGCGAGAACCTCTGCGTCGAGGGCCGCTGCGCCGAGCCCTGTGGCGGCGGGGAGTTCCCCTGCCCGGGTAGCTTCGCCTGCATCGGGGGCTACTGCCTCCCCGACGATCAGATCGCGGCGGGGGGAGCCGGCTCCGGCGGTCCCACGCCACCCGGCGGTGCCGAGCCGGGCGCGAGCGGTCAGGGACCGGGCCCGAGCGGAGAGGGGGGCAATGGCGGCAGCCACGGGTCGACGGCCACCGGCAATCGAGCCGGACAAGGTCCCACCGACGAGGACGACGAACCCCGCGCCTGGGGCTTGGCCACGGGTGGGGGAGGGCTCTCCTGCGCCATGGGGCGACGCCCGAGCGGTCTCCTCGCCCTGGGGCTCGGGCTCTGCGGCCTGCTCTGGTCCGGCCGCCGCCACCGCCGCGCGCGCCACGAGGGGAGGGCCCGCTGATGCATCGCGCGACTCTCGCCGTGACGAGCCTCGGGCTCCTCTTCTTGGCTTCAGGCTTCGGCTGCAGCACGGAGGCCTACTGTTTCGACTGCCAGGACGGCGACGGCGTCGGCGGCGGCGTCGGCGGCTACCATCCCGGCCAGGGCACTGGAGCGTCCCTCAATCCAGGCGACGGAACCGGCGGGACCATCATCAACACCAACGACTGTGATGCCGATCTCGACAGTGATCCCGAAAACTGTGGCTACTGCGGCTTCGTCTGCGAGATCCCGAACGCCTTCCCCGAGTGTCGGCGCAAGTTCTGCGTCATCGATCGCTGCGCGTCCGGCTTCTACGACCTGAACGGGGAGGTCGAAGACGGTTGCGAGTACGAATGCGAGCCGGTCCGCGACGCCGATGGTGAACCGATCACCGAGGAGCTTTCGTGCGACGGAGAGGACGACGACTGCGACGGTGAGATCGACGAGCTGTTCGATACGGACCGGGACGTGGAGCATTGTGGGGGATGCAACCAGCCCTGCGAGGCCCCGCCCCACGTGGTCATGGCCTGCGACGACGGAGAGTGCACCCATTCGGGCTGCGCCGAGGATTACGCGGACACCAACGGGGATCTCAGCGACGACGCCATCGCCGCCGGCACCACCGACGGTTGCGAGTGCAACCTCATCGGGCTCGAGGAGTGCAACCTGGTTGACGACGACTGCGACGGCGAGATCGACGAGGGGATCGATCTCGCGGCCGATCCGGAGAATTGTGGCGCCTGCGGCCACGCTTGCGGGGAGCTCTTTTCGAACGGCACCACGGACTGCGTCGACGCCACCTGCGTCTTCACCGGCTGCCGCGAGGGTTACTACGATATCGACGGCGAGCTCTTGAACGGCTGCGAGTACGCTTGTGAGCCGACGGCGCCGTCCGACGAGGTCTGCGACGACGTGGACAACGACTGCGACGGCTTCACCGACAACGATCCCTCGGACGTGGGGGCGCCTTGCGGCGCGACCGTCGGCGAGTGCGCGTCGGGCAGGTACCAGTGCGTGCGGGGCCGGCTGACGTGCACCGGCGACATCGGGCCGGCCACCGAGGTCTGCGACGGGCTCGACAACGACTGCGACAGCGACACCGACGAGGGTTGCCCCACCGTCGGGACCAGCACCCGGCTCGATCGCGGCACGAACACCGGGCAGTACCCGAGCTCCCAGCTGACGGTGACCGCGGTGGGAGACACGGCGGTCGCGACCTGGCTCGAGCGGCGCTCGAGCGCGGACATCTACGCCAGCTACAGCCTCGACGCGGGAGAGACCTGGTCGGCGCCGGCCGTGCCGGTCGTCAGCAGCAACAGCCAGGAGATCGAGCCCTGGGTCTTCGCCTCTTCCACGCGGGCGTACCTCGTCTTCGCCAGCTACTCGGGGAGCGGCGCCCGGCGCATCCGGTTCACCCGCAACTCGCTCGATTCCCTCGACGCCGCCTGGTCGAGCGAGGCTCAAGTCGAGCAGTCGCCGCCCGCGGGGTCCGATTCCTTCTACGGCCGCGGGATCATCGCCAACCGCGTGGCGAGCGGCGACGAGGACCAGCTGGTGGTCGTGTGGCAGACCCTGGTCACGGCCAGCGCCAGCCGTGACATCTACCTCCAGGCCTCCCAGGATGGCGGTCTCAGTTGGCTGGCGGAGAACGTACGGGTCAACGAGCGGGGCACCGACGACCTCGGACGCGCCGAACTCCCGAACCTTGCCACCGATGGGGCGGGCAAGGTCTTCGTCACCTGGCGCGACGCGATCGGCGGGCGTCCGGAGGCGTGGGTCAACGTCTGGGACTTCGCCATCGAGGACGCGAACAAGCTCACGGGGGCGGAGGAGCTCAGCGCGAACGACGATCTTGCCTCCGTGAAGCCACCGGTCGTGGCCGCGGACGGCGAGGGGAACGTCCACGTCCTCTGGACGGAGCTCCCGGACAACGACAGCAAGCGGGTCCGCGGCCGTACCAGTACGGATGGCGGCGAGACCTTCGGCGAGGGCTTCGTGGTCAGCCAACCTCCGCCGGGCGCTAGCCCCGACGCGGACACGCCGGCGGTCGCCGCGCGTGGGGGCATCGCCGTGGCCGCTTGGGAAGACACGCGGGCCGGGCTCGCCAACATCTACGCGGCGCGGTGGAGCGGCGGCTCGTGGTCCGCCCCGGTGAAGGCCGACGGTGGGGGGCGTGGCGAGTACCGCGCGCTCGAACCCCAGATCGCCTTCGGCGCCGAAGGCCGGGTCTTCATCGCCTATCGAGGGTATCGTGGCGTGATCGGTGACGACCAGGGGGATGTCTACGCGAGCTTCTCGGATGCGGCCGATGGCCTCCTCTTCCAGCCCGAAGACTTGCGGATCTACGGGGTGGACGACGACGGCGACGGGGTGGAGGAGCCCGGCGAGGGTGACGACGGGGTCGGCGTCACCGACTCCTTCGGACCGAAGCTCGTCCCGCTCGGCGCGAACTCGAACGGCCTCATCGTCTGGCTCGACAACCGCGCCGGCAACTTCGCCGACCCGTACGGCGCCGTCATCGCGTTCTAGAGCACCGATCAGGTTGCCAACAGCAACGGCAGCGCTGGAAACGCGTCCGTGCGAGGTGAGGACGCGTTTCCAGCGCTGCCTCTGGCGAGATCTGCTGCCGGTTCGGCGCTCTAGGTTGTTGATTTGACGCAGCAATCAACCTGATTGCTGCTCTAGGCCATTTCTCCCGCTGCCATCTCGCTCGGTCAGGTCACTGCCTGCGGCAGGCGACCTGCGCTGACGGGCTCCTCCGGGTCCTGCCGCGCGGCCCCCACCTCGCCCACGCGTCCCAGCGCGAACTGGAACCCGATGGGGCCGATCAGTTCGTGGATGGCGATCATGGCCACGATCAACGCCTGGACGTCCGCTCCCCAGGTCGGAAACTCCCGGGCGACGATGGTGGAGAGCGCGAGCGTGACACCGGCCTGACTGACGAAGCCGAGCCAGGCGTAGCGCCTGACCGCCGGCTCTGCTCGAGCGAGCGTGGCGCCGAGGCGCGTCCCCGCCCAGAGGCACAGGGCACGGACGCTGGCGAGGAGCAACGCAAATGGCCAGAGCGCGGCCAGCGCCGGGACATTGACCTTCGCCCCCGCCGCCGCAAAGAACAGCGCATAGACGGGCAGCGAGAGCCGCTCGATCGCCTTGATCAGGTCCTCGCCACGGGCGTGCGAGAAGTTCTCTACCCAGAGCCCGGCGGTGAGCGCGATGAGGAGGGTCTCGAGCTGGAAGGTGGTCGCCACCTGCCAGATGGCGAAGCAGAGCGCGAGGACGAAGACGGGGGTGTCGCGGGCCACGTGGCGCATGAACAGGGACAGCCCGACCCCGAACCCGATGCCCACCAGCACCGAGCCGCCGAGTTCGCGTGTCAGCACCGTGCCCAGCGCTTCTCCACCCCCCTCGCCCAGCAGGTCCTTGGCCACCGTCAACGCGACGGCGAAGAGCACGATGGTCGCCACGTCCTTGATGATGGTGACGCCGAGCACGGTTCGCGCCAGCGGGCCCTCGGCCTTGTTCTCCGCGATCACCGCGATCGTCACCGTCGGCGAGCTGGCGGCGGCGATGGTCCCGAAGACCATCGCGATCACCACCGCCAAGGCGAGATCGCCGGCAGGCATGAAAGGGAGGACCGGGCGAGCGAGCAGCACCGTCGCCAGCACCGTGCCGGTGACCAGCAGCACCTGCGAGCTGGTGATGAGCGCCAGGCGCCGGGCGTGCCGCTTCACCCAGTCGAGCTGGATCTCGCCGCCGGCCGTCAGGGCGATGAGCGCGACCGCAACGCCCTCCACGGCCTTGACCGCGAACAACATGTCACGCGTGATCAGGCCCGAGACGTAGGGCCCGATCACGAAGCCGACCCCGAGGTACCCCGTGATCCTCGGCAGGCGCATCCTTGCGGCGACCTTCCCCCCGACGAACGCGGCGAGCAGCATGAACCCGACCGCGACGGTGGTGCTCTCGGGTCCCTGCGCCGCCACGCCCATCCCGCTATAGCGCAGCGACATCAGCACACCGAGCGCCAGGGCGAGGGGCACCACGCGGCTGAGCAGCCGATCGAGCACCGGGCTCACGGGATCCCTCGCGGCGGGATGCTGAGCCGAGGTCCCACCGCCGTGGTCCGGCGCACGAGGCGCAGGAGCAGCCACGGTGCCCCAAGCTCGTTGAGGAGGCTCGCGATCGCGATCGCCGCGAGCACGCTGCGGGCCAGCTCGTCCCGCCAGATGTGGAAGAAGCTCAAGGCGACGACCAGGCCGAGGGTCCCCTGGGCCGCTAGCCCGCTCGCCCATCCCCGTCGCGGGCTGATACCCGGCGCGCCGGGTATGGGCTTCGAGGCGATCGCACCCCCGAGCTGCTTGGCCAGCAGCCGGACGACGGTGACGACGAGAATGAGCGGGAGCACCACGAGCCCGAGCTCACCCACGGACTCGAACCCGATCGCCGTCATCAGGGCGATGACCGCGGGACGCTCGACGCGCCGCACCACCAGGGAGAGCTGCTCGCCGCGCCGGTTCGGCAGGTTGGTCACCACGAGCGCCGCGAGCCCGGCGACCCCGACCGGCGACAGGTGGAGCCACCCCGCGAATCCCGCGATGAAGGCCAGCATCGCCAGGCCGAGCAGGAGGCGCTCGTCCTCCTTGGCGCGACCGCCGAGGAAGAGCCAGGTGACGCCGCCGAGCAGTGCTCCCGCCCCCACGGTGATGGCCATCCACCCGAACCCGTGGATCGGCTCGGCTATCGGGCGGAAACAGGCGAACCCGGTCACCGCGATCCCCATCGTCACCACGTCGTCCACGCTCGCCGAGAACTCGATCATGCGCAGCACGGGCCGCGCGTCGGCGGAGCGCCCTGCCCGCCGGCGCCGCAGGGTGGCGACCAAGGTGGGACCGCTCGTCGCCGCCGCGGCTGCCAGCACGCAGCTCGCGGCCCATGCCTGCGTGCTCGGTGCGCCCAGCAAGGCGAGACAGCCGAACCCCGCGCCGCCCACGATGCCCGCGGCGGCCACCGGGGGGGCCAGCGCCACCAGGAAGGCGCGCGCGGGGACGGTGCGCAGAATACGCAGGTCGAAGCGCATTCCGATGGCAAACCCGATCCAGCCCGCCAAGAACGACGCAACGGGTCCGAACTGCTCGACCACTTCCTTCGAGCTCTTCCCGATGCCGAAGGCGAGCAGGCAGCCGAGCACGAGGAATGCGTGACCGGTGGAGACGAGGTGCCCGATCCCGAGCGCCGTCTGGATGCGCCGGAGAGGGCTCCAGTAGATGAACCCGACCGCCACCAGGGTGGCCGCGAGCGCGGCGCTCTCGCCCACGGCTAGTCGCCTCCGGGCGCTGCCCGGGCCGACGGGATCGACGCGCTCCACCGAGCATGGAGCGGGAGCACGGAGACGCGGGCGTCCCGCGTCCCATGCTCCTCGCAGACGGCCCTCACCGTGGCGATGATGTCCTCGGTCCTGCTCGCCGGCGCCTCGAGGAAGAGGATCCGCCGCCCGCCCGGGTCCCCGAAGAGATCACGGAATCCAGTGAACAGCGGGACCTCGCGCGCCGTCGCCTCTCGCAGGCTCTGCGCCTCGAGGATGCAGGCATCCGGCAGCCCCAGGTCCACGAGCTCGATCAGGAGCGCGTCGACCGCCTGCTCACCGCTCAGCGAGATCACCACCAACGTCTCGGTGACGACGGGAGCGGCGACGACCGGCGCTCGGGCGGCCGCGGGCGCGGCGGCGAAGGTGTGGCGCCGCTCTGCCGCCGCGATCAGCGCGAGCGCGTCTTCGACGTCGTGCGCTCGCCGGAGGCCGTCGAGCAGGGTCCGGCTCTGGGCGAGGCGCGCGAGGTGCGCGAGCAGCAGGAGGTGGCTCTGGGGATCGGGCCGGGAGAGGATGAAGAAAAAGACATCCACCGGGCGGCCGTCGATCGAGGCGACGGCGAGCGGGTGCGTCAGGGTGACCAGGCAGACGCGGGTTCGGGAGAGGGACTCGACCTCGGTGTGCGGGATGGCCGCCCCGCGGCCGAGGGAGTAGCCCTCCCCGCGGATCGACTCGGTGAAGGCACCCGCGACGCGATCGACGGGCTCCCCGGTCACGTCGCCCAACGCCTTGGCCACCTCGCGCACCAACTCCTCCACGCGCGAGGGCGCGCGTCCTAGGAGCACGAGCCCGGGCTCGAGCCAGCCATCCGGAACCATGGGGCCCGAGTATACAGGTCCGGCCGACCGCAGCGAGGCGTTCGCCTCCCGACCCCGACCCGGACCCCGATCCCGATCCCGATCCCGATCCCGATCCCACGCCCACGCCCACGCCCACGCCCACGCCCACGCCCACGCCCACGCCCACGCCCGATCCCGATCCCGATCCCGATCCCGATCCGAAAACCGATGCCGCCACCAGTTCCCGGAACCCGGCGCCGGTGACCGGGCACCGATACCCGGCGCCGGTCGGGATTCCTCACTCCGCGGGCCGCGCCCGCCGCCCGTTCGGTGGCGCGGCCCGCGCTTCCCACCTCCGACCCGGGTTCGGTCGTGGTACGCTCTGCCCGGTTTCTGACTGGCTGGGTGCTCGACCGTGGATCGTGTGATCGGGGGCCGCTATCGCTTGCTCGAGCTGCTCGGCGAGGGCGGTATGGGCTCGGTGTGGAAGGCGCGGCACGAGGAGCTCGGGACGCACGTGGCCCTGAGACTCATGGCGGCCGAGCTCGCTACGAACGCGGAGGGCCTCGCGCGGTTCCGGCGGGAGGCGCAGGCCGCGGCCGCGCTCGAGAGCGCGCACATCGCCAAGGTCTTCGACTTCGGGGTGGATGGCGGGGCGCCCTACCTCGTGATGGAGCTACTGCGCGGGGAGTCGCTCGGCGGGCGGCTCGCGCGGACTGGTCGCCTGTCGCTCGCGGAGACCGCGCGGATCCTCGGTGAGGTCGCGCGCGGGGTGGGGACGGCGCACGCGGCCGGCATCGTGCACCGCGATCTCAAGCCCGAGAACATCTTCCTCGCCGTCGTGGACGGGCAGCCCATCGCGAAGGTGCTCGACTTCGGGATCGCCAAGCGCGTCGAGGGGCTCGCCGAGCTCACGGGTGCGGTCGCCACGCGCACGGGGGCCATGCTCGGGACGCCGCAGTAGATGAGCCCGGAGCAGGTGAGGGGAAAGAAGGACGTGGACTAGCGCACGGACGTCTGGGCGCTCGGGATGATCGCGTTCGAGTGCGTTACGGGCCGGAAGGCCTTCGAGGCGGAGACCCTGGGTGAGATGGTGTACACCATCTGCGCGGCGCCGATCCCGCGGCCGTCCGAGCAGGTCGACTGCCCGCCGGCCTTCGACGCGTGGTTCGCACGCGCAGCGGCCCGCGACCTCCAGGCCCGCTTCCCGACCATCGTTGAGGCTGCGCAGGCCTTGGTGGCGGTTGCCGAGGGCACGGCGGATGCAGCCGGGGTCGTCACGGCCGCGGGGACCTCGGGCGCGCCGGCGCGCCCGAGCGCGTCCCCGGCCGTCGTTCGACCGCTCGCGCCGAAGGAGCGCGCGGACGCATTGCGGGTCAGCGGCTCGACCTCGGTGACGGTGGGACTAGGGACGGGAGCCGCCCCGGCCGCCGCGCGCCGAGTCCCGCTGGTGGCCGCGATCGCGGCGGCGGGCGTCGCGGGCCTGCTCGGGGCGGGCGTCGTGGTGGGCGGGGTGTGGTGGCTCCTGGGCAGCGGCGACGCCGTGGTGGTCTCGCCCGAGCTCACGGCCTCGGCCGCGCTCGCACCGGCCGCGCTCGCGCCGGCCTCGCCTGCGCTGCCGAGCTCGCCCCCGAGCACGGCGGAGCCCTCGGCGCTCGGCTCCACCGTGTCGTCCGCAGCGCCATCCAGCGCCGCCGACGAGCCCGCGCGGGCTGCGCCGTCGACCGACGGAGCCCCTCGGTCCGCCACGGCAATTCCCCCCGCTCGGCCGGGAGCCGCCGCGGCCGTGCCGGCAGCCGCGCCCGCGCCTTCCCGGAGGAGCGGCACCGCCCCGCGCCCCTCGCCCACCACCACCACCCCGCCCGCCGCTCGAACCGACCGAGAGAAGGGGGACAATTGGCTATCGCTCCCACCACCGAGTCCGTGATCCGAAGGCGCCTGGCCGGAGGCGGCTGCCTGCTCGCCCTGCTCGTTTCGACCCTCGTGGTCTCGGCCCAACCTCGGGCCACGGAGCCCCCGGCAACGGCCTCGCGAGCGCCCGGTCTCGACCCAGCCGCGCGCGCCGAGGCCGAACGGAACGCCCTCGAGGGGCAGCGCGCGTTCGAGGCCGGGGACTACGCAACCGCGGTGGAGCGGCTCGGCGCCGCCCATGAGGTGCTCGAGGTGCCCACCGTGGGTCTCCGCTATGCGCGGGCGCTCGAGAAGGTAAAAAGGCTGGTCGAGGCCGAAGCGGTCTACGCCGAGGTCGTCGCGTACGACGCGAGCTGGATGCCCGACGCCTACCGAAGCGGGCAGGAACAGGCCCAAGGCGAGGCGCGCACCGAACGAGCCGCGCTCCGCGCGCGCATCCCCGCGCTCACCGTCGACCTAGAGGGCACGATGAGCTCCGAAGACGAGGCGGCGATCACGATCACCGTGGACGGCGAGACGGTGGCTCACGAGAAATGGTCGGCGATCCCCGTCAATCCGGGAGTGCA
Source organism: Polyangiaceae bacterium (assembly GCA_016933275.1). Taxonomy (GTDB): domain Bacteria; phylum Myxococcota_A; class Polyangia; order Polyangiales; family Polyangiaceae; genus JAFGBI01. Next base: position 3,048 of record JAFGBI010000335.1, on the reverse strand, counting down.
TCGGGTGCGGGCAACGCGCGGGGAAGAAACGCTCGCGGACGCGGAGATCACCGCCGTGGAGGGCGAGAAGACTACCGTACCCCTCTCCCTGGCAGCGACGCCACCGCCCGCGTCTGGCGAGGCACCGCGGCCGGGCGCGAGCGAACCCCCAGTCCTCGATGCCAAGCGCAGGTCCTCGCCGCTCCGCAAGGGGCTGATCTACGGCTCGCTCGGCGTGGGCGCGGTTGGGGTCGCGGCGGGCGCGATCACGGGGATCCTGCTGTTGACGAAGAAGAGGCAGCTCGATGACGGCGGCTGCCACGAGTCCGACGGAAGAAACGTGTGCCCGCGGGACCAGGACGACGAGCGCGACGCGTACAACGCGCTGCGGCCCGTGAGCACCGTGGGCTTCGTGGTGGGCGCGGTGGGCCTCGGCGTGGGCACGACGCTCCTCGTGACCCAGCGCCGCGCGGACGAGCCCGGCGTGCAGGCGCGGGTCGGCCTCGGCAGCGTGACGATCGAGGGACGGTTCTGATGGCGAGGCGGCCAGGGCAGATCCTGTCGCGGGTGGTGACCCCGCTCGCCGGCGCGAGCCTCGCCTGGGCGTGTCTGGTGCCGAAGTACTACGGGGAGTCGGAGGCCCAAGGAGGCGCGGCCGGGGGTGGCGCGTTCGACGAAGGAGGCAGCGGGGGCGAGGCGCGCGGGGGAGTGGCCGCGGGCGGGGGGAGCCAAGCGGGTGGCAGCGCGGGGAGCGCGGGGGCGAACGGCAGCGGCACCGGCGGCAGCTCCGGCGGGGGGAGCGGCAGCGGCGGCAGCGCCGGTGGCGGGAGCGGCTCCGATAGCGGTGGCCTCGGCGGCCGTGCCGGCTCTGGTAGCGGCGGTGGCGGCGGGTCCGGTATGGGAGGTGTCTTCGCCGGGGCAGGTCACCGTGGTGGCGGGGCTGCGGGCGAGGGCGGGCGTGCCGCAGAGAGCGGCGGCGGCGGTGGCAGCGGGGCGAGTGGGGGCACGCCGTCGGGAGGAGCAGGCATTGGCGGCGCCGGATGGGGCGGCGAAGGGGCAGCGCCGAACGGTGGCAGGCCGAGTGGCGGTGGGGGCGCCGGAGGCCAAGGAATGGGCGGCACGGGTACGGGTGGCGAGGCGACCGGGGGCACGGGCACCGGGGGCGGTGCTCCGGAAACCGGGGGCGCCCACAACAGCACGCCTTCGAGCGGCTGCTCGGTGACGGACGTGACGACCGGCACCACCATCGACAACACGATGAATGTCCCCGGCCAGAGCACGCCGCGGGAGTATCGGTTGAGCGTGCCGACCGACTACGTCCCCGGAGAGCCTCTTCCGGTCGTGTTCGTGCTCAACGGCGTGGGCGGAACGGGGCCCCAGGCGCAGCAGTTCTTCCAGGTGGAAACGGGTCACCGCGCCATTTTCGTCTATCCCACTTCGCTGCCCAACGACGAAGCCGGGGGCTCCATCGCCTGGGACTTCGACCGCAACGGCGTCGACGTCCCCTTCTTCGATGCGATGGTGAGCTACATCGAGGAGAACTACTGCGTCGATACGAGCCGGATCTTCGTGCTGGGCGCCAGCTCGGGCGGGATCATGTCCAACATGCTCGGCTGCTTCCGAGGCGATGTCGTTCGCGCCATCGCGCCATCGTCAGGGATGACCTGGCAGCAAAGTGGCTGCCAAGGGGATGTGGCCGTCATGGTGATCTGCGGCGAGCAAGACACGTTCAACCCCTGCGACGACGGGCAAAATGGGGGTCTCTCGCAGACGAACGTATGGGTCCCGCTCAACGGGTGCACCCAGCAGCAGAGCCCGAGCCCCATTTCCGAGATCTGCCAGGAGTTCCAGGACTGCCGGGCCGACGACCCGCTGCTGCTCTGCAGGCACCCCAGAGGTCACGGCTGGCCCACCTCCAACGGCGACTTCTGGTGGCAGTTCTTCATGAGCCTGGAGTGATGTCCCCCGAGTAGGGGCGCGTGGGTCGGTGCTCGCGATAGCGGCACTTGGCTTGCGATGGCGGATGGGGTGCGCGCACCCGTCTTCCACAACGCCCGGCGGCGCCCCGAGCAGACGACGCTGTACGAGGTCGTCCGGGACAACCTGGCCACCCTGTACGCGGCGTCGGCCGAGGGCTTCGCGAGCCCGCTGCCGAGCTTCGTGAAGAGCGAGCTCGAAGGATACCTGGAGTGCGGGCTATTTTATGCGGGAAGGGGCGTTATGCGCACAGGGGCTAGAGATCGTCGGCGGGCCGCGGCTCAACGTGCGGAAGGGGGCGGCGGGGGCCAGGCGAGTCGGTGGGGTTTCGTGAACCCCGGAGCGCCGCGGAAGAGGAGAAGAGGAGGCCCGAGCCACGCCCGAGCCTGCTGCAATCGACGAACGTTGCGCGCTAGCGCGGAGCCCAGCGGTGTTCCGGCACGAACTCGGCCCGAGGTTGCGGTGCGCCGAACCCCTCGTGCTGGTCCTGCCGCTGGCCCCTTCCCCGGCTACCTGAACCCGAAACCCAGCTGCTCAGGCGGCCGGGAGCGACGGTGGGGCGGAGCGGCTCGCTTCACCTGGTCTTCGTCGCTGGGCTCGAGCTCGGCGAGCACTCGTGCGATGGCGTGGGGCTCGGTGGCGACCTCGACCCATTTCATCGGGCCGCCGCAACGCGTGCAGGTACTGACGTCGACCTCCCATACGTGGCGCAAGAGCCAGGCCCAGGGCCGTCGCTGGGTGGAGCGGGCCCGCGATCGGCAACGAGGAGCTCGTTGGCGAGTGTCCCCCGGGGCAGCGGCGCATGCTCCGGATGGTGCCGCCGCCCGACGCCGACGCCCCCATCCCCTGGCCCGACTCGACGATTCTCGTCATCTGCCCCGAAGCATAGGGCAAGGGGATGTCGTGTGCGCCGCCCGCACGACTATTCGGTCGGGTCCGTTTCGTAGAGGGTGGGCTCGATCACAACCTCACCGCCGCGGATGCTGAGCTTCAGTTCGAAACTTGACTTCACGCCGTCCCCGTCGAGGTCTCCCGTGGCACGCACGATCACCTGGCGGCGGTTCTTGGAGTGCTCGATCTCGTCAGCATCGG
>JAFGBI010000334.1 GCA_016933275.1 Polyangiaceae bacterium | reverse complement strand
CCGATGCTGACGAGATCGAGCACTCCAAGAACCGCCGCCAGGTGATCGTGCGTGCCACGGGAGACCTCGACGGGGACGGCGTGAAGTGCAGTGCGGCGCGAGCACACCAGTCATGCTCACCTGCGTCAGGCAATAACGTCTGGAAGCGACCTTCCGGTCGCGGGTGCGTTGTGGGATCCTCCGCCGCGCTCGGCCTCAGCGGCACCGAGCAGCACCTGGAGGCACCGCAATGATCGTTGGCGTTCCCCGTGAGACCAAGCAACACGAGTACCGCGTCGGCATGCTGCCCGCAGGGGTCGAGTCGCTCACGAGGGCGGGGCATCGCGTCCTCGTCGAGCAGGGCGCCGGCCTCGGCAGCGGGATCGCCGACGCGGAATACGCCACGGCGGGTGCAGCGCTCACCGATCCGAGCGCGATCTGGGCGACCGCGGACCTCGTCGTGAAGGTGAAGGAGCCGCAGGCCGCGGAGCTCACGCAGCTCCGGGCAGGGCAGGTCGTGTTCACGTACTTCCACTTCGCCGCCGATCGCGCCCTCACCGAAGCGGTGATCGCCTCGGGCGCCACGGCCGTCGCCTACGAGACGCTGCGCGAGGCGAACGGCAAGCTCCCGCTCCTCACGCCGATGAGCGAGGTCGCTGGCCGCATGAGCATCCAGGAGGGTGCGAAGTGCCTCGAGCGCCCGCAACATGGGCGCGGGATCCTGCTCGGCGGCGTCCCCGGAGTGGCGCCCGCGGTGGTCGTCATCCTCGGCGGCGGTGTCGTCGGCTCGAACGCCGCGAAGGTGGCGGCGGGCTTCGGGGCGCACGTCACGGTGCTCGACATCAACCTCGACCGGCTCCGGTATCTCGACGAAACCCTGCCGGGCAACGTGACCACTCTCTTCAGCGACCGGTACACGATCCGGGATGAGCTCGCGCGCGCGGACCTCGTGATCGGCGCGGCCCTGATCCCCGGGGCGCGGGCCCCGGTGCTCATCGAGCGCGCGGATCTCGCCCGGATGCAGGCCGGCGCGGTCTTCGTCGACGTCGCGATCGACCAGGGCGGCAGCGCGGAAACCTCCCGCCCGACGAACCATGACGTCCCCACCTACGTGGTGGACGGGATCGTGCACTACTGCGTCGCCAACATCCCCGGCGCTGTGGCCTGCACCAGCAGCTACGCCCTCTGCAACGCGACCCTGCCCTACGCGCTAAAGCTCGCGAACCTCGGGCTCCCGGCGGCGGCGCGCCAGAGCCGCGCCTTCGCGGAGGCCGTGAACGTCCACGAAGGCCGGCTCACCAACGCGGCCGTGGCGCAGGCGTTCGACATGAGCTGGTCGGCCTACGTGCCGTGATCCGTGATCCGCCCTCGCGCGGGCGCGGGCATGGGCGTCACTCGAGGTCCCGATCCACGTAGCGAACCCGTGACCTGAACACCTCCCGGACCACTCGGAATTCCTCCATCAGGAAGTCGACCCTGCGAGCCACGTGCGCGATGATCGCGTGGGCGATCATCGCGATATCGGGCACCGCGGCGCCAGCTCGCTCGCGTCGTCCGGCGATGCCGCCAAGGTCGAGGGGTCTCGACACCCGCTCGGGGTTCGGCATGGCCCCAGTTTAGGGTACTATCCCCGCCATGCCGTGGATCGTGCAGGTTGCGCACGCCGACAAGACCGCGGGGGACGACGCGGTCGTGACCCTCATGCTCGAGTCTGACTACGACACCTTCGTCGGTACGCTCGACGCCACGCGGGCGGCAACGCCCTTGCCGCCGCACCCATCCCCCTACGAGACGCTCACCTCGAATTGCGCCCCGGCGGGAGGCAACGGACGTTTTGCCATGGGGACGCCTTTGGGACCACAGGGGACGTTGTACATCCTGGTCGTCAATTGCGAAGGCCACTCCCCAGTCTTTCAGCGCCTGCGGGTCGGCCCGGCGGAGACGCCGCAATACGCGGGCCGCAGCGATCAGGGCGCGGACGCCAATCTTCGCTCCTGGCTGGTGGAGGTCAAGGCGGCGGGTACCGCGGTCAACACCTGGACGATCCACGTGAGTCTGGCGCGACAATCCGAGGTCGTGATGATCGCGGGCAACGATGAGAGTGCCGCGGCGTATACGACGATCGCGATGGCGAGACGGTGGGATCTGGCCGCCATCGATCGGATCGATAGGGGTACCCCGGTGACCATCTACTCCTGCGAACCCGGCCGTCCCGCCTATCACGCGACCTGGGTCCGAGCCGCCACGAAAGCGGTCGTGTGGATGCGCACTCACTTCGCCGCGCACGCGAACATGTCGTTCACTGTGCTCTATCACCACCTGAACGAAACCGGCGGGAGAACGGGGAAGAATCACCGCGTCCGCGAGGTCAGCATCTTCACCCACGCCTGGCGCGTCGGACCGATCCTGGTGAACACCGGTGAAGGGACCTTTCGGCGCCAGGTCCCGCGCCACCCCGCGGACCGCGACGCCCGAACCAAAGACTTCAGCGAGCCCAATCGGGCGCATTGGCCGCACATCGTGGACGCGCTCGCTGACGGGTGCACGTGGCACATCTGGGGCTGCGCTGAGTATAGTCGCATCACGCGCCTCGCGGCGTCCGTGAACGTCGAGCACAATCGGCGGAACCACCTCGAGATGTATCTCGTCAATCCGCCGCAGGCGCCCGGGGTGCCGGGCGATTTCGAGGAGTGGACATCCATCAGTGACATCCGTCGTCTCATCGGCCAAGAGCTCACGGACGCGTGCTACGCGGCACGGTGTGCCCAGTTCTTCGGTGGGGTGGCGGGACTCCGCGTCATCGCTCCCGCGCCCGGATCATGGACCCAACCGACGGGGAGTCGATTCGAGGTGGCGCCCGACGTCGCCTACCAGGTCATTCGGACCTACTTGGCTCGGGAGTACCCGGCGAATCTCCAGGTCACGACGGGGATCGACGGGGATCGCTACATCAACTACGCCGCCTTCCGTGGGATCCCGCTGAACCCCGCCCGGACTTCTTCCGCAGCTCACTACTACCATCACACCTTTGACGGCCGTGGCGCGACGATCGGGTTCTATGGGTGGCGGATGCCCTATCACGAGAATTTCCCCGGTACGGTCGGTGGCCCGCTCGCCAGATCCGCGGTCGGTTTCAATCCGACCCAGGGTAGGATCACGATCAGGGGCGAAACTGGGTCGCTCGATGCTGACCAGTACAGCTTTCCGGTGATCGGTACCCCAATCGTCCTGTGGTACGTCGTCGCGCTCCCTCCCGGGGAAACCGAGGTCCGCGCATGGCGCATGACCGACGCGGGAACCTGGGTTCGCGTCCCGGATCCTCTGTACCTGCCGGAACAGACTCGACCCTGACTACTCGGGGAGGATGACCGGGTGGGAGGAATGGTACCAGCGGCCATAGCAGTGAACCCGGGCGGCGCGCACGCCGCAGATCTGACTGGTCCCCGACACCAGCTCGGCCGACTGCGCGAGCTCGGGAACGGCGGTCGGCGGAACCGATGTGGTGGGATCCCAGCAGGTCACCAGCCCCGACCGGTTGCGGACACATCCCAGACCGTGCTCGGTCAGCGCCAGCTGCGCCGCCGGTTCGCCGACGTTGAGGTGGTGTGGTTCGGACCAGCTATCTCCTCTCGCCAGCACGTTCTTGCCCCAGCAGTACGTCCGCCCCGAAGCCTGGACGGCACAGGCAGCTGAGCTCGACACGGCGATGGCCGACACTGGCTCGTCGAGGGTCACTCGTCGAGGGTGCTGCATCGGGGTCACCTCGTCCCAACACCACACCGCTCCGGACTTCGTGCGCGCACAACCACGGTCATCCGACACCGCAACGTCCGCCACCTGGTCGGGGATCGGCACGCGAACGAGGCCCGGACGCAGGCACGACAGGGAGCCAGCGGCCGAGAGCACGCAGACCGGCCAGCGACCGCTAGGACTCGCGCGCAATTCGCGGCCAGAAACCCCAGCCACTAAGCGAGGACGGACCGGGGGTGACCACCGAGGGTAGGGGCGCTGAGGCGCCGCCGCCGCCGCTGCTCCGCTGAGGGATCCATCGCCCCAACAAGCCAACGCCCCGCTCTTTACCAGCGCGCACTGCCCCGCCATGGCGACCACGCCGGCCAGCCCACTCATCGGTCGGGCAAGGGCGCTGTCGACTCGAGTCCCGTCTCCGAGCTCGCCCCGGAGATTGTGCCCCCAGCAGTGGGGGACACCCTCGGCCCCCCAGGCGCAGCTGAAGTTTGCGCCAGTGGACACGTGGGTGAACGGTTCCGGAGTAGCGATCTTCCGCGGCGGCTCCACGAAGCAGCTCTCCGCGCCGGCCTCGCCGCGGTAGCTCTTCCCCCAACAGTGCACGGCGCCACTGTCGAGAACGACGCAGCCCTGCTCGGCCAGATCGAACCCCACGATGTCGCCGACCTCGGCCGGCGCGAATTCCCGCGCACCGACCAGCGGGCGCCCGAGCTGCCGCGACAGATTGGAGCCCCAGCAAGCGACCTGCCCGGTCGCGAGTCGCGCACAGGAATGGGTCCTCCCCAACGCCACGTCGACGACGTTCTTGAGCGCCACCGGGGTGAGCGAGCGGCGCGGCAGGGTGGTCCCGTCACCTACTTCGCCGAAGTAGTTGGGGCCAAAGCATGCCAGAGTCCCCTGATCGGAGATGACGCAGCCCCGCGCGCCGCCGTCCGCAGTGAGCCACGAGCGGACGCGGGTCGCGTTCGGCGGCAGTGCCGGAGCGGCCGCGATCCAGGCCGGGGGTGCGGGCAGGGGCGGGTGGGCGAGATAACGGTCATCCAGAGTCCGCAGCTCGCGCGCTGCAGGCACGGGGGCTCCGACGCATTGAGGCGGCGCTTCGGGGGAGAAGGCACAGAGCTGCTGACCCCAGAACGCCAGATCCCGTGCCTGCGAAGCGAACGCAAAGAACGGGGTGGGAGGTGAGTCGGTTCGATCCTCCGACAGGCTCCAGCAGTACGCCTTCCCCGCGGCCGTGCGCGCACAGCCTGCCCCATCGCCGAGCAAGACCTCCTTGGCGTCGACTACACCTGCTACGTCGAAGGGCTGGACGGTCGGGACCGTCTCGGAGAATCGCCAGCAGGAGAGCCTTCCTCCACCGTGGATGGCGCAGCCCACATCGCCGTCGGCGGACGCAGCCGAGACGCGTTCCAGGGGCACCTCGTAGCCGGTGGTTCGAGAGGCGCATTTGAGCCCGCCCTCGCGCGTGAGCACACAGCCCGTTCCGTTCGCCCCCGCCAGGGCGCGCGCCGGGACGTCCGCCCACGGCTCAAACGCAGGCCAGGCCGGAGCGCCAGCGATCGAAGGCGCGGAGCCCGAGGCGGTCCCGTCGGGGGCGCCCGGGACCGCCTCGCCCCAACACCGGAGTCGCTCCCGGGCCACCACGCAGGTACCGAAGAGCGTGTCGAGCGCCAGAGTGGGGGAGTCGACGGTCGCCGGGACGGGCGGACCGGCGTCCTCGGGGGCCGGGGGTCCTCTTCGACATGACGTCGGCGCGGCGGCGAATAGCGCCATCGCGAAGAGGCGAATCAGGTGACGTATCATCGGTCTTGCCGTCGGTGGTCCATGTCTCGCAGAACGAGGTCCGAGCGGGTGACCGAGGGGAGCGGTGGGGACCACGACTAGGCCACGGGGAGGTGTTCCACCAGCTCGGTGAGATTGGCATCCCAGATGGGATCTGCGTTCATCGACGTGAGGACACGGTCGACCAGGAGGAGGACGGTCCTGCCTTCGGCAGTGGCGGAGAGCGTCGTCGGGACGCCCAGAAACTCCACCGGGAAGTCGAACCGCAGAAACCCGTCGGCAGCTCGGGCGTCGCTCTTCGTTCGCTCGGCGGGCGCGAGCCCCGGGCTGGTCATGGTGAGAACCAGGTCATCCGGAGTGAGCTCCACGACATCGTTGGCCCAAGCGACCACCACGGACGTCTGCCCGGTCTGCTCCGCGAGCACGGTCTGCCTGGCCCTCGCCCTCCACTCCGGGTACTCTGGGCTTCCACGTTTCGAGATCTTATCGGGTGGGGGCGGCTGCACGCCGAGCGCGCCATCGAAGAAGAACACCTCCACCCTCCGGTCGGTCTGGTCTCGCGCGGGGTTCTCGGGGTTCTGGTCGATCGCCTCGAGCGTCGGATCGAGGGGAAAATACTCGCCGCAGCCGTGAGTCGTGAGCGTGACGTCGGGGGGTAGCGAGGTGCGGTCGTGGCGCATGTAGTCGCCAATGAGCTGTGCCCGTGTCTCGGGGCCGATCGCCCCGTCCTCCGCGAGAACCTCGAAGTTCTTGGCGCGCTCCGCGTCGGGCAGCGCGTTGTGCCACTGCTGATAGGCTAGGACCGGGCTAGGGCCGGCGACGAGGCCGCGACCAACGAGGGACCCGAGCATCAGCGAGTCCTCGTGGGCACCCCAGCGCTTGGCGTCCGGCTTGTCCCAGCCGTACCAGACCATCCAGTCCTCGACGCGGTCCTGCAGGTAGGCAGCGAGAGAGTCAGCACGCTCGAGCGAGAGGGTTTCGTTGTACGCCTCCTCACCACTCGTGTCGGTGTGTCCGACGACGAGGAGCGCGGCGCCGCGGTTGCGCTCGTAGACGTCGATGATCGTGGTGAGATCCGGGACCGCGGTTGGCAGGAGGAAGCACTTGGCGGTGTCGAAGTAGAAGCCGCGCAGACGCGCGAGCTCGACGTGGCACTGGACGCTGACGCGATGCGGTTCGCCCGCGACGAGCTGGTACTCCCGGGTCAGCAGCGGCGAGGGAACCGGCGGAGTGCCTGGCTCTGGAGGCGGCGCGGAACGGAAGAAGACGATCGAGGTGGCGTTCGCTTCTTCGTCGATGACTTCATCGCGACGGTCCTGCACGCGGCGGGGTTGGTTCCAGAGGGGTACCAGGACAGCACGGAGGACCTCGACAGCAGCCTCGTCGGCGAGGCGAGCGAAGGCGAAGCTGCTGCCCTCGGGTTTGTCGAGGCGGGCAGTACCGCTGCCATCGGCGGTCTTGGCTTCCTCGGCGCCGGAGTGGCGGAACAGGAAATCCGCGGCGGCGCCCGAGAGGGCGGTCCCGAACTCGTCAACGAGCGAGAGCTCGAAGTGGACGGGCGTCGGGACCTCCTCCTCCCGCGGGGGAGGCGGCGGGCGAACGGCGGGAGCGGGCCTCGCCGACCGAAGGACGGACGCCATTGAGGCCTCGACTCGATGCGCATGCACACGGAGATGCTCCAAGGGCTCGAAGCCGATTCGCCCGGAGCGGACAGCGGAGGCGAGGGAGTGGCGCAGCCGCTCGACGAAAAGGTTGTCGCGCGGGTCCTCTTGGCGCAGGCCAATGGGGAGGTCGGTCAGCTCCCGGTGCAGCCGGAGCGCTGCCGCCAGCGCGTCGGGGTTCCGGGCCCTGAGGTCGAAATCGGCTGCGGACCAGGCCGCGCGGCGATCGTCCTCGGACAGGTTCGGATTGCCGGCACCAACGCGGGCTACCCGAATCGCGAAATCCCCCCGCGGGGTTCGAATCACCCAGGCTCGTGCCACCCGGACAGGATAGCGCGGACGGAGTCGCGAGAGGATCGCTCTCTGGAGCCAGGACGGAGCGGGGGGGGTACGGTGGTGGCAGGTGGCGGAGGGAACCCGACACCGAGGAGACAAGGGTTCGGCACCGGAGCACCGGTGCTCCCGCAGGCGGACGCCAACGCTGTGGGGCACGCGAGGGCGGGTCTGGTGGAAGTCATTGGTGCGCGCCCGAACCGAGCGAAAGCGAAGCGCCGCAGGCCGGGACGACGGGTGAGCTGGCCCCCAGCAGATGCACGTGGGCTCGTTTCATTGGAGCGGCGCTGGCGCGAACGAGGTGGCGCTCACGGACCTGCTCGTGCACGAGCTCGGCCACGTGCTCGGGCTCGCGCACGACTGCGACGCCGGGTTGGCCAAGGGGCCGCGGCCAGCCCGACGGCCTCTCACGAACCCCGGGCTCCCGGCGGCGGCGCGCCAGAGCCGCGCCTTCGTGGAGGCCGTGAACGTGCACGAAGGCCGGCTCACCAACGCGGCCGTGGCGCAGGCGTTCGACATGAGCTGGTCGGCCTACGTGCCGTAACGCACGACGCCGCGGTCACGTCGGCTAGTCGATGCAAAACGCCGGATCGGTGCTGCCGTTCGGGGTGAGGGCCACCCACCCGGACGGAGGGACCGTGGAGAGGCCGGCGGCGAAGGCGTCCACTCGGCACTGCGGCAGTTGGCCGTTGCCGGTGATCCGAAGCCCAAAAAAATAGTACTGGTCGACCCCGCCCGGGACCGACGTGATGCCCTCGAGCCCGGCGAGACTCGTCAGCGAGTCATTCGCCTCGATCAACAGCGAGGTCAGCGAGGTGAGCTGCGAGAGGGCCGTCAGGTCTCCGAGCCACGGGTTGCCGCGGATCTCGACCTGGGTCCCCACGGACCGCAGGTTCTCGAGCCCATGGAGGCTGGTCAGCGCCTCGACCGAGCGGATGTGCAGTCCCTCCCCGAGCGAGGTGATGCCCTGTAGGCCGTCGAGGTCGGTGAGCATGCCCCTCCCGATGGCCAGGCCGCCTGCGACCGTGGTGAGGTTCCGGAGCGGGCTCAGGGTCGAGATCGGTTCGACATTCAGAGCGAGGTTGTCGAGGCCGGTCAGGCTCGTGACGTAACTGTTCCCCCAGATCCACAGGTTGCCGGTGACGGCGTTGAGCGACCAGAGCGCCCCGAGCGACGTCAAGTCGTCGGGATCCCCGAGGGACCTGTCCTCGATCGTGAGGTCGCCGATGACGACGTTGCGCCCGAGCGCGCCGAAGGCTGCGAGCTCTGCGTCGCTCGTGAGCGTGACGTCCCCCGGGCAGGTCACCGCGTCGTCGTCGCAGACGTAGGTGGTGCTGGTCGTCTCGGTCGGGCTCAGGATCCCGTCGCCGTCGTCGTCGAAATCGACGTGGACCGCCGTGCCGCCGCTGGGGCAGGCCTCCCCTGGCGGTTCGTAGACGGAGACGATCATGAGCGTCCCGGGGTCGGCGCGACCCACGACGCCGGTGGTGCCATCGCTGCAGGTGATGGTGGAGGTGCCATCGCCGTTGTCCGCCACGCTGCAGGAGCTGCCGTCCGCCCCGTCCACCCCGTTGCAGACCATGTCGGTCGAGACGATCTCGTCGATGCGGCCGTCGCCGACCCGCCCAGGCGACTAGCTTCTGGCGCGACTGGATTTTCGGGCGACTGGCCCCAAACTTCCGGGCTCGAGAGACGTCAGAAACCCGATGGAACGCGCGCTCTGTCGGTTTCTGTGGGTTTCCTCCGCGGCGGGCTGGGTGAGGCAACGACGATGTCGCCGCGATCGAAGCTTGCCGCCGCGCTCCCGAGCGAGGACCCTGGAAACCGTCCCGGAACCTCAGGCAGGTTCCGCGGTCGGAGGTGGGTCATGACTCGGTTTTCGGCGCGCTGGGGTCCGCGGACGTCGCCAGCCTTGGTTCGCTGGCTCCTGTTCCTGGTGGTGTGGCTCGTCGCCTGCGGCCCCGACGAGGAAGCGCTCGCCCCGGACACGACCACCTGGGCCGAGCTGCGCACCGTGCGCCGGGGGCTCGCGGTCGAGCCGCCTTCGGTCGCGGTGCGGCCGCCGTACCCGCGGGAGCGCCTCGTCGATGGCACGGTCGTGACGGTGGAGCGGGGCGGGCTCGGCTGGATCCGACTCGACGGGGGCACCACCCTGCTCGTGCACGGTCCAGCGCGGCTCCGCCAACGCCCCGCGGCCGTCGAGCTCGAGCAGGGGCGGGTCTTCGTGGACGTGCCGCCCGGAACGAGCATGGAGCTTGGCACGCCGCAAGGTCCGCTCACGCTCACAGCGGTGCGTGCGAGTGTCGACGTGGACCCGGCGGGTCCTGTCGAGGCCTACGTGCTGCGCGGCGAGGTTCGGAGCCGCGCCGCGCGAGCGCGGTCCGGGGAACGCCTGCGCCTGAACAAGGAAGCGGTCGAGGTCGTCGCGGCCGTCGCGTGGGAGGACTGGACCGGCGGCCTCGCGACGACGGATCGCGCCCCGGCGCCCGCACCGTTCGGGATCGGTACGGTGGGCGCACGAAGGGCCGGGGACCAGGGGACTGCCCGATTCCCGCTCGCGATTCAGAGGCTCGCGGTCAAGGTGGAGGTGAAGGGGGAGCTCGCCTTCACCGAGGTGGAGGAGACGTTCTTCAATCCGAGCGCGGACGTGGTCGAGGGGCTCTACGGCCTCCGCACGCCGGTCGGGGCGACCCTCGAGCGCTTCGGCGTCGACCGCGCCGGCCGCATCGCCTGGGGCCACGTCAAGGAGAGAGAGGCCGCGGCGACCCAGTACCAGGCGAACGTCTACGCGGGTTCGACCGAAGATCCCTCGCTGCTCGAGTGGGACGCACCCGGGGTGTACCGCGCGCGACTCTATCCGATCCAGCCGGGCGAAACCCGGCGGGTCGTCGTGCGCTACTCGGAGTGGCTCGGGCGGACGGGGGCGCAGGGAGAGCGGCGCCTCTACGTGTTCCCGATGGCGGCCGAGGGGGCGGAGGAATCGCTGCCGCGCATCGAGGAGCTCACGTTCACGATGAGCCTCCGGGGGGTCGGGGCGAAGACCGTGCGGACGGGCATGGCCGGGGTACGGCGCGGCGACGAGCTCATCATCCGCGCCCAGGATCTCGTCCCGAGGAGCGATCTCTCGGTCGAGCTCTTCGACGCCGGGAAGCCCCAGATGAAGGGCTACCGCGCGAAGCATCGGCTCGCGGTCGACTCGCTGCCCGTGACGGAGCGCGCGGCAGCGACCAAGCTCGCGGCCGGGGAGCCCGACTACCTGCTGGTCCCCGTGCGCGCGGCGGACGTCCCGCTCGCCGAGGGAGGGCTCGATCTCGCGATCGTCATCGATGCGTCGGCGGCGACCGACGCGGCCTCGCTGGCGCTCGCGCGGGCGACGACGGGCGCCCTCCTCGCGCACCTCGGCCCGGAGGATCGGGCGGCGGTGTGGGCCGGCGCCGACACGCTGCGCCCGGTCACGCCGCGAAGCGCCAAGCTCACCGCGGTGGATGCGGCGCTGCGGAGCGAGCTGCGCGTAGGTAGTTTGAGCAGCGGGTCGTCGGCCAGTCCGAGAGCCGGCGGCGCGCGAACCTCCCCATCAAGGAGCGATCGGCGGTG
>JAFGBI010000333.1 GCA_016933275.1 Polyangiaceae bacterium | reverse complement strand
TCCAAAGACGATCCGAGGTCTTGCGAGGGTGCGGTTGACAGAATCTCCCAACCACGATCTTCCCTGGCTCTCGGGCCGTCAATCGTGAGGGACTCCCAGCTACAGTGAGTAGCGGGGCGTAGTTGGACTGCCGCAACGAGAACTGCGTAGTCGTCCGAGGTACCGCAAGTGCCAAGTCGTAGTGAACCCAGCGAGGTAGGTGTCCCACGCTGTCTTCATAACCGGCGCGAAGCCGGGGCAGCACCGGGGCATGGCCCACGTGACCACGATCAGCACGGATTCCACCGTGGTGCGCCATTTCGAAGCGCCCCTCGACCGGAAAACGTTGGATAGCATTGTTGCGATTTGTCGAGCGATGCTGTCCAGCGCAACGGCCCCGCCCGAGCGCATAGCGACGGGACGCGCTAGGTGCTAGGACGGCGCGATCAATGAAGGCCCGCCAAGCGCTTCGCCCTGCCAGCATGCGGGTCATTCGGGTACCGGGCAAGGAACCGGGCTGCTCGCCGGGCGACCTCCGCTCGCTCGCCGAGCTTCGCCAGAGCCTCGAGCGCCACGACCTCCGCGTCCGGAGCGAGGGCTCCGTTCGGAAACTCGCGCCGGTAGTCTTCGACGATCCGGATCGCCTCACCGTGGTCACCGGCCCTGCTCGCGGTCCGAGCTTCGTCCAGACGTGCGACCTCCGCGCCGAGCGTGGACGGCGAGTCCTGGTCCGGCTCTTGCGCCGGCCCGTTGGCGAAGCTCGGGGGCTCGACCTCGAACGACCGATCCTCCATCCCGGGACCGAGGCTTCCCTGAGCCGTCGGCTCACCTGCCCGGCTCGCCCGGAGCCTCGGCCCGGGGCCGGGCTCCGGGGGGGCGCTCCGGTCTCGAGGGGGCGGGACGTTTTCGGACAATCGAGCTCTGCCACCCAACGGCCGCGGGTCGCGCACGGGCGCTGACGCGACCGGCGCACCCGCGGACCGTGGAGTGTGGCTCGGCCACATCAGCGCCGCCGTCACGCCGCTTCCGCCAATCGCACCGGCCAGGAGCCACGCTGCAGCCCGGCCGCCAACGACCCGATGCGGCGCAGCGGGAAAGTGCTGTTCGGGCGCCTCGTCACGCGGCGCCCGGACCCTGTGCAAACCGCTTCCCGGTTCCACGCCCGTCAAGGCACGCTCCACCGTGCTCAAGAACCGGGCCCACGCCGTGTCGACGTCGTGGGGTGGAGCATCCAGGCGAGCCGAATCGATCAGGCTCCGCTCGAAGTCCTGGTCGCTGCGCCTGGCCAGATCCAGGAACGGCATCACCAACGCCCTCCTCTGGCTTTGAGGCTCGCGCGGACCCGCTTCGCGATGCTGGAGAACTCCTCTCTCGCTCGGCGCAGACGAGAGCTTGCCGTCCCGACCGGGATGTGCTCGAGCTCGGCGATCTGCCGTACCTCCAGGCTCTCGAGCTCGAACAGGACGAACACCCTCCGGAGCTCGAGCGGCATCTGCTCGAGCACGCGGTCGAGCAGGGCACGCTCTTGCCGGAGCTCGACGCGGTCTTCGGGGGAAGGAGAATCGTCGACCAGCGGGCGATCGAGGGCGAGCTCCACTCGGGGCGCGGCCGCCTCCCGCCGAAGGTGGTTCGCGGCGATACGCAGTGCGACACCGTACAGAAAAGCGTGTTCCCTCCCCGGGGCGATATCCTCGAGCCTTCGCGCGGCCACCCAGAAGACCTCCTGCGCGGTGTCGTCGAGCTCCGCCGACGGCACGCCCAGTCGCCGCAGGAGGCGCCACATCGAGGCGTAGTGGCGTTCGAACAGCGAACGCAGATCGAGGCGCTCGATGCGCTGGGTGGTGGCAGCTTGGGACAGGTGAACGGGATCGCTCACGTGACGTCAGATCTCGAACAGGTATGGGTGATCGAACCTAGCATCAGAAGTGGAGCCCGAGTCCGAGGAACCCGTAGGCCGAATAGCCCACGGAATCGAAAACTCGGCTTCCGTCGGTCCGGACCGCCGAAGCGTCGCCGACGGCCGCGCTGAAGCCGGCCTTCAGTCCGAGGTGGACGAGCGACCCCAGATTGTACCCGAGGGATATCACCGGGCCGCTCGTGAACAGGAGCCATGGGTCATCCTCGAACCTGGTACCGTCGGTTCCCTCGGTGAGGAAGAAGGCTCCCTTCGTTCCGACTTCTCCGCACCCGAGCACGACGAGCCCCCCCGTGTCGTAGAGGGGGGACCAGCAGACGCCGAGGGCGACGGCCATGGTATCGACCTGGGTCTCCGTGTCGCTCGAGCGATACGTCGCCTCGGGCGGTATCGACAACGCGACCCGCGCCAACAGGATGGGACCGACGACCCTCTGGTGACCATCCGGCGTCGTGAGGAAGTTGGCGAGGTGAAACGTGAGATCGAGCTCGGGCACGACGACCTTCGGGACCGGGCCATAGGCGGCCCCCCCGGACAGCGTCCACGAGAACTGCGGATCGTAGCGGAGCGTGCCACGCTCGACCGACTCGGCCCTTCGGCCCCACGCGCTGCGGCCGCGAAACCGCTCGGGCTTCGGTGGGGCGGGCTTCGCGCGTGCAGTGTCCTTTCCCTTCGGAGCCGGCGACACCTTCCGCTCGTCGGGGCGAAGCGCGATGGCCGTGACCACGGCGAGGGCATCGACGACCTCCCGGCAGGTCTCGCCGCGGACCTGGCGCTCGGCGCTCGAGCCTTTGGCCTCACGGAGCTGGAACGTCCCCACGAATCCTCCGTCCTCGGCGCGAACGGCGACGACCATGAGGCGCCCCGGGTCCCGCGGCCCCGGGGCGACGAACCGGGCGCCGCGAGACTCCACTGCTCGGACGAATTCCGCTCGCGGGGAGCATCTTGCCGCAGCCTCGTACGACAGGCTGGCTGCAGAACTTGCCCGGGCAGGGGCCGCAGAGACGGCGCCAAGGAGCGCCACGCTCGCTGCGAAACACCGGGAGACCGTCGGAATCACGGAAGGCTAATGGTAGAGCGACAGGGGCTGCGATCACGAAAACCGCCGCGCCTGCGAATAAGCTCCTTCGTCGTATCCTCGACGTCATCGAGGGCCGCGGCGACCTCTGCGCCGCGATGGACGAGCCCGGCGGCGCATGCCCCTGAACCGCGAGCGCGAGCAAACCGCCGCGCCGCGTGCTATGCCCCGGGGCGATGAAGGTCTGCTGGGGCATCATTGGATGCGGCGCCGTGTGCGAGGTGAAGAGCGGGCCGGCCCTGTACAAGTGTAGAGATAGCCACCTGGTCATCGTGATGCGCCGGGACCGCGTGCGCGCGGAAGACTTTGC
>JAFGBI010000002.1 GCA_016933275.1 Polyangiaceae bacterium | reverse complement strand
TCGCGCCTCCTAGTTCGCCATGCCGTACTCCTCGCAGCCTTCGGCCTTCTCCGCGCCCGTCGTGCTCGAATTAGCGCCGCTAGTCCTGCGCGCGCCGGACGCGGACAAGGCTCGAAATCTGCTTCGAATTCCAGCATGGCGTCCGTCGTCGGCGCGAAATCCAGGCTAAACGAGGCCAGGTCCGGATGAGCCCCGCTGGGAACGAGCTCATCGCGGAGCACTGGCCCGAGTTCCGGTGGAGCAGCAATCCGTGCTCCCACCTGGGTCGCGCGGAAATGCGGCACGGCGCCCAAGCTTGGTGCCGGTGCCCGGGCGGTGCGGCGCGCGGGAGTCGATGCGGTCGTTCATTTCGATGATCGGCGTGCGCTACCGCCAGTCGAAGGCAGCTTCGGGCCGCGTCCGGGCCGACGTTTGGCACGCGCTGCACGGGGGGAAGAAGCGCCGAGCGCAACCAGGTCGGCTCGGTCCTGCGGGCGATCGAAGTAGCTCTTCTCGGCGATGAGCTGCGCGCGGCCAAGGTAGTGGGCATTCACCGACCCAAACTTGGCGTCGATCCGGGTCCGCCAGGCCTCCGCGAAAGTGAGGGTACCGAAGTGGGAGAGCACATCGACGCGACTCGGAGCGACGCCGAGCTGGACGACGAGGCCGGGGTCGAGCAAGACGTCGACCGAGACGTGGCTGGGTGCCTCCCCCCCGAAGAACCCGGCGAGGGCCTGGATGAAGCGCGCCGCGTTCTGCTTCGTCGGAGCGACGAACAGGTCCAATTCCTTCGTCGCACGGGGTCGCGCATGCAGGGCGAGTGCGTGGGCGCCCCCGATGAGGTACCGCACCCTCTCAGCGTTCAACGACTCGAGCAACTCTTCGAAGTCTTGGGAAACGAGCCATTCCCCGCGCCTTCAAGGCACTCTCGAGGCAACCGTGCACAGCCATGACGCGCTGCTCGGGCGTCAGCGTTCGCCAGAGCTTCGCGTCCTCGGCATCCGCCCGGGCGGTCGACACGACCGCAACCGACCAGGTTCGCCCCTGCGAATCCCGGTGGGTCTGACGGGCTCCGGCCGCTCTCACGGCCAACAGCATAGGCAGGCGGAGCGAGCCGGGCCAGCGTTTGTCGAACGAGTCCGCGCGGCCAAGGGGGCCTGGGCGCCCGTCGCCACCCCCACCCGCCAAGCTCCCGCGCCCCCCGCTGTCTAGAGCACCGACCGGTTTGCCAACTGCGTCGGCGCCCTGGTGAACGCCCCCTGGGACCACTGGTTGCCAGGGGCGGGGGGCGTTTCCCAGGGCGCCTGTGGCGAGGTCTGCTGCTCGCTCGGTGCTCTAGGTCGTTGATTCTTCGCGGCAATCAAGCCGATTGCCGCTCTAGCGCACGGCCTGACGGGACGAGGATCTAGAAGAACCCGACCTCGTCGAAGGCGAAGAAGCCCTCGTCTGTCTCGCCATCGGGGAGCTGACCGGTCAGCGAGCTCCGCCCGGCGCAGAGGGGGTGAAACGCGAGCCCTGTCACGCTGGCGAGGATGGCCTGCGGATCGTCGCCGGGGTCACGCCCCTGATCCACGGCCCAGCCGGGCACCGCCGCGTCCGCGAACAAGACCTCGATCTGGGTGGGCTCCGTGCTGACAGGCACGTCCCAGCCGAGCCGGTCCCCTCCTCTGCCGCCGACTCCTCGGGGCTGTCGAGATCGAGGCGCAGGGCCCGCGCCCGGTCGGCGCGCACCCACAGCCGGATCCCGGTCATCCCCCGGAGATCCACCTGCCCCTCCGCCAGCGCGACGCGGTAGTGGATCCACTGGTTCCACGGCTCGTCCTCGTTCCGGTAGGTGAAGCTCATCAAGAGATCCTGCGAGCCTGCCATCGGATCGGCGACGTTGACGGCGATCGAGACGTCCGAGTTCGCGTTCGCGAGCAGAATCGACCCCATCACCAGGCCGAAGTCGTCCTGCTCCTCGAAGTCGTTCACCTCGGTCGTGCTGAAGGCCAGGCTCGTCCAGGACTCCCCGGCGAGCAGGTGCTCGAAGCGCGCGACGAGGAGCGGGACCTGATCCTTGAGGTAGTTGAGGTCGTTCTCGAACGTCTGCTCGCCAGGACCGTTCGGATCGGCGACGGCGTGCGCGCGGACGAACGCCGCGTGCTCGTCGATGGCGGCGAGCAGCGCCGCCTCCGTGAAGGGGCCGTCGAGGAGCTCCTGCCCCGCGGCGCGGTAGGCGGTGAGATCGGCCGCGAGCCCGCGGAAGACGCGATCGCAACCGGGAGCGATCACGAGCCCGTCGCCGGAGGTCCAGGCGCGGTACTGGCGGGAGCAGTCGTCGGGCAGCTCGGGCCAGCGCAGCAGGTCGGCGAACCCGACGCTCGGCAGCATCGACGACTCGACGTCCCAGGGGATGATGGTGAAACGATCGGGCGCCTCCTCGTAGAAGTGGAAGTTGTGATTGCCGGCCCAGGCCGCGTCTTCGCTGGTGTAGTAGGCCGTGACGCCATCGTAGTTGGCGATGGCGTCGTCCACCGCCATGTAGCGGGAGAAGTAGTCGAGATCGGTGAACCGACCGAGCGTATCGCGCAGCTCTGCCTCGTCCGCGGCCAGCATCGCCTCGGCGAAGGCAATGAACGCGGAGACGTCCCCCACGTCCTCGTTGGTCTTCAGGCGCTCGGTGACCCAGTCCACGTCAGCGTTGATGGGCCAGGTTTCCTTGTACAGGTTCTGATCCCCGTGGTCGGGCCAGCGGTCCTCCGTGAAGCGCTTGTCGACGGCCTCGACCATCCCGAACAGGCCTTGCGGCTCACCGTTGACCCGCACCAGGGCCCAGGCCGCCCGCGGCGCCTCGATCCCCATCGCTCGGAACAGATCGTAAGCGAGCCGCTCCTTGATGTAGGTCGAGTCGTAGCGATACCCCTGGAAGTTGAGGCGCTTGAGCCCGAAGAGGCGATTGTCGGGGTCGTACTCGCTGAACTTGAGCTTCATGCTGAGCTTGCGACAGGTGTTGGCGCCGCTCTCGTCAAAGCAGTTGTGGAGCGAGCCGTAGCTCCCCTTGAACCGAAGCCCCACCCGCCCGATGCCTAGCCCCTGGTAGCAGGCCTGTGCCGCGACGAACTGCTCGTCGCGGGCGTTCACCTGGAGCGCTTCCCACTCGTCCGCGGGCAGGTAGAGGTCGAAGGTAGGCGGATCCGGCGAGGGGCGCCGGGGATCCTGGCCCGCTGGCCCCGGGGCGCGCAAACGGCTCCGGGGCCAGCGCGACGGCGGGGCTGGACGCCGTCATCGAGTCGGACCAGACCTCGGATCCCGACGCGCGGGCCCCCGCAACCCGACGCGATACAATCCCCCCCAGCGGCATGGCGGCCCGGTACCACCTGATCTCCGCCCGGAGCCTCGCCCGGCCCTCGGGGACGGTCGATCCGTGGCTGCTCGGGCGGTTCGGGCTGAACCTTTACCGGGGCTGCAAGCATGCCTGCGCGTACTGCGAGGGCCGGGCCGAGCGCTACCGGGTGGCGGGGAACTTCGCCGCGGACACCCAGGTCAAGGCCAACGCCCCCGAGCTGCTGGAGCGCGAGCTCGCCCGGGTGCGGGAGCCGGGGTTTCTGCTCCTCGGCGGCGGCGTGTGCGACGCCTACCAGCCCGCGGAGGCGGAGTTTCGCCTCGCGCGGCGGGCGCTCGAGCTCGTGCACGCGCGCGGCCTTTCCGCGCACGTGCTCACCAAGTCGGCGCTGGTGGAGCGCGACCTCGACCTCCTATCGAGCATCAACCGGCGGCAGCGCGCCATCGTCTCCTTCAGCCTCATGGCGACCGACGAGCGGCTGCGCGGACGGTACGAACCGGGTGCCGCGCCGTTCGCGGAGCGCCTGCGCCTGCTCCGACGTGCCAAGGCGCTGGGCCTCGGCGCGGGAGTGATGGCGATGCCGCCTGGCCGCGCTCGGCATCCCCGGCGGCAAGAGCGGCGCCGTCACCGTCGTGCAACGCGTCTCGAGCGATCTCCGACTCAACC
>JAFGBI010000332.1 GCA_016933275.1 Polyangiaceae bacterium | reverse complement strand
CGGCCTCCCCGCCGTTGCCGCCGGCCTCCCCGCCGTCACCGCCCCCTGCCGTGCCCCCGCCGTTGCCGGCGGCGCCCGCGGCGCCGGTCTCCTTGGCGCCGCCAGTGTTCCGGCCGCCAGCGCCCGGACAGGTGTCGGTCAGTCGGCAGTCGCTGGCGCTGTCGTAGCAGCCGGTGGCGCTCAGTATCAGTAGGCTCGCGAAGATTCCACGCATCGCTTTTTTCATCCCCGATCAAGATCTAAAAGAAACCAGATACCCCCACGAGGAGAGACTCAGAACGTGCCGCGGATGCCGAAGAGCACGGACTCGCCGGTGATGGCGACGTTCGGCATGGCTGGGTAGCGCCGGGGGCTGCCGGCGGTCTGGCGTCGGTGGTCGCGGACGAAGAGGACCGTGAAGAGGCCGGTCGCGGCGAGGCCGACACCGCCGCCGATGAAGCTCGCGTCGCGGATGAGGCGGTCGCGGTCGTGACGCTCCCGCGCGTCGGCGAGCTGGGCGCAGTCGTCCGTGTCGGGATCCGCCCGGCAGCGGCTGTCGTCCCCGGAGTCGAGCGATTCGGCGTCGTCGAGCTCCTGGTTCGCGAGGACCGTGAAGGCGATGCCGAGGCCCGCGCCGACCGCGGTGATACCGGCGCTCGCGACCAGGGGCGCGAGGAAGCGGTGCTTCGGCGGGCGGTGGTCCTCCTTCGGCGGGTTGGGGATGGGCTCGTAGCCGAGCTGTCTGCCCGATTTCCCGTCGCCCGCTGGCGCGGCGGCGGCCGGGGTGGCTTCGGCCGCCGCGCCGGCGTTCGCACCCTGGGCGTCGAAGCGGAGCGTGAGGCTCTGTGTTTCGCCGGCGATCGCCGTCACGGTCGCGCTCGCCGTCGCGGTGCCGTCCGAGGCTTCGAAGCGGCGGTCGCCAGGCTCGACGAAGATGGCGGCGGTCAGCGGCGCGGCGCCGACCAGCACGCCATCCACCGTGACCCGCGCGCCGATCGGCGCCTCGACCGTGATTTCCCCGAGATCCACCCGCGCCCGATCGAGGAGCTTGACGAGGTGACGGCGGGTGTCCGGATCCTCGGAGGGTGGGAACAGCGCGAGCGCGCTTGCGGCATGGGTCGCGGCGTCGGCGCGGCGGCCGAGGTGCGTCTCGATCTCCGCGAGGTTCATGGCCACGTCGTAGGTCTGGCGGAGCTCCCACACCTCGACGAACAGCGCCCGCGCCGTCTCGAGCTCGTTGCGATCGGCGGCCTCGGTGGCGCGGATGAAGAGCTCCCGGGCGCGCGCTTCGTCGGCGCGACGACTGCTCGCCGCACCGCGGCTCGTCGCCGCGTCCTGCTCGGAGGAGCTGCTGGTCTGGGTTGGGGATGGCTTGGTGGGGGACGGTTCCGCCGCGGCCGAGGAGGCGATACCAGAGACGAGCGCGGCCACGGTCGCGGCTGCGCTGGCGGGTGATGGTACGAACCAAGCGCGGAGCGGTTGCCGGGATCCCCGGCCGAAGGCGATCATGGGTTGTCCTTCTTCGGTGCCACGCCGCGTGGCCGCACGAGGCGGAGCGGCGGGTTCGACACCCGCCGTCTGGCAGCAGTCGGTCGCGTTGTGGTGGGGTGAGAGCTCGAGGCAGCAGCTGCCGGCGGGGCCTCGGGCTCGTCGAGATCGATCGACGTGGATCGTGCCTCCGGATCCACGGGCGGGATCGGTCGGATCTCGACGTTCGCGGCCGAATCCGCCCTGGCGGGCTCGGTGCGCTCGATCGGGAGGTTCGCCGCCACCGCTGGCGGCGCGTTGGCGGGGTTTGGGTTCGGCGCTGCGCTGCCGGGCTCGAGGGGGCTCTTCATCCAGAACGCGGCCGCGATGAACGCGCCCGCGAGGGTGCCGCCGCCGATCGCGAGCCCCAGACGGAATCGGTGCGGCGTCGGCGCGGCCTGGCGCGAAACCGGGCCGAGCGAGCCCAGGGCTCCGACATCGATGGGACCGCCGTCCGAGGGCCGGCCGCGACCGTTGTCGACCTCGAGATCCCCTGCCAGCAGGGGTACGCCCTTCGGCCAGCCCACGTCCGCGGGCAGCGTGGGCTTGGCGCGCAACGCGGCGATCTCGTGGTCGCTCCGATCGAACTCGAGCGAGCGGATGATGTGGTGCGGCATCCCTGCCCCGCCACCTGGGGCTTCGGCGTCGCTCGGGGGTGGCTCGAGCGAGCGGAGCAGGTCGGCTTGCCTCTCCTCCGCCGATCTCGGATCGCTGCTCCGGGGTGAGGAGCTCTCGGCGCGCTCTGCGGGATCGGGTGGCGCGGCGGACGGGAGCGGGGTCTTCGGGGCGCCCTCCTTCGGCGCTGGGCTGCCGGCTGCGGGCAGCGGCGCTCGCGAAGGAGGAGGCGGATCGTTCACGCTGTCGCGCCGCTCCGGCTTCCACGCCAGCCACTCGGGCGGGATCGTGAGGACCTCCGCGTGCGCGCGCCCCCCCTCACCCTGAGCGGGCCCGGTGGCGGCTGCGTTCGGAGGTGCTGGGCTCCCCGACGCCGCGGAGGCGCTCCGCGGCGCGGACCCCGACGGCGGCCTCGGGGCGGGTCGTGGCGCCTTCGACGGCGAGGGCCGGGGGACGCTCGCGGGCCCCACCGACACCACCCTGGCCGGCGCGAGTCGCGCGGCCACCTGGTCCCCTGCCGCCGTCCCCGTGGTCGCGGGCGCGCCCGTCTCGGGGGGCGCGGATGCGCTCTTCGTGGCGGGCGGGGCGCTCCTCGTGGCGGGCGGGGCGCTCCTCGTGGGGGGCGCGGATGCGGTCCTGGTCGCGGCGGTGGCGCCCATCGCGGCCGGCGGCAGCGCGCTCTTCGCCACGGATGGCCCGGCCTTGGCCGGCGCGCTCGGCGCGCTCGGCGCGGCCGGCGGGGGGTTGCTCGTGGCGGGGGGCGGGGACGCCGTGCGCGCCGCGTCCGGCGTGGCCTTCGCTTCGGAGGGGGTGGTCCGCTTCGCTCCGTGCGGTGCGGGCGGGTGTGGGGACGGGGCGTCCTCCGACACGGGCCATCTGGGCAGGCCTGCCGGTGCGGGTAGGCGCAGCTCGCTCGCCAGGGACGGTGGCGGGACGGTCTTCGGCGCGGGCGGTCGTGGGGGGGTTCCTCCTGGCGGCGAGGTCTTGGGCGCGATCGGCGGTGGTCGGTTCGATGGCGAGGGAGCCACTATCGCTCGCCGGGGGGACGCCGTCGTCTCGCCCGAGGTCGGTGGGGCTCCACTCGGCCTGGAGGGGAGCCGTGGCACCGTGGGGATTCGACTACGCATGTGGTCGGTCATGGTTCCACCTCTCCCCCGTTGGGTGCGCTTTGCGAGACGCTCGGGCTCTCCCCCGGTCTGGGGACGCCCATCACGGCCATCGTCAGCAGGGCGCCGAGGAACAGCGCGCCGGCGAGGATGAGCGGGACCCAGCGAGTCTGCACCCTCCTGCCCCAAAAAGGCAGGTCGAGGGGGCCTTCGTCTTCGACGGAGGACTGGCCGGGGGAGGGAGGCTCGAAGGCGGGATCGCTCTCGAAGGGTTGGCGCGGTGGATCCCTCGCCACCCTCGAGATCGGCTGGTCTGGTGTCTTCCGCTGGCGTCGGGTGACCGGCTCGGAGTGGAGTCGAGGCGGCGATCCGGCTCGTTCGAGCCCCTGGGGCCGCACGCTCTCCGCGAGCAGCGGCCCGAGCTCGGCGCGGGCCGCGTCGCGAGCGGACTCGGAACCCGACGCAAGGTGCTCGAGCGCAGCCCGGACCTTCCGCTGCCGCTCCAGGTCGACGCGGGTCAGGAGCAAGAGCCCGAAGTGGGCGAGCTGGATGTCCTCGAGGCTGCCGTTCGCCAGTGTGAAGAGCGCGTTGGATGCCTTTGGATCGCGCTCGTTGCGCGTCGGGAAGGTGCTGGCGCCGGTGACCACCCGCGTGGCCCGCAGCGCGTCCTCGACGAAGCTCCCCGGGGAGGCGGCATGTGCCCGTTCGACCAGGGCGGCGAGCCGCGAACGCGCCTCGCTCGCGCGGGCGGGGTCGAGCGCCGCGGCCCAGTCGCGGATCCGGTGGCGCACCTCGGTGCGGTCGGGGCCGGAGAGCACCAGCATCGCGATCGCTGCGTTCTCGACGAGGTGGACCTGATCCGGCTCGCCGTCGGACGACATCACCGCGGCGAGATCTCGCTCCACGTTTCGACCCGCCTTGCCGCGGCTGGCGAAGCGCACGGCGCCGAGGATCGCCTGGGCCTCGAACGTACGACATCCCGGGTATTCTCCGGGACGGAGGTGCTGGAGCCAGTCCCGGTGGGTGGGCCTCCGTGCCCCCCGCGCCAAGGTGCCGGCTCGGTCGGGAGTCATCAGCTCGAGATCCACCGTGCCATGGGGCCCCAGCGGCAGCGGGGTGGGGGAGGTCCGGATCACGCCCGAATCCAGCGCGGGGCGATTGCCCAAGAGCGCCTCGCCGAACCTGTCCGGCGGACGCCTCGAGTAGCCCCCGTGCGCCGTCACTGCGCTCGACCAGCCTTCGCTCGTCGCCTCGAGTTCGGCGATGACCTCCTCCATGTCCGCTGGTCGATCATCGGGGTGTTTCTCGAGCATCCTGAGCGTGAGCGCGGCGAGGGCCCTGGGCACATCGGGGCGGTATCGCTCGAGCGGTCGCGGCCGACCCAGCATCTGCCGCATCCCCAGCTCGAACGCGGGCGGGAGATCGAGCGGTCCGGGTCCGTCGGCGAAGGCGTGACGCCCGGTCAAGAGCTCGTATGCGACGTGCCCGAGGGAGTAGACGTCGCTCCGTGGATCCCCCGGGTGACCCTGGAGCCGTTCGGGAGCCATGTACGCGTAGGTCCCGAGCACGCGCATCCGATTGGTGGTCTTGAGGCTGCCGCGGCGAAACTTCGCGGTGCCGAAATCGAGCACCCGGATCTCGTCCTCGGGCTCGACGACGAACACGTTCTCTGGCTTGAGGTCGCGGTGCACCACCCCCGCCCGATGCGCCGCTCCCACCCCCTGGGCGATCTGGAGCGCGTATTTGGCGGCGGTCGGCAGGGGGAGCCGACCGGTGCCGTGGAGGCGGTCGCGCAGGGATCTACCCTCGAGCAGCTCCATCGCGAACCACACGACCCCTGTGGGGGTCGCTCCTCCATCGAGGACTCGCACCACGTGCCGGTGTTGGATCGCCGCCAGCAGACGTGCCTCCTGTCCCATCCGCTCCGCCAGATCCGATACCGGTTCGTAGAGGACCTTGAGCGCGACCCGGCCCTGCGTGAAGCAGTGGACCGCTCGATAGACCACCCCCATCCCGCCGCAGCCGAGCACTCGCTCGATCCGGTAGCGATCAGCACAGATCTCCCCGACTTCGTACGGCAGGTGGGGCTCTTCTTGCATCGATCTGCTCGGCGCGACCGGTGGAGCTGGCCGGAGGTGGCCCCCCCGGACGGCGACAATGTTCCTTGTTCGGGCACGAATCGCAACTGGTTGCGCGGGAAGGTGACGGGCCCGTTGGCGCCTGGCGAGGTTCGCCATGGAAGGAGCTGGACCGCGTCTGCGCAGTGAGAACGGCCGCTTGGATTTGTCCAATATTGCCCCAGAGGACAACGGTGAGCGCTGCTCCGCTCCTCCCATTCGTTCGACCGTATGCCCGATTTCTTGCCGAGCGCGACCGCGGGGCCCCCTTGACGGCGAGCCTGGCTCCTGATGGGCGCGCGACCCTTGCGCGCGGCGCGCCCGTGGCTCGGGATCCGACGCAAGGGCGGCGGAGGTCCGCGCGGTCGCGCCGACTCGACCGTTGGCCCCTGTCCGCGAGGGCTCGCGATGGCGGCCCGTCCGTGAACGGGAGCGTGCGTCCGGTACCGCGATCTCGAGGTGCGCGACCGTTGGCGCGCGGGACGATCGTGGCATCCGCGGCGCAGTCCTTCGACCCTGGAGCGGCGAGATGTCGGTTGGGAGGTTCGCGCCGCCCGCCAGGCCTCTCTCCATCAGCGGGTGTCGGGCGCCCGCGCGCCGGGGCGCCGCGAGCCAAGAGCAGGACGGACGATACGCCCTCTGGCGTCTCCGGACCCCGGTGCGGGCGGAGGGCGTCTCGATGGGTCGAGCACGCCCCGGCGGGCGGCTTCGCGCCCGCGCCTACGGACCGCTGCAGGACGGGTGCCAGCGCATGGTGCTGGGCGCCCGTACCGTGAGCGGCTCCTCGTCGGCGTCCGCGGCGGCTCGGCCACCGGCCGGCGGCGCGACGGACGGATGGACGGAGCGGTTCGCGAGCAGATGGTCGATGGCAAGCTCGAGCAGCTCGCGGAGCTCGGCTCGGGAGCCGTCCTCGTGCCGCACTGATTCGTGAGCTCGCATGAGCTTGGCGTAGAAGGACTGATTCACGGTGATGCGGAGCGCGAACTGGCGCTCGGCCGGCGTGGGCGCTGCGGCCCTCCGCGCTGCCCCTTCGGTGGCAGGCGGCCGGATGGTTCCTCTCTGGTTCATGTGCCCATCATAACCAGTCGATTTTTGTCCCTCTCCGCGCCGTCGAGCGGGCGTTTCGCGGCGGAAACGACGCGCGACCTGGGGCGTCGGTCGAAAGCGCGTCAGCGGGCGGATAAGGGGGGGCAACGACGGGATCCTGGATGGTCCGTCGCTCGCCGGTCGACCCCCTCCAAAACTCGTCAAGGGGGTCCTGCCCATGGTCGGACAGCAAATGTCCGAGTTGCCGCGCGCGTCTCCCCGAGTACCGGGTGCGAACGCGCACCTTCGGGGACCTCGTCCGGGCCCGGTCGGCCTGGTCCCTCGGGCTGCCAGCCGTACGTTGCGCCCGGCGCTCCCTCCGATCGCCCGGGGCGGTCTCGAGCGGGCCTACGATGGCTCGTTGCGAGAAGGGTGCCAACGCTTGGTGCTGGGCGTCCGTACGGTGGGCGGCTCTTCGTTGGCGTCGACTTGGACCACGGTTGGCCGCTCGCCGGAGGGACGAACGGAGCTATTCGCGAGCAGGGTGTCGATGGCAAGCTCAAGGACCTCGCGAAGATCGGCAGGGGAGCCGTCCTCGCGCCGCAGGGATTCGCGAGCGTGCATGAGCTTGGTGTAGAGCGAATGGTTCACGGTGATGCGGAGCGCGTACCGGCGTTCGGATGGCGAGGGTTCGGCAGCCCTTCTCGCTCCCGCTTCGGTGGCATGCGGCCGGACCGTAACTCGCTTGCTCATGTCCCCATCATGTCCAGTCCAAATTGGTCGTCGTGAGCACCGTCAATCCGTCACGGCCGCGGAGACCAAGCCGATGGCCAACCGCTGCTGGCCACTAACCGAAGGTTTGCCCGCCGTGTCCCCAGAGCGATCCGGAGACATTGGTGAACTCGATGTAGACTCGATCCTGGTGTACCCCGAGCTCCTTCTCGATCACGGCGCAGAGCGCTCGGCTGAGCCCGGGGGTGGTGGCGCGGTCGATCCCGCCGATGCTCTTGAGCTCGGCGTAGCAGGCGGGCTCGGTCTTGCCAGCGAAGCACATCGCGATCCCACCCTCCAGCGACACCATGACGTAGCCCTCGGGCTTGCCGAGGGACCGCGATACCTCCCGCGAGAGGCGGAGCAGAACGGAATCGCGCTCCGCAGGGGAGGGGAGGGGTGTCGAGGTCTTGATGGCGAGTAGAGGCATGAGTGGACGATTGTCGAGACGGTTCGAGGTGGCAAGAGGGCTATTGGCGAGACCTCTGATCTCGGCGGCGGTCACGGGGGAAGTGCGAGCAACTACTCTACCCACGACCGTCGGCGGATCACCAGCGGCCTCGCCGATGGAACCCCGCGTCCGGAACCGTGGGTCTGTTGCGAGCGTGGCGGAGCCAGCCGGTCATTGGCCGAGCAGGTAGGCCGTGGGCCGGACATTGCCACTCAGAAGCTTTGGGTGGGCACCCTTGTCTTGCCCTTACGGATCGAAGCGATGGATTCTGCCCAAGGCCCCGGTTCGATCCGGGCGGGGGTCATCACCCGCGAGCCAAGGCTGGCGGTAGTCCGAGGCGCGGCGTCTCGGCTCCCGGCTGGTCGTGGTTCGTTCGGGAGACGGGACATCGCCCGGGCGGCGCGCGCCGAGGTGACCGAGGGGAAGGAACGCCGAGATCCGGTCGTATCATCTCCGGGTCGGGTGCGGGTCTGGGACCGGTGGTCTTCGGGCAGCGCGAGCTTGACCGAATCTGGCAGAGGACTCCTCGGGGCTGGTACGGTGTAAGCTCCCAAAGAACCGGTGGTGTGACCTTAGCGAGTGGCGGTCGCCTCACGTCGACGACCGATCGCGAGGCACGGGGCGAAGCCAGGATGAGGCTGCGAAGAGCCCCGCTGCGGCGGGCCATGGCGGCCGCTTGGTCGCCGCCGATCGGTGCGCCAACGCCGAGTCTCGCTGCGCGCGGGCACCGTGAAAAATGCGCTTGCTGGCCCGCGCAGCCAGCGTTCCCAGCGGCTGCGCTCGATTTCCGGAGGCTTCCAGATATATTCCGCGCCGTGCCCTACTCTGCCACGTTCGGTTGCTTCGATGGCGGTGCCGGTTCCTGGCCCGTGACCCAGCCCATCTATCGCTCGCCGAACGGTGGGCTGCTCGAGGTCGTGCACGATATCGAAGCCCTCCGTGACCGGAGCGGTGCCGAGTGGCGAGCGGTCTTCGACACCCGCTACCGCACCTCGGCCTGGCCCTATGGCTCCGGTGTGTGGGGCAAGCGCGAGTGGGTCATGCCCTCGGTGCCCGACGAGCTCATCGTGTCGATGTACGAGGGGGGCACGAACCTGTTCTGGGCCGAGCGCTATGGTAAGACGCTCGGCCTCTCCGATCTCTGGGTCAAGCTCTGCGGAAACAGCCACTCGGGGTCGTTCAAGGATCTCGGGATGACCGTGCTGGTGAGCGTCGTCAACATGGCCGTTCACCAAGGCCTGAGGATCAAGGCGGTCGGCTGCGCGTCTACCGGCGATACCAGCGCGGCGCTCGCGGCCTACGGCGCGGCGGCTGGGCTCCCCGTGGTCGTCCTCCTCCCCCGCGGCAAGATCTCGGTGGCTCAGCTCGTCCAGCCGCTCGCGCACGGAGCGCTCGTGCTCGGGCTCGACACGGACTTCGACGGTTGCATGGCCATCGTGCAGCGCCTCGCGGAGGAGGGGATCATCTACCTCGCGAATTCGATGAACCCGCTCCGGATCGAGGGGCAGAAGACGGTCGCTGTCGAGATCGTGCAGCAGTTCAACTGGAAGGCCCCTGACTGGGTGATCCTCCCGAGCGGGAACCTCGGCAATGCGTGGGCGCTGTTCCGAGGCTTCGACCTCATGCTGAAGCTCGGCGTCATCGAACGGATGCCGCGTCTGGTGATGGCCCAGGCCGAGCACGCCAACCCGCTCTACCTCGCCTGGCAGGCTGGGAAATCCGCGGTGGATCCCGTTCAGGCCCGCCCCACCCAGGCGAGCGCCATCCAGATCGGCAACCCCGTGAGCGCCCCGCGGGCGCTGCGCGCGTTGCTCGAGATGAAGGGGGTCGTCGAGCAGGCGAGCGAGCAAGAGCTCTGCGACGCTGCCGCCCGCGCGGATCGCACCGGCCTTTACACCTGTCCTCACACCGCCGTCGCCCTCGTCGCCCTGGAGAAGCTCGTGGCGCGCGGTACCATCCAACCGCACGAGCGCGTCGTGGTCGTCTCCACCGCCAACGGCCTCAAGTTCACCGAATTCAAGGTCAGGTACCACGAGAGCTCGATCGACAGCGTGACCTCGAACCACAAGAACCCCCCCGTGATGCTCGACGCCGATCTCGGGCAGGTGGTTGACGCCATCACGCGTCGCTTCGCCTGACGAGATGCGGCCGGTCGCCACCCGTCCGAGGGGCATGAACGGGACATCGACGTGACCGCGCGGTTCTCCCTGCTCCCGTCGCCATTCCTGGACGATCCCGGGCGTCCCCGCGTGGTCGTCACCCAGGGCGAGGATCCCTACGCCACCGCCCTTGCCGCGCTCGCTGCCTTCGACCTCGGGCCGGCTCGCGGCTGTCGCGTGCTCATCAAGCCCAACGCTGGTCGGGTCGCTCCCTCCGGCAGCGGGATCGTCACCGATTGTCGCGTCGTGGCTGCGGCGTGCGACGCCTTCCTCGCCGCTGGTGCCCGCGTGTCGGTGGGCGACAGCCCGATCGTGGGCGTGCGCCGGACCGAAGCGCTCGAGGCGAGCGGGGTAGCGGCGGTGGCGCAGGCCCGCGGGTGCCCGGTGCTCGACCTCGACGCCCGGCGCTACGTCGAAGTGATGCTTCCCGAGGGCGTCGCGCTCGATCGTCTGCGGGTCTGTCCAGAGGTGTTGGAGCACGATCTCGTGGTGTCCGTTCCGGTGATGAAGACGCACATGCACACGGGCGTGACCCTCGCGGTGAAGAACATGAAGGGAGCGCTCTGGCGTCGGAGCAAGGTCGAGCTTCACATGCTCCCGCCGGTGCCGGGTCACACGGAGCGCTCGCTGGACGTCGCGATCGCCGACATGTCCGCGGTGCTGCGCCCCCAGCTCTCCCTGATGGACGGGGGCGTCGGTATGGAGGGGCTCGGCCCCAGTGCCGGCACGGCGCGCTCCTTGGGCGTGTTCGTGGCGGGCGCGGACGCCTACGCGGTGGACGCCGTCGCCTGTCGCCTGATGGGGCGTCAGGCGGAGGCGATCGCGCACCTCCGCCTCGGCGCCGCGCGCGGCTATGGCGTGATCGATCTCGGGCGGATCCGCGTCGCTCCCGCGGACTTCGCCCGCTTCGCCGCCGATTTCGCCCCCGTTCCCGAGAACCTCGCCGTCGCCTTCCCTGGGGTGAAGGTGCTCGACGAGGCCTCGTGCAGTGCTTGCCAGTCGACCTTGATGCTCTTCCTCCGGCGCTATGGGAAGGAGCTCGTCGAGTACTTCCCCGACCGGCGCCCCATCATCGTGGCGATCGGCAAGGGGATCGAGCACGTCCACCCCGGAACCCTCTGCATCGGCAACTGTACCCGGATGCACCGCGCCAACGGCATCTTCGTCTCCGGCTGCCCTCCCGTCGGCAGCTCCATCCTCCGCGCCGTGACTGGCGCTCCCGAGGACCCCGACCCCGATCCCGACCCGGTCCCTTGAAGACACTCCCCGGAGCAACAAACGGGTTGTTTGTTGCGACAGATCAACGACCTAGAGCACCGGACCGGCAGCAGGCCTCTCCAGAGGCAGCGCTGGGAAAGCGTCCTCGCCTCGCACCGACGCGTTTCCAGCGCTGCCGTTGCTGTCGGCGACCTGATCGGTGCTCCAGACAAGGGACTGCCCCTCGGACACCGTTCCGGCCGGTGCACCGAGGGGCAGCGATTGGAGCCGATGGTCGACTAGAAGCGGAGCCGGGCCATGGCGCCGCCGCCGAACGGCGACGCATAGGGAGCCACCTGGACCTTGGCTTGCTTGGGGAGGCGCTCGAGGCGGCGGGCCGTCGTGTCCGCCGCTTCGTCGCTGGTCAGCAGGACGATCCCGGTCACACCGAGCGTGATGGCGACGCCGAACGACATGTCCGCGATGAGGGCGTTGCGCTCGACCTTGTCCGCGGTGTCCGCCGTGGGGCTATCGTCGAAGTCGGCCTTCTTGTTGAGGGCCATCACGCCGAAGATCGAACCAACGACGACACCCGCTCCCGCGATGCCGAGCGTGACGTAGGCCGGCACCTTGCTCGGCTCCTCCGGAGGCGGCGGGGGTGGCGGGGGTGGCGGCGGCGGCGCTGCCGGCTCCTCCGGCGGCGGGGGTGGCGGTTCCGCTTCGAGCACGATGCTCTGCTCGACCGCTTGCGAGCCAGCCACCGTAAGCTCCACCTCTTTGGGCAGGTAGCCATCGGCCGCCACTGCGATCTTGTGCGTCCCTGGCGGGAGGGTGAGGCTGAGGGGAGATGCCCCTTCCTGCTCCACGCCATCCACGCTGACCTTCGCGCCCTCAGGCGAGAAGGTCACGGCTACGGTTCCCGGTGCCTTCGCCTTCAGCTCCTCGAGTCGAGCCTTGGCCTGCGGGAAGATATCGGCCCCGACCTTCTCCGCCTCGGGGTCGGCGAGGTAGGCCTCGAAGGCGGCGATCTTCTCGGCGAGCTTGGCGTCGTCCGGATCCGACTTGTCGAGGGCCATCGCGTACCAGTACTGGGCGTGAGCCGAGGGCAGCGTCTCGTTGGCGGTGCGGAATCCCTGCGCCGCTTCCTCGTACTTGCCGTCGTTGTAGGCCTTTTGGCCCTCCTGGTAGGCTTTTCGGGCCGCATTCTTCGTCTTCCAGTCGGGCTCGGGCTTCTTGGCGGGTTCCGCGGGCTTGGCCTGGTCCGCCGGCTGGGCCGCTGCCGGCACTGGGGCCAGGAGGAATGCCGACGCCAGAGCGGCGACGGTCACGCCCGCCAGCAGGCGGGCCGAGTAGGACGATTCGGACAGGTTGCGCATGGTGTACCTCCGACGCGGGGGGCCCCGCGCTCCGGGGCAGAAGGCTAGAACGCATCGGACTCTGGGGACAAGCCCCGGTTTCACTGTACTCTAGGCACGCCGGCGTTTTCCTCCGCGCGCCGGCGCAATATTCCCTCCATGACCCACCGCCCGCCCTCCGATGACGGAAGCTCGGCCGGCGCATCCGCCGCACCCCTTCCGCGCCGTGGCACCCTCCCGCCGCCGGAGTGGGTGGGCCGGGACAGCCCGCGGTCGGTCGGCTCGCTCGCCCTCGAACGGCGGGACGCGGGCCGACCACTCCCGCGGCGTCATGGGCCGCGCGCGGAGCTGGCGTCGTTGCGAGCCAAGCTCCGCCGCGTCGCTGACCAGGCGGATCTCGAAGGAGAACGCCAGCTCGCGGTGAGTCTCGCCCGGGCGCTGGCGGCCCGCGGGGCGGAGCTCGACACGGCCACCCGCCTGGCGAGGCGCGCCCTGGTGCTCGAGGAGGACCACCTGCTCCGAGAGGAGCTCGCCGGGTGGTTCGCGGGGCTGGGGGAGCTGCCCCTCGCCGCGGCTGCGCTGCGGCCCTCGGTGGAGTCGCTGCCGTCTGAGCGCGCGGCGCGCATCCTCACCCGGGTCGCCGTGCACCTCGGGCGTTCGGGTGACGCTACCGGCGTGCTCGACGCTCTGCAGCAGGCCGCCCAACTGGATCCCTCGAATCCGGTCCCGCTCGAGCTGTCGGGCGCCGTCGCGTCTTGGTCGCCGCGGAGCGTGAGCGCGGAGCGTGCGGCGCAGGCCTATCTCGACGCCGCGGAGCGGCGAGAGGCCATGGGGGAGAGCCCCGCCGCGTTCGAGGACCTGCTGCGTGCCTACGAGATCGCCCCCGCGCACGTGAAGGCGGCCGAGCGGCTCGCGGCCACGCTCGCCCAACGCGGGCGCCTTGGCGCTGCCGACGAGGTGCTCCGCGAACACGCGGCCGCGAGCCCCGCTCACGGCCACGCGGTGCACCTCTGGCGAATGGCGGACGCGGTGGCCCGTGGCGATCTCGCGCGCGCCCTCGGAGCCGCGCTCGACGCCGCGCTCGACGCCGCGCTCGATCCCCACAGCGCGCTCCGCGCCGTCGGGCTCGAGCCCGCGGAATCCGATGGTCCCCTCGGCTTCGACGAGCTCATCGAGCGGCTCGGGCTCTTCGAGCTCCTGGCCGCGCGTCTCGAGCTTACGGTCGAGCGCACGCAGGATCCACTCCGCGGGCGCTGTCTCGTCGGCTACGCTCGTTTGCTCGAAGGCCCCCTCGCCAGCGCCGAGCGCGCGCTCGACGTGTGGGTCGATGCGCTCGCGGCGAGCCCGGGTTGTGCCGAGGCGCTCGAGCGGATCCGCAGGCAGGCGGCGTCGGTTCGGGAGCAGACCGTGCTGGTCGAGGCGGTGCTGAGGGTGGGAGGCGTTCCCGACCAGCGCTGGGACGCCGACCGCTCCGCCTGTCTCACCGAGCTCGCGGTCCTCGCCGAGCAGCGCCTCGCGGATCCCGCGATCGCCCTCTGGGCCGTCGAGCGGATGGCCGCGCTCGGCCAGAGCTCGCCCGAGCTCGTCGCCGTGGCCGAGCGGGCCTCGGCGCGGTCTGCCGCCCATGCCGAGGCCCTGATCCAGGTTGAGAAGGTGCTGTCCGTTCCCGGACACGGGGAGCGGGCGATGGCCCTCCGCCGGGCGGCGGCCACCTTGCGCGGGCGTCCCGAGCGCCACGCCGAGTACGTCGAGGTGCTCGAGGAGCTCGTGGTGAGCGCGCCGAGCGAGCGAGTGTGGGAGACGATGCTCGAACGCGCGCTCAGTCGTGTGGGCGACGAGGAACGGCTCGAGCGGGTGCTGCTGCGTGTGCTCGAGCGCACGCCTTCGGTCAGCGATCGGCAGCGCGTGGTCCTTGCCCTCTGTGCCATCGACCGGCGCCGTCAGGATCTCCGCGGTGCCTACGCCCGTGTCGCTCGTCTCCTCGACGAGGGAGGGTCGCTCGGCATCGCCAGCGGCATGGCCCTGCTGCTCGCGGCCGCGCTCGGCGACGGTGCGGGCCGGGCGCGGGCGCTGCTCGCCCTCGGCAATCGGCTTTCGCCCACCCTGCGCGCGGTGGTGTCGGCGGTGGCGGCGGATTTGCACCTCGCCGCGGGTGATTGGGTCGCCGCCCGCGCCGCCGCCGAGCAGGGCCACCACCTGGAACCCTCGCTGGCGCGGCCGATCGCCACGCTCGCGCACGTGGCGGTGGCGGTCGGGGCGTCCGACCTCGCGGTCGCGGTCGAACGCGCCATGGGGGTGCTCGTCCCCCGTGCGGCGCACTGCGAAGCCCTGGCGCGGGTGCTCGGGGAAGCTGGGGAAGGGGAGGTTGCGCTCGCCTGGACCCAGCGCTGGCTCGCGTTGCGGCCCGGGGATCCGCGGGCGGCCGCGGCGCTGCTCGCCGCGGCGACGCGCCATGGGGATGTGCCGCGTCTCGCGGACGCGCTCGGGTGGCTGCTCGCGCAGCCCCAACCGATCGCCGACCTGCTCGAGCCCGTTTGTGCGGCGCTCCTCAGGCTGGCCGAGCTCGAGCCCGCGCGCACCAGCGCTCTCACGCGGCGCGCTATCGACGTCATGGGGCCGCGGGCGCCGCTGCTCCGTGATGCCGCGCTCAAGATCGCCGACCTGCTCGGCGAACCAGGGCTCGCCATCGTCACCTTCGAACGCTGGCTCGCCGCCGGCTTGACGGGCGACGCCCGCGCCCAGGTTCTGCTCGATTTGGGGCGGCGGCGCCGTGCGGTCGGCGACGCCGATGGAGCGGCACGGTGCCTCGTTCGGGCGCTGAGCGAGGGAGCGGATCCCGCCGACGTGCTGGCGGAGGTCGAGACCGCGTTGCCGCCGCGCACCGCGGACGGCGAGATCGCGCTGCTCGAGGCGCGGGCCGAGGCGCTGAGCGCCCTCTCTGGGGTGGATCTCCACGGCGCCGCCGAGGCGTGGCGCGAGTATGGGGCTGCGATCTGGGATCTCGCGGGCGATTCCGAGGGTGCGGTGCGCGCCTGGCAGCGCGCGGTGGTGCTCGATCCAGAGTCGGGGGTGGAGGTGCTGGCGCGGGATCTGGTGACCTTCGGCGGCACGGACGACGCGATCCAGTGCCTCATCGCCTACGCCGAGACGCGGACTGACGACGCGACCGTCTCCCGCATCTACACCGCGGCCGGTGCGGTCGCGCTCGATGGCGGACGTGCGGAGACGGCGCTCGCCTGGGCCATCCGCGCCCTCGAGCGCAACCCCTCGGACGCCGGGGCGCTCGCCGTCGCCGAGCGGGCGGCGTCGCCGGAGCACGTGGCGGAGCTCGAGCGCGCGTACGAGCTCATCGCCGCTGCGGCACTCGGGTGTTACGGCGAACGGGCCGCCCACTACCGGGCAGCACGTCAGCTCGAACGACGCGACGCCGTCGAACGTGCCTTCGCCCACGCCGTCGCCGCGTTCGAGGCGGTGCCGGCGCAAGGGGTAAGCTTCGTCTTGATGGCGCGCCTCGCCGAGCGGACCGGCGAGCACGCGGAGATGATTCGCGCTATCGAGCGCGTGGCGAGCACCACCCTGAGCGACTCGGTGCGCGCCCAGTGGATGGAACGGGCCGCGGCGTTCGCGGGGCAGGGCCCCGAGGGTCGGCGGCAGCGCGTCGAAGTGCTGTTCCGGGCGCTGACCCTCCGTCCTGACGTGACCTCGGTGCGGCACCTCGCGTCTGCGGCCGCCGAGGCGATCGCGGGGGATCCGGAGGAGCGCGAGATCATTGGGCTGCGCTATGCGCGGGCGGTGCGCGAGCTCGCGCCCGCGCTCGAAGGGGCCGATGGTGCCCGGATCTCGATCGAGCTCGCCCTCGGGGCCTTCGGCCCGATCGGGGATCCACCCCTCGGCGGGGAAGCGTTGCTCCGCGCGCTCGACTGCGACGCCGCCGTGGACGAGTACGCGGCGCTGATGCCCCACTGTCACGCCATCGCGGACGACGCCTCGCTCGGCGGCGCCCTCGTCGCGCGGGCCGCGGCGCTCGCGAGCGCCGCGTGGTCGAACCTCGGTCGCGCCGCGCTCGACCTCGCGGTCGCCGTCGCGGGGCGGCGCGGGGAACGGACCGTGGTGGCTCGGCTCCTCCTCAGCGCGTCGGCGCGTGACACCGACGACACGGCGCTGGCTGCGCGCGCGGCGGTCGCCGTACACGACGTCGGGGATCCCGCCCTCGTCGCGGCCCTCATGGAGTCGCTGCCGGAGGCGCGGCGGGTCTCCGCGCTCGTCGAGGTGGCTCGTGCCGCCGAGGCCCGCGGTGACCTCGCAGCCGCGATCGAGACCCTGGAGCGCGCGCTCACCGCGCCGCGGCTGGAAGTCTCGGAGCGCGACGCGCTCGTCGACCAACTGGGCGAGCTCTACGTCGGTACTGCTCGCCGTGAGCCTCTCTGGCGGATGTTGGCTGCGGAGCTCGATCGCCTCGAGACGCTGCCGGAGCGTCGGATCGTCCTCGGGCGCCGCCTCAGCGCTTCGCTCGGGGCCGCCGGGCGCGGCGCGGAGGGGCTCGGCGTCCTGACCGATCTCCGTGAGCTCTTCCCGGACGATCCCGCGCTGCTCCGAGATGCGGTCGAGCTGGCACGGCAGACCGGCGACCGAGACGCGGCCGCGGTCGCCCTCGAACGGCTCGTGGATCTCTGTCCCGACGGGGCCGAGCGCGCGACCCTCCTCCGCGAGCTGGCACCGCTGCTCGCGGAGCTGGAGGACCCCCGTGCCGAGGCACGGTGGGGGCAGCTCGCCGAGTGCGATCCGAACGACCTCGACGCGCTCGGGGCGCTCGAGCGCGCGGCCGAGCGGCGTGGCGACTACGAGACCCTAGCCACCTTGCTCACCCGGCGGGCGGGGCTGGCGACCGGGGTGGACGAGATCCGACGGGTTCGCCTGCGGCGCGCCCAGATCCTCGAGCAGCGTCTCGCCCGTCCCGACGAGGCACGGTCCGAGCTCGAAGACCTGCTCGGGACCACCGGCGATCACCTGTCGGTGCTGCGAGTCCTCGCGGACCTGCACCAGCGTCTCGGCGACGAGCTGCGTGCGGCGCCACTGTGGCTGCGCGCGAGCGCCGTGGCGCGCGACCGCGAGGAGGCGGCTGGCCTCGCGCAGCGGGCGTGCGACGCCTTCTTGCGCGGCAACGACGCCAGCGATGCTCGCCGCGTGCTCGACGGCATGGAACAGTGGGCGCCGCGTGCGCTGGTCGCGGCGCTGCGGGTCGAGGTAGAACGACAGGGAGAGAATCCTCTCGCGTTGGCGCGCGCGCTCGCCGAGCACGCGGAGCTTAGCCGGGACTCAGCGGAGAAGCGCGCGTCGCTGCTGGTCGAGGCGGCGCGGCTCGCGGAGGCGGCTGGTGAAGGGGCGTTGGCTCTCGAGAACGCACGTCAGGCCGCGCGGCTCGCGCCGACCGCGGCGGCGCCGCAGCTCATCGCCCGGTTGCTCGAGTATCGCCAGCGCGGCCCCGGCACCATCGAAGAGGCGCGGATCACGGTGGCCGAGCTCCGCGGGATCGAGAGCGCGCTCGGCCCAGCGCAGGTGGAGCTCCGGGCGTTCCTGGTCGCCGAGGCCCTCGATGTCGCCGTGGGCCCCGCCGCCGGTGCGCGAGAGCTCGAGCGGGCGCGGGCGGAGGTCGGCGAGCGCCCGTTGCTCGCGCTCGGCCTGGCAGAGCGCGCGGCCGGGGGTGGGGATCCGGGCGCGGCGCTGCCTTCGTTCGAGCGCGCGTTGGCGGGCGACCTTCGCGGACTCCGAGTACCCGCGGCCGTGGCGCTCGCGGCGGCGCGGGCGGCTCGGCGTGCGCTCGAGCTCGAGCGCGCCCTCGGGTTCGTCGAGCTGGCACTCACCGACGAGCGGACGCGGGTGCGGGCGCGTGAGCTCGAGGCAGCGATCGAGCTCGAACTCCACCGACCGCCGCCCTCGCCCGCGGAGCCGCCGGTGCCCGCGGCGGCGGACTCGATCCACGAGGCGGTGGAATCGAAGCGCTGGTCGGAGGCGCCCATCCCGCTCACCCGGCGGTCCGAGCTGCCGACCGCGCGTCGTTCGGCCAGAACCCAGCCGAGCCCATCCTCGATCGGATCGCCCCCCCCGACGCCTCTCCTGCCGACCCCACGCACCGACTCCCCATCGACGGCGGCGGCCTCCTCGGTCGAGCCCCCAACACCCGACTCCATTCCACCGCCAGCCCTCGGCCCCACGGCGGTCGCGGAAGCCCTGCGGCCGCCGCTCGGCGAGTTGGTCGATCCTGACCAGCTGGAGGTCCCACGCGCTCCCGAGCAGGAACCGTCGCCGAACACGGTTCATGGATCCCCGACCTCTGATGCCCGGACGGCGGCCGCTTCGGAGAAGCCGTCCACCACGCCGCCCAGTCCGCCGCGCACACCACGGATGTCCGCGCGTCCCGCGCCCCAGCGGGCCGTTCGCACCTCCGTTCCCCCGCCGGCGGCGCTGGCCACCCCGCCGCCGCCCGTCTTCTCTCCCCGAGGGTCGCCGGCGCCTTCCTCCCCTGGCGGGCCCCCGGTGCCTCCATCCCGCGCGCGGGGACCCGATGGCGGCCCGGCCAGCCCGCCGCCGCCGTCGCAGGTGGGTACTTCCCGGGCCCCGCCGCATTCGTCCGCCGATCCCTCGTCAACCACGGTGGCCCCGACCCTGGCGTCGCCGCCCACCGAGCCCGGGAGGTCCACGCCATCCACGGCGCCCACGCGTTCCACGCCGCCTCCCATGGTGTTGGTCGCGACGTGCCCCACCAGCGAGCACACGCTGCTGTCGGCGACGATGCCGACAGCAGGTGACGCGCCCGAGCCGGTCACGCAGACCCTCCCGCTTCTTCCATCCACGGCGGAGCCGAGTCCACCCCGAAGGACGCTCGTTATCCCGACCCTGTCCGCAGAGGCCGAGGCGGACCACGGGACCACGCTCAGTTCCGTGACCGCACCCGACGTCACGGTAGAGCTCCCGGCCGTGGCGAAGCCGGCGGCGTCCACTCCCGCGCGATCGGATCGGGGCCAGACCATGGATCTATCACCGTTGCCCAGGCCTGCCGCCCGAGAACGCCCCGGAAGGCCAGCGCGGGCCGGTTCGGCCGCCGTCGGTGACAGCGTTCCGTCGTTCGGTGGTGACGACGCGGCGCTCGCGCGCCAGTTCGACGCGGGCTCGATCGCCGCGGGGCTCGCGCTGGTGCACCGCTGGGAGGGCCACCGCGAGCGGGCGCGCGACCGAGTCGCCATTTGTCGGAAGCTAGTGCTGCTCGCGCCTGGTGATCCCGGGTTGCTCGAACGACTGCAGCTGGCGGCCATCGATGACTCGAACCCCGTCTACGCCACCGCGATCGAGCACCTGCGTCACGCCGTGCTCGACGAGCCACATGCCCCACCGCCCTTGACGGCGCAGCCAGAGCAGCCCGAGCGAGTCCGCCTGATGCTGTTTCGCGAGGGGGGGGGGGTCCAGGAAGCGCTCACGCTGGTCTGGGAGAGCGCTTCGCACATCTTCAGGCGCGAGCCTTCGGCCTATGGCGTCACCGGGGTGGAGCGCGTGCCGTTCTGGGCGCCCTCCGCCGTGGCGCGTGTCTACGCGGCAGCAGCGCGAGTCCTGGGGATCAACGCGCCGCTCTTCCAGCGAAGGGCTCTTGGCGACATCACGCTCAGCGTCGCTCTGCTCCAGCAGCCGTCGGTGATCGTGACCGGCGAGCTCTCGGCGCCCTCGCCAGAGTTCGCGTTTCATCTCGGCATGGTGCTCGCTGCTGCCATGCCGGGCCACGCCCTACTCTGCGGCGTGCCGGAGGACCAGGCGCGCAGCGTGCTGAAGGCGCTGGCGATGGCGTTCGGTCCGCCCAGCGCGAGCCGGAGCGGGCTCACGGCCGTGGCGAATCTCGCCGAGGTGCTCTGGGAGAGCATGCCGACCCGTGCCCAACGGCGATTGCGGCAGCTCTGCGACCACTCCGAGGGTCTCGTCTACGAGTCGGCCATGGCAGAGGTGCGCGCAGCCACCCGCCGGGCGGGGCTCTTCGTCACGGGCGATTTCCGCGTAGCGGTGCAGGAGGTCGCGGCGGAGCTTGGGCTCTCGCTCGAGCGTGGGCTGGCGGCGGCGTGCGCGGCGAGTCCGGACATCTTCGACCTCTATCGACTCGCGACCAGCCCCGAGTACGCCGAGTCGCGCTGGCAGCCGCCGCGTCAGGTCCCGCGTTCGCCGGAAGGAACCTGGCTCGTATGAGGTTCAACGAGCTCCGATCCGCTGCGAACGGAAGCGCGGTGGCGCCAGCCATGACACGCCTGTCGCACCTTGCGGGTTCGTTCGGCAGCGCGCCGGCTCGATCGGCGCTGGCACGCGTGTCGCATCGAGCCTGGTGGATGCTGACCAAGGCCTCGGCGGTCGCCACGACGCTGCTCGGCGGCTGCGTCGTGCCCGGTCCGCCCGAGCTCGAGGAAGAGCCGCGGGTGCCGCCGATCATCAACGCCTTCGATGTCCAGCCGGAGCTGCGTCAGGTGCACGAGGTGCGGCCCAACGAAACCATCGGCTTCAGGGTACTGGTGCTCTCCAATCCTGCCGACGGCCTGCTGTTCGCCGGGCTCTACCGCGACTACGGGTACACCACGGCCGAGAGGGTGGACGACCAGAAGCCCGAGCCTGCAGCCGAGGGCTCCCATCGAGAGATCGAGTTCGCGCACACGTTCAACGAAGAAAGCGACGGCTGCTATCCGTTCACCCTGCTCGTGACCCATCTCGACAACACGGACACCGGCTTCCAGGTGGTGGACGAGGCTGACGTCGCCATGGTGACCTGGTGGTTCAGCGTCGACGCGGACGAGTTCCCGAACCAGTTCCACGCCTGCGTCAGGGGGGACGGGACGTGATCCCCACATCGTCACGCACCGCGGCACTGCTCGCGTGGAGTGCGCTCGTGGCCCCTGGTCACCTCGGGTGCAGCTTCGATCTCTCGGGGCTGGAGGAGCTTCCGGACGCGCCCACCAACGTCTGCGAGCTGGACAGCGACTGCGGCACCGGCGGTCACTGCGTCGGCGGCCGCTGCACTGCGGAGAAGCCGGACTACGACGAGGTCCTGCTCGAGGTTAGCGTTCCCGTGATCCCCGCTGCTGGCAGCTACGCGGGAGCTCGCATCTTTCGTTCGATCACCGGGCTCCGGGCGGCGGATGGCCGTCTCGACGTCGATGTGCCGTGGTTTTCGGACCTCACGCTGACCATCGTGCCGCCGCCTTGCGAGACGGGCGACGGCACGACCGTGCCTCGCGTGGATGGGGACTGCCCGGAGGGGAGCGCCCCGCCGAGCGGGCGAGCGGCCTGCCGATACGATTTGGGGGCCGTGCCCCTCGAGGTGACGCTGACGCCAACGGCGCGCGCCCTCGGCATCGCCGCCCAGAGCTACCGGGCCGTGTCGCACGGCTGTATGCCTCTGGCCCCCTGTCCCAACTGGGAAGTCATCATGAGGGTGCCGCCGGGCGACTACGACGTCTATGTGCGGGTGGATCCGGCGGTCACCGCGATCGAGGACGGTGTCTGCGACGTGGTGCCCGAGATCGCCACGTTGAACGTCCCGGACAACATCGAGGTCATGGCGGGGTTCCAGCTCCACGAGCCGGAACTGCTCGAGCTCGCGATCCCTTGGGACACCACCGTGGGTGAGCCGCGCGCGCTCGAGGCGTGGACCCTCGACATGCTCGATGGGGAGACCGCCCGGAGGGTGTCGAACCGCGTGAGGCTCGGCGAGCCGGAGGCGGATGGTGAGCAGGTGCTCTATCGGGCGACGATCGAGTTTCTGCCAGCACCCTCGAGCACCAACGCGGCCGAGCTCGTGCGGCTGGTGCCACCCGAACGGTCCGAGGACGACCCCGAGGCGGAGGGCATCGTGGCGCCGACGATCGTGGTCGAGCGCTCGTCGCTCGGCATCTTTAGCGGTCCTGCGGTGCTCGATCAGCTGACGGCACTTCCCGAGCCCGTCGAGGTGGAGGGACAGCTCCTGGCCATCACGAATCCCGAAGATGGCCGGCGTGCGCTGCCCGTGGGCGGCACCGTGACCCTCGTCGCCAAGTCGATCGACGGGTTCGAGAGCGGCACCTTCCCAGCCTTCCAGACCACCGTCACCGCGGATGCCGAGGAGGGGATCCTCAGAGCGACGCTCCTACCCGGTACCTATCTTGTACGTGTCCTGCCGAGCGCGAGCTGTCCCGAGGTCGCTCCCTGCGCCCGTGGTGCGGTCCTCTGTGATTGCCCGGTCGGGGCCACGGAGACCGAATGGAGCGTCGCTCCGACCCCCGCGGTTCAGCGCGGAAAGACAGTGGAGCTTGCCTGGAGCACGCGGATCTCGGGGTGGGCGGTATCGGCAAACGGTGCGCCCATCGCGGGGGCACCCATCCAGGCGACGGCGGTGCCCAGGATGCCCAGGGGTTTCGACGTCGTTCTCGGCACCGAGCCGTTCGTTCCCCGGGCGAGCTCCGGAACCGTGGCAAGCGACGGTTCGTTCGACCTTCGAGCAGACGCCGGGGAGTACAACCTCTCCATTCGACCGGACACGAGTACGGGTTTTGCGTGGCTCGTACGATCGGGTGTTTCCGTGGAGTTCGGCGGGCCGAACCTCGAGTTTGGGCGGCTTTCTCTCCCGTTGCCCGTTCCCTACCGGGGCACGGTTCGCGTCCCGGCCGACCGCGAGCGGTCCGGGGTCGAATACGGAGTACTGCCCGGAGCGGTGCTGCGAGCCTACCTGGAGCTCGACCCGGGTACGGTGGTGGAGGTCGGCTCGGCCACCGCGGACGCCGCTGGTGAATTCGAGCTCCTCCTCCCAGCTCACCTGGAGCAGGCATGGTGAAGAAAGGAGACCCGGTCGAGTGGCCGTTCGACTCCGGCTGGCACATGGAGTCGGGACGGAATACTCTCCCTGATGTGAAGGCCACTTCGGTGCGTGAGGTTCGCGTCGAGCCCGTTGGTTCGAGCGGTGCGGTGCCCACACCCACGCCCGCCG
Source organism: Polyangiaceae bacterium (assembly GCA_016933275.1). Classification (GTDB taxonomy): domain Bacteria; phylum Myxococcota_A; class Polyangia; order Polyangiales; family Polyangiaceae; genus JAFGBI01. Next base: position 9,179 of record JAFGBI010000332.1, on the reverse strand, counting down.
CGACCGAGCTTGCGGGGACGCTGCACGAGGTGTCTAACGCGCTCACGGTGGTGATAGGATGGCTCGATGAGGCGTTGGGGCGCGATCCCGCCCCGCGTGTTCGCGAGGCGCTGGAGGTGGCTCGCGCCCACGCAGCGGTGGGCCATCGCCTCGCCCGGCAGGGGATCGGTGCGGAGGTACCGTTGGCACCCGAACGGCTCGCGGCATCGATCGCCCGCGATGCCGTGGTCGGGATCCAGCCCAAGGCGCGCTGCGAGGGCGTCGAGATCGTGCTCGACACCGGCACCGCGAACGCCGTCGTCGGCGACAGCCCGGCGGCGATGCAGATCCTCGTCAACCTCCTTCTGAACGCGATCGCCTTTACCCCGCGCGGTGCGCGGGTGACCCTCTCGCTTCGCGAGCAGGGCAGGGGGGTCGTGTTCCAAGTTGCCGACGAGGGACCTGGAGTATCGCCCGAACGTGCGGGAAGCCTTCTCACTTCGCCGTCCTCGACGCGGCGCGGGGGCGCGGGGATCGGGCTCACGCATTCGGCAGCGCTCGCGTACGATCACGGTGGCCGTCTCGAGCTGGCCCGGCCCGGCCCCGGGGCGGTGTTCGAGCTCTCGTGGCCCGCGCGGGAAGTGGTGTCCGGGGCTCAACATCGCTCCACTCCGCCACCCGCGAGTCTCGCCGGTCGGCGCGTGCTCGTGGTCGAGGATGACGCAAACGTCCTCGCGCTGGTCGAGATCGCACTCGAGGCGCGCGGGGCGCAGGTGCTGAGCGCGGTCTGTCCGCCCGACATGATCGAGATCCTCGCGAACGGCCAGACCTTCGACGCTGCGCTGATCGATCTGTCGCCCTTCGCGAACGACGGCTCGGACGCGCTCTCGCAGCTTCGTCACGCCGTACCCGGAGTCGGTGTGGTGCTCATGAGCGGTCACGTGGGGGACCTCCCGAATGCCCTCACGGAGAAGGTCGCACGCTGGGTGCGGAAGCCCTTCGAGATGTCCGAGCTCGTGGCCGCCGTCGAGGCGGTGGTAGGGGCCTGAGCGGCGACCAGGAGCGGTTCGCTGGGATGGCATCGGCTGGGGTACCTGGCGAGGAGCGAGCCCACGACGGTCCTCCCAGCGACTGGCGGATCGGCCAGTGGCGGAGGTTGGAGGGGCTCGCAGGAGCCGCCTGCGATCTCCCTTGCCGAGCTCGACCTTGGTGAGCTAAAGACCCTCTCCCTCGCGATTCTGAAACTGAACGACGGTCCAGGGCAGCCAGGCCGCAGAGCTGAGCCGAACCAAGGGCCGGAGGTCAAGGAAGGGAGAGCATGGGGATCCGATTCGGATCGCGATTCGGATCAGATGCCTCGCGAAGGTGGCGGAACTGGCAGACGCACTAGCTTGAGGTGCTAGCGGGCTTACCCCCGTGGAGGTTCGAGTCCTCTCCTTCGCACGATGTCCTCACCCCCCTTGGTCTTCCCCCTGAGGGGGGGCCCATCTTCGGTCGAGACCGCACCCCCCTAGCGGGCAACCCTGCTAGCGGGGTGACGTCGGCAATGGTGCCTGCCGGAGCCGCGCGGCGTTCGGTCGATCGGGTCCGGAGCGGCGTAGGGTGAGGAGACGGGCTCGGTCGCGTTGGCGGCGGGTCGAGCAGACCATTGCCCTGCACCAACGTGAGGACGAGCGCCGTGGCCAACGCGAGCAGAACGCTCCGATCCCCTTTCTCGAAGACGCTGCCGATCGCCTCTACGCAGGCGGCAATCGTCTCGGGTCCGAGCCGATGCCGGTTGCTGAGCAGCGCGATCGCCTGAAAAACCTGGAGATCGTCGCTCACTTCGGGGGTTTCCGCGGCGAGGGAGAGGGCGCGGACGAGCAGCTTCTCCTCGGCGTCCGCGTGCCCCGCGGACTTCTCCGCCGCGACGTACCCCATGACGCTCGCGAGCTTCATGCGCACCAGATCGAGTTCGTCGGTGACCTTGTCGCGCTTCCCCGCCGTGCCCAACGCGACTGTCGCCGGGTCTTGGTCGAGTTCCGCGAGGCGCAGCAGCTGGTCACGCGGGAGCGCCATGGCCGCTAGGATCAGGGCGGGCTTGCGCACGATCTCGGTCTGTCCGAGTCCCGGCGTTTCTCCGGATCCACGTCGTGACGCGGCCGGTGACCTTCGGCGTGTCCCGAGGCACCGTGAGCGTGTGCGTGAGGGGCTGGAACCGATCGAGGCGTTCGTCCTGCTGGTAGATGTTCCAGCGCGCTTCCCCTGACCCCACGGCGCCGGCCTGCACGCGCAAGAGGTTGAACACGAACGAGATCGATAGCCTGAACTCCTGATGGGTCTTCGCGTGGATCTTGGCGTGGGGCAGCGTGATGCCGGGGATCACGTCGAGCCCCTCGAGCCCCGAGGGGGTGCCGAGCGCACCGCCCACGCCGAGCCCGACGCTCACCTCCTGATCCACCTTGGCGACCTCGATGAGGCTGCTGTCGGGTTGCCACGCGACCGTGCTCACTTCGCCTTCGATCTGGATCGGATACCCCATTCCGAAGATGCCGTGCGGCCGTTCGCCGGCGGGATGGAAGGGCGTCATGCCCTGGTAGAGCAGCACAGGCTCCTTGGCTTCCCCGAGCGCAGCGTCGATGCTCGCATCGTGTCTCTGATCGACGAGCTGGCACAGCCGACGGACGCTGATGGCTCGCGGCCTCATCACCTCGAGGTCGAAGGGCGGTCGCTCGGGGGGTCTCGCCTCCCTCGGAGTGACTGAGCTGCGGCACCAAGAATCGTCGAGCCTGGCCCTCGAGCGTGCCGACGCGGCGATGTACCGGCAGAAGCGGCGGCGGCGCCGCCGCGGTCCTTCTCGGACCTGACAGCGGTGGGCGGCGCCGCCCGCTGGCGATCGGCGCCATTTCCAGGGAACGAAGGCGGCGCGACCACGTAGGTTGCGGTGTGCCGGCGCCATGGGAGGTATCCGTGCAGCAAATCGCTTCGAACATGCGATCACTGAAGACGTTCGCGAGCAGCAGCCCCCCGAGCAGGTAGCCGAGCAATGAAACGAGCTTCCGCGTCCGATAGCGGGCACCGTCGTCCTTGACGTACTTCTGGATTGAGCCTTGTAGGAGCTTGGCGACGGCATAGACTACCGCCAGCCCGATGATTGCGATCGCGACCTTGCCGACGGTTGGGTTGGCAAGAGACTCACCAACGCTGTCCAGGATATCGGTCGCCCGGCGATGATAGCATCCTTGGCCAATGGCGAGAGGCCGCGACTAGGTCCGCGGGGTGCTCACCGGCGGCAACTCGCCGAAGGTGATGCCAGCCGGAACGTCTCCGACACCTTCTCGGTCTGGCCCCGACTCGAGGAACCGTGACGGGGAGGAGCCACGCCTGGCGCCAGGGGTGGTGAGCGGCCTGGCCCGGCCTGCCGCCGGTCGTGGAGCACGTCCGCCGACTCGCGAACCAGGTGCCGTCGCTCATCCTACGCTTCTCGGGCATAGACCCGGTTTCGTTGGAACGTGCGGCGCGTCGGCCCTGCCCGCAGCGCCTTTCTTCCACCGTGCCTTGGCCGACCCAACGCTTGCGCCACGGCTGAGCGGGGCAGCCGCAGCGCTCGGGTGAAGGCTTGTGTGAGCGCCACGAAATCGGACGCGCCCGGCGGCCAGGAGCCGGCGGGTCCGCTCTATCTCCGCCGCCAGTTCCCGCTCGTCGGGTAGGTTCGCCGCGCTGGTCCCGCGACCCATGGTGGTCGCGACGCGCGCAGCGTCCAGTCGAGGTCAGGGAGACCAACCTCTCCGGTCCGTGGTGATTCTTGACGTGCTGCCTGTTGCGCGATCCAGCCCGAGCAGTGATGCTGGAATTTCGGCCAGGGTGGCGCGGCGGCCAGCGAGAGTGGCGGGAGAGGAGCCCCGCTCGGGTTCACCACCGAAACCGCTGCCGCTTTGGTTGGCTCCGCCGAGAGTGTCACGCCGGGGCTCGCGGCGCAGCGGCTCGGCCGCGCCAGGTCGGACCTCGGCCTGCCTTCGAGCATGACCCAGCGACGGGATCCCTTCGTTCGATGGAAGCCGGGCCGGCCAAAAACAGGCGGTGGCGAGGGCGCTCCTGTTCTTCCGCGGAGCGGCGCGGTAGACCCGAGTCGGCTCCGATCCCGAGCTCGTCGCTCGGTGGCGATTCACGACTCTTGGCTGGAGAACACTGGAAATGAAGCGGCGACTACTCCTACTGGGGTTGGGTGGGATCGGTTTGGTGGTGGCGACTGCCTGTGCTCCCGTGCTCGGGATCGACAAGGTGGAGCGCTGGGATGGGAATGACGTAGCGGGAGCGCCCGCACGGGGCGGGGCGAAGGCAACGGACATCGGCGGCGCGGCGGGCGCGACAGAGGACGGTGGCGGCGAAGCGGCAGCCGGAACCGCTGGTGGGGCTGCCGATGCTGGAGCTCGAGCGGTGGGTGGTCGCGCCGGCAGCGGCACGACGACGGGTGGCGTGGGCGGGGTCGCAGCTGGCGGGATCGGTGCCGTCGGCCCTGAGAGCGGCGGCGACGCGGGCGGTCCTTCCGCGGGCGGCGGCGGCTCGGGTGGCCACGGTGTGGGCGGCGGTGGAGACGGCGGCGGTGGAGACGGCGGCGGTGGAGACGGCGGCGGTGGAGACGGCGGAACGAGCGGCGGGGTGGGTGGCGGCGGCACCGGTGGCGGCGGACCAACGGGTGGCACACCCACGGGCGGTGCGCCAACGGGCGGTGGCCCGTCTGGGGGCGCGGGGACCGGTGGTGCGGAGACGGGCGGTCAGGGCACCGGCGGTTCCGAGCCAGAACCCGAGCTCATCACCTCTGCGGACGGCAACTGGTGGCAAGAGGGAACCGTCACCAAGTCGACGGGCAATGGCAGCATCACCGTCGACCCGAACACCACCTACCAGACCTGGATCGGCTTTGGCGGCACCTTCAACGAGCGGGGATGGCAGGCCATGCAAGGGCTGAGCGCGGCCGACCGGCAGCTCGCGATCCGGCTCCTGTTCAGCAAGACGGAGGGCGCAGGGTTTGCCTTGGGACGGATCCCCATGGGCGCCAGCGACTATGCGGTGGAGCACTACTGCTACGCCGATACGGCCAACGACTACACGATGAGCAACTTCACCATCGCCCAGGATCGGCAGATGCTGATCCCCTACATCAAGGCCGCGCTGGCGGTGAAGCCGGACCTTTATCTCTGGGCGAGTCCTTGGACACCTCCTCCCTGGATGAAGTCCAACAATGCGTACAACAAAGGTTGGATGAAGAGCGACGCTCAGACGCTGGCGGCCTATGCCCTCTACTTCTCCAAGTTCATCGACGCGTATGCGGGGGAGGGCCTCACGGTGAGAGCAGTGTGCCCCCACAACGAGCCAGGCTGGGAGCAAGGTTATCCTTCGTGTCTCTGGGACGTTGACACGTACGTGAAGTTCGTCGGCACCTATCTCGGTCCCCAGTTCGCGACGGATCACCCGGAGGTGCTGATCTGGCTCGGCGCCATGTCTCGCACCTCCGCTGGAACCGCCCTTGACAACCAAGCGATCCCGGGCGACCCCGCGATCGTGACCGGGGTAATGAACAACGCCACCGCCAGGGGGTACATCGACGGCATCGGTCTCCAGTGGGAAATGATGAGCCAGAACTACGGCTCCTACGATCTGCCGCTCCATGCGACGGAGCACAAGTGCGGCAACTACCCCTGGAGCCCCGCAGGATATCCGGCGTACAACAGTCAACGAGCGCCGAACGACTTCGCCTATGGGCTCGAGAGCTGGGGGTACATCAAGGACTGGATCGTCAGCAAGAACGGCAACTCCTACAGTGCGTGGAATATGGTGCTCGATCCGCTCGGTCTCGGTAACGATACAGAGCGCGACTGGAAGCAGAATGCGTTGCTCGTCGCGGACGGCCCGCAGTTGAACCGGACTCCCGCCTACTACGTGTTCCGGCACTCATCCCAGTTCGTGGACCCCGACGCGGTTCGGATCCAGACCAGCGCGCAGGACGGCTTCGCCTTCAAGAATCCCGACGGCGATATCGTCCTGGTGATGCACACCACCAGCGGCGGGCAGACGAGCGTCGGGATCGAAGGCACGACGCTGACCTTCACGGCTCCCGCCAACGGCTGGGTGACCCTCAACTACCGGCCAACGGCTGGGTGATCTCGACTGCCGGCCAAGGACACCGACCCTCTCCTTGGCAGACCACATGGGACCATTCGGTGCCGTGGCAATTCGCCTCGTGGCAGCGCTCCCGCGAAGGCGCCGCCGGTAACTCCACCGGGCCGCACCTGCACTTCGAGGTGTGGGTCGGTGGCTTCTACGTCCTCGCCGATCCCTGGGCGGGCCCCTGCGGGCCCAACCCTGGCCCATCGCTCTGGGATCCGTCGCTCCGGCTGTGACTCCGTGGTGGGGGTGTCCTTGGTCTGAAGTGACCGACCCCGCCGCAGCACCCGTCGCACATCGCGACGTGCTGGCTGCCCCCGTGCTCTTCCTGACCCTCGGCTGCCTCAACCCGGCGCCCGTTCGCGGGCTGCACGGACCGACCACGGGAATTCGGGCTCATCGCCGGAATGTGGGAGGGAGTGGAAGTCCAGGTGGACGACCTTGCCATCGTGCAACCCGAGGGCGATGGCGCGTCCGGCCAACGCCGCCGCCAGACGATGGATGTGCAGCTCGTCGAGCCCGTAGGAGCAGGTGGACAGGGCGGTGCGATTGGGAAGCACGCTCCGCCCGGACCAGAGCCCGGGCGGAGCGCCGCCCGCCGTCCCCTTTCCCGTCCTCCTCCCGTCGCCCGCCCTCGCCAGCGAGATCAACCTCCGCCCCCTCACGTAGGTGCCTCCGGGGAGGAGAATCCTTCCCTGAGAACCGCTCCGTGCCGTATCTACTCGGGTCTGTGCTCTCTTTGGTGCGAGCGTCCTGTTCGCGGTGGGCAGAAAATGCGCCATGATGACCGGCAGTGATGGCACACCGGATCTGGCTCAGCGCTCCTAGCGGAACGAAGCGGGGTTTCTGGCTCGGTGGCGCCATCGGCTTCGTCGTCGCGCTCGGCGAACAGGTGGGTCTCCCCTGGCTGCTCGATGAGCACCTCCCGCTGCTCCCTCGCCTGATGGCCGGCGCGATACCCGTCTGCCTCCTCGCCATCGCGCTCGGCCTGCTCCGGTGGGCCGAGGAGAGGCTCCGCGGTCGGGTCGCCGTCTGGATGCGAGTCTTCTCGAGCCTGTTCTGCTGCGCGTTCGTGGCGTTCCATACCTCCAATGGGGCCGTGAAGTGGTTCTCGGGAGCCTATTTGACCGCGGGGGAATTCGAGTTTGCTGCCAGCTCTCCGGGCCGCCTGTTTCGCCTGGTCTGGCTAGAGTATGCGGACGTCGCGCTGGTGGTGGCCGGGACCGGGGTGGCCGCGGCGACGGTGACCTGGGCCGCGCTTCGCGAGCGTGACCAGGCAGCGCGGGGCACGGGTGCCCCGTTCTCGAGCGCTGCCACCCTCCTGGTCCTGGGGATCGTCTGTGGGCAAACGCTGTCCACGACGCTGCACGCGGAGACGATGAGCCCTCTCATGGCGATGCTTGCCGTTGGGCAATGCGAGCCCGAGGAGGCAACCTGCGAGGGGCCGCTCGATACGCCCGATGACGAGGGACCGCTCGATGCCAGCCTCCCCTCCAGCGGGCCGGTCCTCGAGGCGGCGCGGGGTTGGGAGCAGCAAGTCCGGCAATCCCACTACGAACAGCCCAACGTCCTACTCGTGGTGATCGAATCGGTCAACACGGGGCACCTGGGGTTCGCCGGCTACGAGCGCGCCGCCACCCCCAACCTGGATCGTCTGGCAGCGGAGAGCGTCCGCTTCCCTCGCGCGTGGACGACGGCCACTCATTCCAACTACGCACAGCCGGCGCTGCTCTCGTCGCTGTTTCCACGTCGTACCTCCGGTTTGGACCTGCATCAGCGTCTCAGCTACCCTCGCTTCCTCTTCCACGATGTCTTTCACACCCTGGGGTACGCGACCGCTACGATATCCAGCCAAGACGAGACCTGGCAGGGAATGCTCGCATTTCAGCAGACAGGGACGCCGACCCACTTCTTCCACGCTCTCGATCACCAAGGCCCGTTCCTCGATCGAGGAGTGGAGCGTGTGGTCCCGGATCATCTCACGGCGGCCCGCGCGGTTCGCTGGATCGCCGAGCACCGGCGCACGCCGTGGGCGCTCTACCTGAACCTCCAGGCGTCGCACTTCCCCTACTCGTTGCCGGCGGGGGTGACGGGGCCGTTTCAGCCGTCGGCGCCCGCCCACCGCTTCAGCTACCTGCGCTTCGCGCGGGAAGACGCGGCCCGCATCACCAACCGATACGACAACGCGCTTCACTACGTCGATGCGCAGATCGGGACGCTCCACCAGGCCTTGGAGGGGCTAGAAGAGCTCCAAGAGACGTTGTGGATTGTCACCGCCGACCACGGTGAGCTGTTCTTCGACCACGGCCTGGTGACCCACGGTCGCTCCCTCTACGAAGGGGAGACTCGCGTGCCGCTGCTGTTCTACTGGCCCGAACGGCTCGCATCCGGCGAGCGGCGGACCTCGGCGTCGCATCTCGACATTCTCCCATCCGTCCTCGACCTGATCGGATTGCCTGCGCACCCGTCGTGGCAGGGTACGAGCCTGTTCCGGGAGGACGAGGAGAGCGCGAAGGCGGTGCTGCTGAACATCCAGGGGGCGCGCAGCGCCCAGGCCGTGGTCTGTTGGCCATGGAAGCTCATCGTCGAGGAAGGCTGGGAAGCGGCGCGGCTGTTCCAGCTGGTAGAGGATGGGAGCGAGTTGTTCGACGTTGCCGATCGTGAGCCAGACGTCGCTGTCCGCCTGGAATTCCTGCTTCGGTCGGTGGTCAGCGCGCAGATGCAGTATCACGCGCCCGCGAGCCAGGAGCGCTTGATGCGGTTCGCTCCGAGGCTGCCCGACTGCCCGTAGCGCGGCAGGTCGCCGCGCCGTCGCCCGCCGGCCGTCGCGGCCGCGTGCGGGGCGGCTGGATCCATGGTGACCTCCTGCGCCGCGTTGCAGCGGCGGCGTGGGGCGCGCGCCCAAGGCAGAGCCGCTGCTGCAACGCGGCCCTGCCGACCACCACCGCCGAAACCCCCTCGCCGCCGCTGAAGCCCCAGCCATGGCCGCTTCCCGTCCTCCGTCCGGCCATCGCGGAACGCCATCGGGTCGGCGAAACCCCTGTCCGCGCGATCCG
>JAFGBI010000331.1 GCA_016933275.1 Polyangiaceae bacterium | reverse complement strand
TGCTTTTCGGGGCTCGGCGGCGCGTAACTGCCCGAAATCGCTAGCGCCAGGTGCCCAAAGTGCCGAAAAATCTTCAAAGTCGGGCTTAGCGGTGTGATCTTGACCGGATTTGGCAGAGAATTTGTCAATGTTCTCGTCCCCACCAGCCATCCGGCGTCAGCGATCAGGGTCTCCACGTTCTACCTGACAGCTGACCGCTGACCGCTGACCGCTGATGGCCTGGCCTGTCTGGTTCCAGCTCCGCCGGCTCAGGGAGTGTGTTCAAACCGAGCCCGACCATGAGGCGGGCCCGACTCCAAGCAGCCCTTCGAAGACACCCCCTCGTCGCCGTGTCGAGCACACGAGCCGGCTCGTCCCGGTGGAGTCTTCGACCGTCATTCTCCTGATGGTTCGCTGGAGGGGTTGGCGCATTCCCCCCCCTCCGTGCGGGCCTACCGGTTGTGCCGCCCCTCCGGAACGAGGTGGCGCACACCATCCGCCGATGGTCGTCCTCTCGTCGACCGGTCCCCCTGCCTTCGAGGGGTTTCGGCAAGACCCCCTCCTCCGGGGGCGAACGCTCCCCCGAGAGCCGGCGAACGCTTCGAGCTCGCCGGCCGTCGCCGATGCGGGGTGGGTCATTGGGTCCGCGTCGCGACCGCGGCGCGGTCCGCGTCGCGACAGCAACGAGTGCCCAGTGAGTAGTCGTAGTAGCTCGGCGAGTGATTCGAGATGCGCGCATCGCAGCCCTTGGTCGTCGCACGCGCGTAGAAGCCGCCCACGAAGACACCAGCCTCGTCCGCGATCCACTCGTCCACGTTCCCCACCATGTCGAAGACACCATTGTCGCCCCAGGTGCTCCGGCAGGTGGGCGTCGCGCCAGTCAGGCGAAGCAGGGGATCCGCTCCCGCCTCGACGACGAGGTTGAGGCGGGGGTCGGTGTGTCCAGCGGAGCTGTTGGCGTGCAGCACGAACGCGGGATGTTGGGCGCGGTGCACGTTGCACCGTGCCGCCTCGTAGGTCGCTCCATACGGATGGGCTCGACCCTGTTCGCCACGACAGGCGGTCACCCACTCAGCCTCGGTGCAGAGGCGCTTGCCGGCGTTCTCGCACGCCGTTCGCGCGAGATAGTAGGTGAGGTACCCTTGGGGGACCGTACCCGGTCGGCTGACGGCACGGGGGACGAAGCGTCCGGTACGCTGGATCGCGGGGAGGTCGGGGAGCGGCATGCGGCGAGCCGCTTCGCCTCCGAACTGCTCGCGCTCGATCTCCCAGACGACCCGGACCCGTTGGATGAGCGTGGGGTGCGGTGGGTAGTACGGAGAAAGGTCGGCGCCGGTGGTCTGGTCCACGAGGGACACCTCCCAGCGATCGACGCAGAATCCGAGGACACGCGCCATCTCGGCGGGGCATCCGCGTCCCGGCTGATCGTATGCCATCGTGCTGCCGCGTCGTCCTTCCGCGCGGGTGGAGCGTGCGGCGAGCGTTGCGACCACCAGGCAGCCGGCGACGGCCGCCAGCGCGATGCGTCGTTCGCGACCTACACTCAGGCGGACCCCACGGTTCGGCTGGTGAACGCCATCGGGGTCGCGCCGATGCGGGCATAGGCCTCCTGCCAGACGGCGTCCCGCGGCACGTCGAAGATCAATTGCGAGTCCACGTCAGTAGGCAACCACGCGCCGGCACGGATTTCCGCTTCGAGTTGCTGCGGCGCCCAGCCCGCGTAGCCAGCCAGGGCGAACACCTGCGCCGGGGCCACCCCACTCGCCATCGCTTCCAGCACGCGGCGGGAGGCCGAGGCCGTGACCCCAGGGCCAACCTCGAACTGCCCGTCGAGCCCCGGGAAGCGGTCCGTCGTCCGGTAGACGAGCCAGATCTGCTCCTTGGATACGGGTCCACCAATGCGCACGCTTCCCGGCATCTCGATCGCCTGTTCGGTCACGTCTGCGCGCATGAGAAGCTCGGCGATGGTCATCAGTTCTTCGCCGTTGACGATCCATCCGAACGCACCATCCGGACCGTGCGCTGCCAGCAAGACCACCGATCGGTCGAAGTTGGGATCGCCGAGCGGTGGCGCAGCGACGAGGAGGCCGGGCGCGAGCTCGCTCATACGCCCAAGCCTAGCAAAGCCCGAGACACCGCGTCGAGCCAGTGCGGAAAATGGCACCTGCATAGCCAACGACGCGGTCCCGGTCCCCTGAGGTGTCGCCAGAGTTGCCATAGGCAACGATATCGCCATGTTCGGCACCGAGGGCACGGGCCGCGGCGACCACGACCGTCGCCGGAACGAACCCGCACATCGAGATGTCATCACGGACGACCGTCGAGTACAGCGCCTCGGCGTCCAACGCCGCCACGGCGGCGAGCGCCCGCTGATCGAGCTTCTCGGCCACATGAGCCGGCACATAGTGAGACATGTCCGAACTTGCCACCAAGAGGACCTCGCGACCACGGGCGCGCGAGGCCACCACCGCTCGAGCGAGCGCGCTGCCGAGTTCCAGGCACCTCGAGAGTGTGAGGTGGGCCAGACAGATCGGCACGATCGCCACGTCCGGACGGCGAGCCCGCAAGAACGGTAGCTCCACCTCGATCGAGTGTTCCCGAAGGTGCGCGGCCAGGTCGGGTTCTACCACGCCGTCCTTCACCAGTTCTTCGGCGAACGCCGCGTCGACCTCGAGCGCTCCGCCAGGGAGCTGCCACGAACCGTTCGGCCACACCGCGCGTCGGGCGCCGGCGCCGGTGTGGTTGGGGCCGATCACCACCGTGGTTGGCGGGACGTCCACCCGCGCGAGTGTTCGTCCGGCGATGGTTCCGCTGTACACATAGCCAGCGTGGGGGAGGAGGACACCCGCCGCTGGCGTCGCACCGCTGCACTGGCCGAGGTGAGCCTCGACCGCCGCGGACAGCTCGCTCGCGCTCTGCGGGTAGAAGCGACCCGCGACGGCTGGACGGCGCACCGCGAAGCTCATGTACGCCATCATCGCTCCCTACCGCGACCGAGGGAACCCCATGGCGCTCCTTTGCCCGCCGCCGGGCGCGTCCAGCCTCGGCCTGGATTTCGCGCCTCCTAGTCCGCCATGCTGCTCTTCTCGCATCTCTCGGCCTTCTCCGCGCCCGTCGTGCTCGAATGAGCACTGCTAGAGCACCGATCAGGTTGCCCGCAGCAACGGCGCCGCTGGAAACGTACCCATGCCCAGCGAGGTCATGTCTCCAACGGCGCCTCGGGCGCGCTCTGCTGCCGGTTCGGTGCTCTAGGTTGTTGATTTGACGCAGCAATCAACCTGATTGCTGCTCTAGTGCCCTGCGCCTCCGGCGCTCCCTCGCTGGGCTCGGGCCGTGGTCTTCCGTGGACTCGTGCACCAGGCTGCACTCGCTCCACTCCGGCTCTGCGCGCGCCGAACGCGGATATGGCTAGAAATCTGGTTCGGATTCCGGCATGTCGTCGGTCGTCGGCGCGAGTTCCAGGCTCAACTGAAGGTTCTGGCGATACGGCGAAACCCGCTCGGGGTCGTCCCCTTCAACCGCAGGAAATGGCGGTTGAAATTGGCGAGATTGTTGAAGCCGACCTGGTAGGCCACTTCGCTTATGTTCATGTCCCCCTCGAGCAACAACCGGCAGGCGTGGCCGACCCGGACTTCAGCCACGTAGGCCACGAAGGGCTTGCCAAAGTGCCGAGTGAAGAAGCGGCTGAAGGCTCCCGGCGACATGCCGACCAGACCCGCGACCTCGCGTTGGCTCAAGCGCTCTGCCGCGTGGTCATGGATGTGCCGCATCAGCTTGCCCGCGCGGGTAGCGTCCCGATCGGTTTCCGGCTGATGCCCCGCCGAGAGCGACAACGTGCGGCAGTGAGGGCTGCGTGCCATCACCGCCAGCATCGACAACAAGGCGAGCAGCTTGTCGAGATCGGGGACGCTCGGATCGGTCAGTTGCCACATCCGGGCGGCGACCTCCGACCGTGTCGGGTCATCGATGACGATCCCCTGGCCAGCGCGTTTGAGCAGCTTCACGACGGGTTGGGTGGCGGCCAGTTCGAGGAAGCTGTCGCCGAACACATCGCGCGGGAACTGGATCAAGATTGCACGAACCGGCTGCGCTGGAGTCGGTCGCGAGAGCCAGCAGTGCGGAGTCCCGCCACCCACCAGGCACAGGTCGCCCGCATCGAACTCGTGGATCGAGTCCGCCACGTAGCGCAGCCCCCGTCCCTGAACGATCAAGATGAGTTCGAGCTCTGGGTGGTAGTGCCACGGGTAGGTGAAGCTGTTCGCGCTGACGTCGCGGACGGTGATCGCCGCCGACGAGTCGCGAGGAACGTGTTCACGGTGTGCTGGGCGCGGTACGGGACGCACGAAGCACCAAAGTATCAGATCTTGGTTCGCGCGCCATGGCCTTTCGACTCGTTCTCGTGCACTCTTGCCTCTGCACATGGTGTGTGATCTTCCTCTCCGGCCCGAATGGCATGGGCCGGAAGGAAGCGCATCGTCGACCGCGTTGCCTCCTGTCCCGGCATTTGCCTTCCCTCCCCCAGGCCTGCACGAGAGCTCCATGGCATTCCGCACCTCGCTCCGTTCGAGTCTCTTCGCGTCCGCGCTATCCCTCGGTCTCGGCTTCGGTTGTGGTACCGAGGAGGCCAGGGTGATCTCGTCGTGTCCCCCGGGGTCGCGGGACACGGGCTATGGCTGCGCCTACGACCAACGCGTGGCGGTGAATTCCGTCGGCTACCTCCCGGATCGCGTGAAGCGAGCGACCGTCCCCGTGCAGGTTGACTCCTTCCAGGTTCGCGATGCGGCGGGGGGGATCGTGTACGAGGCGGCGGCGATCGGGCCGACGATGGACCAGGATGAGCAGACCCTGTGGGTCCTCGACTTCACGGAGGTCAGGCAGCCTGGCGAGTACTACGTGTCGGTTCAAGGACCGACGCCCTATCTCGATTCGGTTCATTTCGAGATAGGGGAAGACGTCTACGACTCTCTCCTACACATCCTCATGCTGGGAATGACGGGACAGCGTTGCGGGAGCGCTGTGGGCTTCACCTGGAATGGCACGCGGTACAGTCACCCCGCCTGTCACCTCGACGATGCGAGCCTCGAGCTCGTCGAGGGCGCTCCGGGCACCCGCGACGGGACCGGTGGCTGGCACGACGCGGGTGACTACGGAAAGTACACGGTCAACGGCGCCTTCGCGAGCGGCATGATGCTGCTTGCGTGGGAGCACTTCCCGGAGCGGCTCGTGGGGCGCGCGTTCGACCTCCCCGAGGCGGGCGACGAGGTTCCGGACTACCTCGATGAGAACCGCGTCAATCTCGACTGGCTCCTCAAGATGCAGAACGCCGACGGCTCGGTGGTTCACAAGCTCACAGCCCTCGATTTTCCGGGGTTCGTCTCGCCCGTTGGTGACTACGCCGAACGCTACTTCTCCGATTGGAGCTCGGCGGGGACGGCAGATTTCGTCGCCGTGATGGCGCAGGCTGCGCGGGTCTACGAGCCTGTGGATCCAGAATTTGCGGCGGTATGCCTGGCCGCTGCGCGGCGCTCGTTCGATTTCCTAAAGGACCATCCGGAGGAGCACTCCCCGGTGGTCTTGCCTTTCAAACAGATGCAGTATGTAACCTCCGACCCGGACGACCGCGCCTGGGGGGCGTGCGAGCTCTGGGAGACGACCGGGGATGAGGACGCGCTGGTCGAATGTGAGGTGGGCATTGCCGGACAGCACCCCGCGACGAGCTGGGATTGGTCCGGCCTTGGGAGCCTGGCGGTCTATACCTACGTTCTCTCGCGGCGATCCGATCGGGATCGGCGCGATCCGGAGCTCGTCTTGGAGCGGGCTAGCGAGATAACCTCCGTGGCGGATACCATGGCTCTCGTCGCCAACGAGAATCCGTGGGGTCTAGCCTCTCGGGGGAACCGCTACTGGGGCATCAACGGCGTCTACGCGCGGATGGTGCTGGGCCTGCGTGCGGCCTACATGCTCGAGCCCAAGCCGGAGTACCTCGATGCCGCCACCCAGCAGATCGACCACCTCCTCGGTCGCAACTACTCCTCGCGCTCTCAGGTCACGGGCATCGGTTATGCGCCCCCGGCCCATCCCCACCATCGACCTTCTGCGGCCGATGGGATCGATCTGCCTTGGCCAGGCCTCTTGATCGGCGGCGCGTGGCCGGATCCCTGGTCTTGGACCGACGTAGTCGACGATGCCAAGACGGGTGAGAACGCCATCAACTGGAACGCAGCGCTGATCTACGCAGTCGCTGGCTTCGTGAGGTAGCCACCGCCAAATGTTGCGCGGCTCGCGGGCCCGCCGGTCCGGCAACGCGGGTTGGGCACGCCGTGCTCGTGCGCCATGGTGGCGGAGCGCTCCTCCGGCAGAGCGACCACCCTCTCCGTCCTTCGGCGGCGTGGACGAGCCGATGCTGGCTCCGGTGCCGGTCGAGCTGGGAGGTCCGCTGGACTTCCGTTCGTTCTGGTCCGAGGGTTACGTGGCCTGTTTGGTTCCGGCTCCGCCGGCTTGGGTTGTTGGTTCGACGCAGCAATCAACCTGATTGCTGCTCTAGGTCAGGGGTCCGTGAACGGATACTCCCAGGGTCAGAGCTCGAGATCCTCGACGGGGAGGATGACGGTCTGCTGGCGAGTCACGGCGAGCTGGTCGATCTTCGCGGCGGCATCACGGATCGCTCCCTCGCGAGCGCGGCGGGTGAGGATCACGATCGGGATCGTCTGATCAGGGGTGTCCGACGGTGTTTCCTTCTGGATGATCGCCGAGATGCTGATCCCGTGGTGACCGAGGATAGTGGTGATCTCGGCGAGGATCCCCGGCCGCTCGATGGTTCCGAGCCGGAGGTAGAAGCGCGACTCTGCATCGAGGTGGCTGCTGGTCGCGAACTCGTTGAAGGGGGCGTACCGGTGGGGGTTGAATTCCCGCTTGCCGGCGATTGAGATCGCGAGCTCCGAGAGGTCGCTGACCACGGCGGTCGCCGTCGGCCGGGCGCCGGCGCCGCGTCCGACGTGGAGGGAGTCGCCGAGGAAATCCGACTGGAGCATTACGGCGTTGAACTCGTTCTTCACGCTCGCGAGGCTGCATCGCTCCGGTATCAACGTGGGACCGACCCGAAGCATCATGTGATGATCCGCTTGCTTCGCGACCGCGAGGAGCTTGACCACGTAGCCAAGCTCCTTCGCAAAAAGGACATCGGTGAGGCTGAGGTCGTCTATTCCCAGCGTGAAAATCCGCTCTCGATCCACGCGCGCATTGAAGGCAACCGTGGCGAGGATGTCGAGCTTGTGCGTCGCGTCTCCGCCGTTCACGTCCAGCGATGGATCCGCCTCGGCGAACCCGAGCGCTTGGGCGCGAGCCAAGGCATCGGCGAAAGACCAATGCTCCTCGATCATCCGGGTCAGTATGAAGTTGGTCGTCCCGTTGACGATGCCGTACATGGCCCGGACGCGATCCCCGGCCAGGCTCTCCGTCAGCACCTTGACGATCGGAATGCCGCCGGCCACGCTCGCTTCGAACCGGAGCTCCCGCTGCCGGGCCGTGGCCAGAGCGAAGAGCTCATCCTTGTGGTGATAGAGCAAGGCCTTGTTGGCGGTGACGACGTGTTTTCCCTGTTCGAGGGCGCCGCGCACCACGTCGCGCGCGACCGTGATGCCTCCGACGAGTTCGACCACGATATCGATCGCGGGGTCGGTGAGGATCTCGCGGTAGTCCCTGGTAAGCTTCGCTCGATCGACCGTGACCCGACGGATTCGTTCGGTGTCGATATCCGCGATTCGTTCGAGCACGAGCTCGACACCGCTCCGGAGGCGCAGGATCTCCGCGTGGTGCTCCAGCAGCGCCACGACTCCTTCGCCGATGACGCCGAACCCAACCAGGCCCAATCTGATCCTCACGGCAACTCTCCTCGCTCCGCGCTTGACGAGCGGCGAGCGCTGGCACCATAGCCTGCGATACGGGCTCCTGCTCGATGGCGAGCGGCGGATCCTGCCTGCTACGGGCTTTCCCGATTCCGCCTCGAATCGGCACCCCCCTCGGGGTGGCGACGACCTCATCCCCAAGGTCCGGCCAGTCGTCCTACCTTTTCAGCCCTGGCGAAGGCGTCATGGAGGGTGGGGCCTTGGCACACAGGAGATTACATCTTGGAAGGGTCGATACAACAAGAATGGGGACGGAAATTTCAAAAATGAAACAGAGAGAACCGCTCGCTACCGTAACCGCTCGTATTCATTGTTCGCCGATTTGGTACGCATGTTGCTATGAAGGCTATCGGTGTCAGTCGAGGCTGCTGGCCAGCATCGGTTGCCGCCGATTACTACCACACAGCGTCCTCGGCGTTTCCCCCCCCCTCCGTCTTGGCCGCTGTGTTCTACTCCCAGCGGCCTGAGGTGCTCCCCCCCTCCACCTCGGGCCGCTGAACTTTTTTGTTCAGGCTCCGATCCGGCGGTCGATGTGCTCTCGGGGTCTGCCAGGGGTCGTATTCGGGGGCGTTTCGGCATGTCGTCTTTCGCCGCGGGATGATCGGCCGGGGTCTTCCGAAGGACCGCTTCCCTGCGCCGCCTCGCCGGATAGGATGCGTCGATGGCGGAGGCCCGCGGCCTCGAAGCCGCCGCTCTCCGACGCCGCTGTTCAAGGGGAGGGCGAACGAGATCGCGCCTCGGATGCTCTCTCTGTCCCGTCCAGGAAAGCACGCTGTGTGATGGGAGGTGAGGATGGGATTCGAACCCACGTTTGACGGTTTTGCAAACCGTTGCCTAACCGCTTGGCTACCTCACCAACTCTCGAGCCGGAACCCGAAGCCCTGGCTCGTCTCGGAACGAGAGGCGACGAAGCCGCGGCAGCTGGGGCAGAGCTCTACTAGCAGATCTCGGGCAGAACGGAAGCCCCCAGAGCAGCAATCAGGTGGATTGCTGCGTCAAATCAACAACCTGAGCCGGCGGACCCGGAACCAAACAGGCCAGGCCGTCAGCGGTCAGGGGTCAGCTCTCAGGTAGATGCGTTTGTCAGACGCCCAACGTCAGGAAACCCCGGATGTGCTTGGGGCGGCGCAGCGGGGCGCTGCTGTCGTGACCGAGGAGAGGGTGCAGACGAGTTGGAGCCGGGGCTTCGCTGCGCGGCCCCCGGCGCGACGCGGACGAGCACTCACTCGACGGGGAGCGCCCGTCGGGCGAGGAAGCGGACCATGTCGGCGCGGTCACGAGGCGGCAGGTGGAGCGCGGCGTGGATGCGGGTGGCGGAGAAGCGGATCCACTCGGCGCGGGCCGTGTGGTGGCGTAGCGCCAGAACCGGCGAGAAGGACGTCAAGAACGATGCGGAGAAGCCCCAGCCATGGCCGCTTCCCGTCCTCCGTCCGGCCATCGCGGAACGCCATCGGGTCGGCGAAACCCCTGTCCGCGCGATCCG
>JAFGBI010000330.1 GCA_016933275.1 Polyangiaceae bacterium | reverse complement strand
ATACCTACCCGACAGGCCCTGGTTTGTCTCCCGTCATTTGCGCCTAACTACGCGATATCTCAGCCGTTACGAAGGATCTGCTCCCAGAGTGGATCCACTCGGACGGGGGCCTTCGCCATCGCCGCAGGCTTCGCGCTCCTCGCCTCGCTCCTGGCCGTGCGCGCGTGGACAATGGTGCTCCCCGTTCTCACGTCCCCTTCGCCAGTGGGCCCTGAAGCCCAGGAAGAGAGGGCCCCATGAGGCTCGAGATCCTCGCCGACATCCTCCGCTCTCCTGGCCGCGTGCTCGAGCGCTGCCACGACGACCGGTGCGCGCGCGACATCGCGCTCGCGGCGCTGGTCGCGATCGCCGTCGGCGGCACCGTCTTCGGCGCCACCGTGGGCACCTTTCGCGGTGGGCTGCAGGTGCTCCTCGCTGCCCTCAAGCTCCCGCTGGCGACCCTGCTCGCGCTCGCGCTGTCGGGCCCGATCCTCCATGCGGTGGCCACCACCTTCGACCGCCGTTGGCGCCTCACCACGGTGCTCGCCGTGATGCTCGCTGCTGGCGCGCGGGCGTCCTTGGTCCTGCTCGCAGCTGCGCCTGCGCTGCTGCTCCTGGTCGGCTTCGGCGGGAGCTACCTCGGCTTGAAGCTCGCCGCCACGGCGGCCTATGCGTTGGCCGGCCTCTCCGCGCTGTCGTTTCTGCTGCGGAGCCTCGGTCCGGAGTCAGGGCGATGGCCCGCCGCCGCCGTGTTCATCGGGCTGTTCCTGATCGCGGGCGGTCAGGCGGCTTGGGTCTTGCGTCCGTACATCGGGGATCCGCGTGACGAAGGGGTCATCGTCGTCACTGCGCGCAAGGAGGGCGGGCTGATGGGGGCGCTCGGCGCTGCCGTTCGCTCGTTGGGGGAGGGGTCCGAACACCATGAATATCCGTGACCTCGTCGCCATCTACCTCGTGGTGGGCCTCGTCTGCGGTCTCATCGCCTTCCGCCGCGGACGGCGACCGCGACTTGGCCTGGCGCTCGCCACCGGGCTCGTCTGGCCGCTGGTCGCACCGTTCACCCTTGCCGACCCACGCCCCCAGCCCCGTCGGCCACCGGCGGACCCGCGAGCCGATGGTGGGTCGACCGCGGAGCATGAGCTCGTGCAGCGGGTGGTCCTGGCCCTGGAAGGCGGGCTCGTGGCGGTCGCGAACACCCCCTGCGCGAGCGTCTTCACCCCGGTGGCCGCGGCGAAGTTCGAACAGGCCGTGCGCCGCGCGGCTGCCCGCCTGACCGAGCTCGAAGCTGCGCTCGTCGCGGCGGGCGGGGACGCCGCGGCCGAGCTCGGCCAGTACCAGGGGACCACGGCAAAACGCCGCGTCGTCGCCCGCCTCACCGAGCTCCGCCGGCAGACCCAGCAGGAGCTCGAGGAGCTCGCTGAGGTGCTCGAGGCGCTGCGCTGCCGATTCCTCCTCGCGCGCTTCGAGGACCTCGACCACGACGAGGTCGCGACCCTCATCGCCGAGGCGCGCGCCCACCTGGAGGCGCTGGGGGAAGCGTCGTAGGCGGCTCCAGAGCACCGATCGGGTTGCCGATGGCGACGGCACCGCTGGAAACGGGTCCGTGCGAGGCGACGGCGCGTTTCCAGCGCTGCCTCGGGAGAGGTCTGCTGCCGGTTCGGTGCTCTAGGTTGTTGATTTGATGCAGCAATCAACCCGGTTGCTGCTTCAGGGGGCCGTCTCGAACGCGCCCCCGAGGGTAGTGCCGTTTGGGCTGGTGAGGTAGACGGCGCCGTCGAGCGCGCCGTCGCTGAGCTCGCGGATCGAGAGGAACCCGGAGGACACCTCGATTGGGATCGACGTGTCCAGGGGGTCGAAATCCTGGGTCGCGTTGACCTCCTCGAGCCCTGGGTCGCGCGGCGAGAGGAGGTACGTCGCCATGGTCTCCGTGACTTCGATGGGAGGGTGCATCAGGGTGATCCGCACCGTGAACCAGAGCTCTTCATCCTCCGTCGTTGGATCGTCGTAGCGGAACCGGACCGTGAGGAACGTGCGCCGGATGTCGCCGTCGAGCAATCCTGGCGTGGCAAGGAGGGTGACTGTCGTCGAGGGCGCTTGGAGGTCCTGGGTGGTGAGGGTGGGCGCTGGGGCGGCGCAGGCGCAGGTCGCGCAGCCTGTCTCGTCGTTCCACGATCCAAAGGGGCAATCGAGCTCGCAATCGAGAGCCGGGCAGGACTCCGGAAACACGAGCTCACAGAAGCCCGCGGGCTCGCCGGTGCAGATCGCGGCGGTTACCCGCGAGTCGTCCTGGCAGGCGCCCAGGACCGAGCAGGCTCCGGGATCGTCGAAGATCTGCCATTCGGGATGCGCCTGGTAGAGCGCGGCGTAGGCCGAATTGATCGCCCGCCGAGTGGCCCCGCAGCAATGGTCGTAGGGGACGACGATGCACTCGGCGTCGCCGCCGCAATCGTCGAGCGAGTCCTCCCCGACGACGAGCGAACCAGCGGTCCCTGACGAGCCGCCGAGGGCGCCCGTTCCCGCGCTCCCGACGATGCCGGTGCCCGCGGTCGCCGCACCGCCGGCGCCGCCCGCGGTCGCCGCGCCATTGCTCGCTCCTTCGGCTCCGGTGCCTGCCGTGGTCGGCTCGTCGCCGTGCGTGCCGCCGCCGCCGGCGGACCAGCCACCGGTTCCTTCGCCGCCGCTCGCCGGGGTGCGCGCCCCGGAACCCGCCGCGGTCTCGCTGCCGCCGCTCGCTCGCGTGCTCTCCACCTGTCCCCCGCAAGCGGTGCTAGTGCCTGCTGCGACCGCGCTGATGGCGACCGCGCGCGCTCTCCACCCGGTCCAGGCTACCATGCGCGCATCTTACTCCGCCGGCGAGCCACTGTCCGCGCCCCTCCTCCCCTGGGCCCGTGACAACCCGACAAGCGCTCGAGATACGTTCGCGAGGAGCCCCCCGAGCAGGAGATCGCGGTCCCAGGTTGCCCGCAACCCTGCCGCGGGTCCGCGCCTAGAGCGTCGATCAGGTTGCCGACAGCAACGGCAGCGCTGGAAACGCGTCTGTGCGAGGCGAGGACGCGTTTCCAGCGCTGCGTCTGGAGAGATCCGCTGTCGGTTCAGTGCTCTAGGTTGTTGATTTTACGCAGCAATCAACCTGATTGCTGCTCTAGGCGACCTGGGCGACGAACGGCCCCACTCCGGAGGTGCGCGGCGGCTGTCGATGATGGGGCCGTGCATCGGGAGGACGGCCGGGCGCGCCGGCGCCTCGAGGAGCCGCATCCCGGTCTCCGCCACGGTCTTCACGCCCTTCCGCTGATTGCAGGAAGAGCATGCCATGGCGATGTTCTCCCACCCGGTCTTGCCGCCGCGGGCGCGCGGGACCACATGGTCGTCGTTGAGCGTTGACATCGGGAGGCGGACGCCGCAGTACCGGCAGCTGAAGTCGTCGCGGAGGCAGACGTTCAGGCTCGAGGACTTCACACCCGGCGCTTTGGTGGCGCTCAGCCGGTGGCGCAGTACGGCCACGGCCAGCACCTTGAGCGTGACCTCCTTCGCGTCGGTCCCGATCACCTGGCGGAGCGCGCGGGCGAGCTCTGGGAAGGTGAGGCGCGTGTGGCGGTCGATGTGGGCGAGGACGGCGTCGTACTGGATGAGCACCTCCACCGAACCCTTGAGCGAATCGCGGTGACGGACGCAGGCAGGTCCACCGCGATCGCAGCTCGGCCCGGTCCGGGCGGGCCCCTCGCCGGTTTGTCTGCTATTGGGGCACCGACATGTTGGCGGTCGATCTCCACACTCACACCTTGTTCAGCCAGTGCGGCGTTCACACTCACCTCGAGGTCCTCGAGCGCGCCAGGTCGCTCGGCATACAGGGCGTCGCCATCACCGATCACGGCCCCGCGCTCCAGGGCCGCGTCTCCGGTCCCTTCTTCGACCGGCTCCGCGATCCCGTGGAGGGCGTGCGGCTCCTGAAGGGCATGGAATGCAATCTCGTCGGGGAGGACGGCGAGATCGACGTGCCGCCGCCGTATCTTCGCTTCCTCGACGTGGTCCTGCTTGGCATTCACTACAACACGCCGAGTGGGCTGGGCTCCGAGATCTACACGGCGCGGCTCATCGCGGCCCTGGCCCGCAATCCCGCCGTAGACATCCTCACCCACCTCAACGATCCCAGCTATCCCGTGGATTTCGAGGCTGTCGCTCGGGCGGCGCTCGCGACCGGTGCCGCCATCGAGCTCAACAACTCCAAGACTGCCCTCCAGCGCTCGCCCGACGAGCTCACGCGCAAGCTGGTTCGGGTGGTGAAGGAGATCGGCTGTCGGCTGGTGGTCACCAGCGACATGCATGGGATCAACGAGCTCGGCGGCGACGACGCGGTGCGACCATTGCTGACAGAGGTGGGCGTTCCCGCCGGACAGATCCTCTCGCGGTCGGCGGAGGCCGTGTATGCGTTCCTCGATGAGCGGCGCCATCACAAGCGGGGCTGAGCGGTCGCGCCACACGGCCACCTGACTCGAGCGAGCCGTTCAAGCGACGGGACGGGGGTGGACTGGCATCTGTCACCAAGGCACTGCCGGTTGCGCTCGGCGTGCTCGCAGACGGGGTTCGAGGGCGTCCAAGGTGTGGCCTCGCGGCGAGTTCATCGGAGGATCCTCGGGGCGGCGGCGCGCCGGCAGGAAAAAAACGCATCCTCCCCCACGATGTCGCAGCCGTGCACCACCCAGCCGAGCGCCTCGAGCTCTGCCCGCAGGCGCGGTGGCTCGCGCTGCTTGAGCGCGAGACGAGTCCGCTCTGGGGGCGCTTCGCGGTCGAGGGAGGCAACCTCCATGGTGATCTCTAGCACCTCCGTGCCGGGGTCGTAGCGGGTCGATTCGGTGGCCCGACAAGGTCGATCGTCGCGAGGATGACGGAACCACGGGACGTAGCCTGCCGCGCCCGCCAGAAGGTGGGGGTTCGGCAGCCACGAGTCGAAGACGAACCACCCGTTCGGGGTCAGGTGGGCAGCCACGCGGTCGAGGAAGCCGCGGAGCTCGGCCGGCGATTGCTGATGGGCGATCCCGTTGAAGGCGCACAGGCTCAGGGCGAACCGACGTCCGAGCGCGAGCTCGGCGACGTCGCACGCGACCGAAGTGACTCGCGCTCGAACGGCGTCCGGTTCCCGCGCGAGGCGCGTCTCGAACAGAGCCAGCATGGTTCGGTCGCGCTCCACGGCGACGACGTGATGACCGGCCCGCGCCAGGTGGAGCGCGACCCGCCCCGTCCCCGCGCCGAGATCGAGGATCCCGCCCCGCGCGGTCCGCGCCCATCCCAGGTAGAACGGGAGGTCGTGGATCCGATGGTCGTGGAGCTGCGAGTAGAGAAGCGGGTGCGCGTAGAGACTATCCACGATGGCGTCGGTGGTGGGCGGGTACGGTCCTCACCTCACCTCGAAGCGACCCCCTTCGTGGATCCGCTCCGCGCCGGCGGGGACCTTGCCTGGCCAGACCGTGACGTGTGCCGCACACACCACCTGCCCGCGGTCGATCACCCAGGAGTTTCGCTCGGCGAGCCACCCGGCCAGGGCATCGACGACCGCACGCGGAACTGGTCGAGGATCGAGCGGGTCCGCATTCCTCGCCGCGCTGCCGTGCTCCCAGGCGATCGTCATCGGGTCGTCAGGACCCAGTTGGCGCGTCGGCCCGGTGTTGGCGGCCTCCAGCTCCTTCTGGCGCCGGTCCGCTTCCTTCCGCTCCTCCGCTTCTCGCTCCTGGCGCAGTTGGTCCAGCAGGGCGCGTTCGGCCGCGCTGTAAGGACGCACCGCAGTTCGCAGCAGTTGGTCTCCTTCGGGCGAGAGTTCCTCGTTGATGGGGCCGAGCACGTCAACGAATTCCGGACGAGCCATCAGCCACTCTCGACAGCTATCTAGAGTCTCGAACTCCGCCGTCATGCGGTCCCCCGACCGCAGATCCCTGAGCAACAACGTTACCAGTGCCATGGGCGCAGTATAGTCGGGAACGAGGCCCGCGGAACCTGGTTCCTCGGCGCCTCGCCAGTCCGCTGAGCCGTCCCGGCGATCGAACCAATCCCCACCCAACCCGGCGGAGCCGGGACCAGGGCGGGCGCTGGGCCAGTCTCCATCGACGGGGCGGGAGGGTCGAGCTCCGCGCTGCAGGACCGATCCCTGGACCCGCTCCGGTCACCGGTGGTGATTGCAAAAATCCCGGTGAACCCCCAACATAGCAACCATCGAAGTCGCACCGAATGACCGGAGTCACGAGGGGGGAAGATGGCGCTCAAGAACTATGGCGTGCTGAAGGGTCGTCCCGTGGATCGCCGGCTTGGAGTCGGACAGAATCCGCACTATCAGATCAAGGTCGTTGCCGGCACCGAGCTCTTTCGCGTCGCGATCAACGTGAAGAGCAAGCAGAGCCCGTCCGATCTTCTCTATCTCGTCGACGACCGCTTCACGCACCCGATCTGCGACGCCCTGCCCGACCTCCAGGCTGGGTTTCACGTACTGGATCGGATCCCGACGGGCGGCGGGCTCGACTTCATTCGGGGTAACCTCTTCGATCCGTTCAAGATGGTTCCCTTGCCGTTCAACGTGCCCGGTCCCGACAATGACCTCAACGAGAAGTTTGACGGGGTCGTGCAACGCGCGCTCGCCGACGAGTCAGCGACGGTCTACGCCTTCGGCGTGCCCTGGGGTCCCGAAGCCAGCAAGGCCGATGGGTACTTCGGCTTCGCGCCCGGCCGGGGCGTCCACGACGTTCACATGAACCAGGGCAACTCCGGCCAGTTCGAGCAGGACAACGGGGTCTGGCAGGACGGGGGGATCCTCACGCATTTTCCGGACCAGAATCAGTGGATTGCGGTGTTCACTGCGTTCCAGAGCCAGGCCTGGCACACCGACGATCAGACCGGACACCCGCTCACCGTACCCGTGCCGCAACCTGGAACCGACCCCGAGCCACTGGTTCCAACCCCCGGCGTGCTCCCGACCGACAACGTACCCGACGGACAGGTCCGGATCGTGGGCGCCCTGGTGAATGCGACATCGTCGCCAGAGAGGGAGGTCGTCACCCTGCTCAACGCAGGCCCGACCGTCGTCGACCTTGCAGGTTGGCAGCTCGCCGACAAGCAGAAGACCCGCATGGCCCTCGCGGGGACGCTCGCGGCCGGCGCCGTCATCCAGATCGTCGTGGTACCGCCCGTCGCCCTCTCCAACAAAGGTGGCATCGTCACGCTGCTCGACCCGCAAGGCCGGAAGGTCCACGGCGTCTCCTACACCAAGGCCCAGGCGAAGGCAGCGGGTTGGACCCTCACGTTCTAGCGCACCGATCGGGTTGCCAACAGCAACGGCGCTGCTGGAAACGTATCCATGCCTGGCGAGGGTACGTTTCCAACAGTGCCTCGGGCGAGCTCTGCTGCCGGTTCGGTGCTCTCGATCGGCGGCTCGCCGAGCGAGCCGCGGGTTTGGGGGCCGGGCGGTGGAGCGGGGCCGGAAAGATGGGTTGGTCCCTTAGCGGTGTGACCTTGACCGGATCTGGCAGAACATTTCTCAATGTTCTCGCGGCCATCAGCGCTCAGGGTCTCCGCGTTTTGCCTGACCGCTGACCGCTGACCACTGATCGCTGACCGCTGACCGCTGACCGCTGACCGCTGACCGCTGACCGCTGACCGCTGACCGCTGACCGCTGACCGCTGACCGCT
>JAFGBI010000329.1 GCA_016933275.1 Polyangiaceae bacterium | reverse complement strand
TCCGTCCGGCCATCGCGGAACGCCATCGGGTCGGCGAAACCCCTGTCCGCGCGATCCGCTGTCGCCGATGATGGAACGGTGATTTAGTGGGCTTCATGTTTCGCGTCTTCTCGCTCGCCCTCGTTCTGGTCCTCACAGGACTCTGCTGTTGCAGCACCCACCCAACTGGCTCTTCGGCAACCCCGTCTCCTGTTGCCATCACCCCCAGTGGGTCTCCGACCGGCACTCCGCTGCTCCCCACTCCGTCCATCGATGCGCTCGCGCTTCAAGGGGACGGAAGTCTCGCCCGGGTCTCTACGGTGTCGGTCACCGGTCAACCCTTTGACCGAGCGATCCGTGCCGAGAGTCTGGGTGGTGCCCCAGAGACCTGGTCGGTCCAAATCGGTACCAAGCTCACCGGCTCGATCATCTACCGGGATGTCTTGTTGGTGAGCTTCTACCTACGAGCAGTGACCCCCCGGGGCGAGACGGGGGAGGCCCAGACTGAGCTTGCGCTCGAGCTTGCGCGGGAGCCATGGACCAAGATCGTCGCTCAGGCGGCTACGGCGGGTGGTGAGTGGGTGAGGTTCGACATCCCGTGTGAGGCGCGGGGGAGTTTCGCTGCCGGAGAGACCCAGGTTGTCCTTCGCCTCGGCTATGCGCCGCAGACGATCGAGATCGGCGGGGTCGAGATCCAAAATTTCGGCCGCCACCGGCTGCTCACCGACCTGCCCCGTACCCGTCTGACCTACCGAGGGCGTGACCCGAATGCCTCCTGGCGAGCGGCGGCTGCCGACCGGATCGAGCAGATCCGAATGTCCAACCTCGAGATCACGGTCGAAGATGCTCGGGGCGCCCCGCTCGAAGGGGCCAAGGTTTCTCTCGAGATGACGCGCCACGCCTTCATGTTCGGCACCGCGATCAACGGCCGTTACGTCGCTGCGGAGGGCACCGATCCCGACCGGGCTCGCTACCTTGCCGAGGCCGCCCAGCTCTTCAACACGGTCGTCCTCGAGAACGAGCTGAAGTGGCAACCCCTCGCCGGCGACTGGGGCGATGGGTTCTCGATGGAGGTTGCGCACGAAGCTGTGCGTTGGGCGAAGGGGAATGGTCTCGACGTACGTGGGCATGTGCTCGTCTGGCCCGGCTGGAAGAACCTCCCCGCCCGGCTGCGCCGCCTCGACGGCGATCGCGAACGACTACGCAAGGAGGTTCGCGATCACGTTCGCGAGCTGGCAGCCGCCATGCGGGGGGAACTGGTCGATTGGGACGTGATCAACGAGCCGTGGGACAACCATGACCTCCTCGACCTGGTGGGGCGGGAGGAAATGGTCACCTGGTTTCGTGATGCGCGCGCAGCGGACCCCGACGCCCGGCTGTTCATCAACGACTACGGGATCCTCTCCGGTGGCGGGGGCAACAGCGCTCATCGCGACTCGTACGAGGGCTACATCCGCTACCTTCTTGAGCAGAAAGCGCCCGTTGGGGGGATCGGGATCCAGGGGCATTTCGGTTCGGCCCTCACTTCCCCGGGAGAAATGCTCACGATCCTCGACCGGTTCGGCGCCCTCGGTCCGCCCATTGTCATCACCGAATATGACATCGTCATCGACGACGAGGCGCTCGCGGGGGATTTCACGAGGGATTTTCTCACGGTGCTCTTCAGTCATCCTCGCGTGGAGGGCTTCCTGATGTGGGGCTTCTGGGATGCTCGGCATTGGAAGGACAACGCCGCGATGTTCCGTCGGGATTGGTCCCTCAAACCGGCAGGTAAGGCCTACCAGGACCTCGTGCTTCGTGACTGGTGGACCCGCGTCGAGGGACAGTCGGGACCAGGTGGGACCTTCCAGACTCGCGGGATCCTCGGATCCTATCGGGTCACCGCACAACACGGGGGCGAGAAGAAGACCGCCGCCTTCGAGCTCGACCGTTCGGGGGCGAGGGTGACGGTGCGGCTCGATCCTCGGAAGTAGCGCGGCCTTCCGCGCCCCAGAGGGGGGCAAGGGGCGCGGGTGAGGACGAGTGATCGCGCAGAAGAGGGAACCCCCAAGTCGAAGCTACCCGGAGGACTCCATCCCTGGCCCTTTCGGCGTACCCCGTGCTGGCCCTTCGAATGGGTGGTTCACGGGAAGTCGGGCACGGGGCCGTCTGCCGGTTTTTCGCCCGTTTTTTCCCCGTGCGATATAGCGGGGCGATGCGCCTCGGCGTGGCCCTCCTGATCGCGCTCGGCTGCTGGCTCGTGGGCTGCGAAAAGGTCAGCCTGGGGCCTGCTCTGCTGGAAGTGACGGCCCTCCACCCTTCGGCGGTGGAAGGAGGCGACCGCGTGGAGATCCTCGGCAGTGGCTTCCCCGAGGGACGGAGGGGGACGGTGACCTTCGGCGGCGAGGTCTATCGCCCGGGCTCCGCGCCAGTCAGGGTGCGGGGGGTGGTCGCAGAGGTGGTCGCCGCCTCCCGCAAGCGCTTGCGCTTGGAGGTAGACCCAGAGCTCGTGGCCGCCTTCTGTGGGCGGGGCCGCGAGTCTCGCCACGCCACCTTCAAAGGGGACCTGCTGGTCGCCTTCTCTCCCTTCCAGCCGGGCGCCCCGCCGGTGACCGGTCGTCTCGCCGGCGTCGAACTGGACTGGCAGCCGCCACCCGCCTCTGATGATCTGGTTGCCGCCCGACTCGACGTGGGCCGTGCCGCCCTCGCCACGCTCGGCGTTGTCGTCGAGAGGGCGGACCAGGGCACTGTCGTGGTGTCGAGCCTCGATCCAGACGGGCGGGCAGCTCGGGCCGGGCTTCAGCCGGGCGACACCCTGTTGGGGTTCGCTGGGGTGCGCGTCGGCGACGAAGCCGACTTTGCCGTCCCCCCGGGCATGCGCCAGGGGACGGTGCGTCTTCGCCGGGGTCGTCACGAGGATCCGGTCGATCGGGTCATCGATCTCGACGGGATCAGCTCCGCGCCGCCGGACTCATTGACGACGGCAGGGTTTCTGGTCGCGATTGCGGTAGCCGTCATGCTCCTCTTCGCGGCACCCCTCGGGCGGCTGTTCACATGGGCCGAGCGCCGCATGGTGAGTCAGGTGCAAGTGGCGGTGAGCCCTCGCGCCCCCCCTCGCCAACTAGCGCGCCACATCATCTCCGATCTGGCCGAGACCCTCTTGCCCGATGACGTACCGGCGTTGGCGCGAGTGCTGCCCTATCTCGCGCTACTCGGCATTACTGCCCTCTTCACCCTGCTGGCCTTCGATGGCGTGGTGGTGGCGACCGAGGCTGACCTACCTCTCGGCATCCTGGCGGGTATCACCGGTCTCGTCTGCGTCGGCTTGGTGGCTGGCGGGCGGCTCTCGGGACCCCATTGGTCGCTCAGAGCAGGGCTACGGACCGCCCTCGTCCTGCTCGGCTTTCAGCTCCCGCTCCTCGCCACCCTGGCGAGTGTAGTGGTTCTGGTGGGTAGCACTCGCGTACGCGACCTGGTGTTGTCTCAGGGAGCGGCTCCCTGGGAATGGCACGTCTTCACCTCTCCGGCGTCGACGGTCGGTGTGGTGCTGGTGCTCCTCGTCCTCACCCCCCGCCCAGTCGGTGCTCCTCGGGCGATCCCCGAGGTCGATCGGCCACCAGTGTCGTCGAGCCCCACCTCGAGGGCGGCGCGAGCGTTCCTCGTCGCCGCAGATTCTGGCCACGTCCTTCTGGTCTCGAGCCTCGTTGCGCTGGTCCTGCTCGGTGGCTACCAGGTGCCGGGGGTACCACCGACGGCGCAGGCCGCCAACCTATCGCTACAGGTCCTCGGGGCGGTGCTGCTGGCAGCGAAGACCTGGTCCTTCGTCTCCCTGGTGGCGGCACTGCGTTGGGTGGTGCCCGAGCTCCGGCACGACGAGGTCACGGGCCTTGCTTGGCGCCTGGTGTTGCCCGCTTCGTTCGCCACCGTTGGAATTGCCCTGGCATGGGGTCGTGGGATCGCCCGCCCGCTGCTCGATACGCTCGAGGGTGGGTTCGGAGTCGTGCTCTCCGCATTGGTGTTGGTCACCCTCGTCCTCATGGGCGGCCGAGTGCTACGCCGCCTCTGGCGCCCAACCCTGCAGATCGGCGTCAACCCATGGCTGTAGGGGTTCGACCTTCGAAGGGCCTCAGCGGGCAGCGAACGGCCGCGACGCGCAGCGACGATGGGCGCGTCAGGTGATTCCCGTGCAGGGGCTCGTTGTCTTCGGATCCCGGCGCCTCGCGGCCGGGGTGCTCACTCGAGCTCATCAGGAAGACGACGAGGACGACCAAGAGGCCCACCACGAGCAGGACGGCTCCCGCGAGGAGGGCGCGCCCGGTGGCGAACGCCGAGCGATCGAAGGCGCCGAGGCCCTGCGCGTGGCACAGGTGCTTCCGGGCCAGGCCGCGGACGGCGTCGTCATGGGCGCGCAGTCGGTCGAGGTCACTCTCAGGGAGCGTCGCACCCAGATCGACTCTCAGCAGTGCGCGTCCAACGTCGGCGCGGGCGGTGCGCCGCGCTCGTTGGGTCGCGCCGACGCTCGCCGCCCGGGACGACGATTCGCTCGAGGATTTGTCCTCGAGCGTGCGTCGCTCTGCATCGAGCTTCCTGAGCTCCCGGGTAGTTCGCAGCGAGTCCGCCTGCGCCTGCTTCATCAGCGCCGCGGCTTCCTTGACCGCTACGCGGTGGCGGTCCACCTCCGCCAAGAGGTCGGGGATTTGCGCCGCGAGTTCGGCAAGTCGGTCGGCGTGGCCAGGTGGGAGGTGGATACCGGAGTCAGCTTGCGCCGCCTGCTCCTCGAGCCGTCGGCCATTGCGCTGCTCGATCCCGACTCGCTGCAGACGACCCTCCGCTCGCTCGAGCGCCCGTTCGCGCTGCTCCCGTTCCGCTTCTCGTTGCTGTTCGACCTCGAGATTCCGCGTCCGCTCCTGTTCGAGCAGGGTCCGCTCGCCATCGAGGCGTTGCCGTTCCGCCCCGAAGGCCGCGTTGGTGCTGGCCAGCTCTTCGGCGGCTGCCACGGCTTGGCGGTCAGCGGCCCGCGCCACCTCGAGCACCTCGTCGAAGCGTCGATCCTGCTCGAGCTTGGGCCAGAGGGTGGTGACGAGATCATCGAGCACTTGGTCGCGTTCTTCCTCGGCCGCGGCGAGCGCCTGCGCCAGTTCGGCTACTTCGGCGGAGAGCGTCCGTCTTCTCTGGTAGACGCGCCAAGTGTAGGGCGGTGCGAGGTACCAACCCGCTGGCGGCGGGCCGTAGCCGGCCGCGCGATCGATGTCGATGGCGGTGACGTCGAGCGCGCTTGCGTCCGGGGTCAGCCCCGTCGGCAACGGTCGGCGCTCCTTCGCGGGCTTCACCGCGGTGGCGACGGCGATCTCGGGGGCGCCATCGTCCTCGGTGAAGTCATCCAACCCGTCACCGAAGACTGCCCGGCCCATGGCGATCGGGGTGGACGCGAGGCGTTGCTGCGATGGGGCAAGATCGAGGGCGATGTCCGCTGCGGCCACCGGGCGCGTCGAATCGTCTCGGCTCGATCCCGGTGGCGTGGCGGCGGGGTGGACCACGCCGGAGCGGGCCGCGGCCGGCCGCGCGGGGACGATCGGTGGCGCCGCGGGATGGGCTGGAGCGGCGCGGGTGACGACCGGGCGAGCCGCCGCGGGACGGTTGGCCCGCTCCGGCGGCGGTGCCGGAAGGCTCAGATCGGGGATGTCCGCCGGAGGCTCTGGCAGCCCAAGGTCAAGCTCGTCCAGATCCGGTGACGGCGGTTTCTCGGCGGCCATCCCCGAAATGATATCAGACCTCCACGGCCGGGCGCAGCCCAGGCCGCAGCCCGCAGTCCTACCGCATCGGCAGCGATGCCCTGAACGCCCGCTCCACCTCGCCCAGCGTGGCGACCGCGGCCAAGGACCGCTCGGCGACTTCGCGGTCCACCCGCGGCGAGCCCGGGCGCTCGAAGAGATCCTCTAGCGCGACCGGAGGTCCGAAGGCGATGCAGATGGGCGTTCCGCTTCCGGCCAGGCCGCCGCGAACCTGGCGCACGATGTCGTTGCCGAGCCCGTTGATGAAGGCGGGGATCACGGTGGCTCGAGCGCGGTGCACGAGCCGGCCCACGCCGCGCTGGGCGGGCAGGAGCGTGTACGGGTTCTCCCCTTGCCCTCGCGTGCCTTCTGGGTGGACTCCGGCGAAGATGCCGCCGCGGGTGAGCAGATCCGCGAGCGCGTCGAGGCTCGTCACGTTGAGGGCGAGCTTCTCGCGCTGCCGAAAGATTGGCGGGTACATCGCGAAGAAGCTCATGGCGCCGTTGACGAAGAACCCGAGGCGGCGATCGTAGAAGAACTCGCTTCGGACCGGGAAGAGGATGCGGTGCTTGAGCCCGCGGCGCACGAAATAGGTGGTGATGACGTATAGGTCGAAGTAGCTCCGGTGGTTCGACACCAGTACGTAGCTCTTCGCGGGATCGAACCCCGGGAGATGCTCGATCCCGACCACGTGCAGGAGGCGGGACGTGGAGACGTGGATCCACGTCGCTCCCAGGTTCCGTTGGCACCAGCGGATCGATCGATCGAGCCGCCCTGGTTCGAGCGACCGCTCGATGAACCGTATGTGGAAGCGCTCGACCGGGGAGAGACGACTCCGGCCCACGGTGAGGAGCTCCGAACCAGGCATCGGCCGACCGCGCTATCACGGACGCGGTCGGCCGTCATCGTGTCGCGCGGGGACCGGATCGGCCACTCGGCCGCGGCGTCGCCCATGGTGGACCATTCCCGGACGAGCCTCCTGGTCGCGATCCTCGAGCCTTTCGGCGTGCCCCGGTTCAGCTTCGAGGCGATCCGTGCCATCTAGACGAAAAATGACCCTGCGCGGAGCCCTCGCCAATCTCACGCGGACGTTCGCGCCACGCGCGCGTCGAGCGTACCTCACCGAGGTCCGCGCCCACGTCGAGTTCCGGCGCGTCGAGGGCGCCGAGCTCGACGCGTTCACTCGCGCCGTTCACATCGAGACCCAGGGCCTCCGGGGTCTCCATTGGGTGGAGGTGAATCCGCACACGCGTCGAGTGGTATTCGCCTTCGATCGGGGCGCCTACGGCCTCCCCGAGCTCGAGGCGATCGTAGCTTTGGCTGAACGGCGCGCCGAGATCTACGCCGGTCCCGGGACCGAGTTTGGTCCGGAGCACCCTGCCGACGGGGAGCCCGTCGACCGGCTCCACCTCGAGATGGTCGCGGACACGATCGCCGCCGCGGTCGGCCTCGCGCTCCGTCTGTCGCCGCTCCCTCCCTCGGCGCTCGCGAACCATGCCCTCGGCCTGGTGGCATTGGTTCGCGCGACGAGGCTTCGCGAGATCCTCGTCGATCGGCTCGGAGCGGAGCGGGCCGAGCTTGCGCTCGATCTCCTGGCGGCTGCCATGCAGACCGTCGGGCAGCGCCCAGGGAGTGCGTTCGTCAACGCCCTGCACAAGTGCGCTCTCTGGCGCGAGGCAGAGGCGTTGCATGAGGTGTGGGTACGCCGGGAGCCGGAGCTCACCGCCGAACGCGCCATCCACGCTCCCGACGCGGCCCGCCCGGACTCGCGGCCGATCCCTCCTCCCCGCGGCTCCGTCGAGGAGTATGCGGACAGCGCGTGGGTCCTCTCGCTCGCCGGCTTCGGGGTAAGCTTCCTTGCCACCCGGAACCTCCAGCGCTCGGTTGCTGCCCTCTTCGGTGCGCTCCCCCAGCCGGCGAGGCTCGGCAAGGACGTTTTTGCTGCCGAGCTCGCGAAATCGCTCGCGACTCGTTCGATCGTGGTGCTCGACCCGGCCGTCCTGCGTCGACTCGACCGGGTCGACTGCCTCATGCTCCAGGGTGATCTGGTCAGCCGCGGGCGTTTCGCCGTCGGCGAGATCGCCTCCGATGGCTCGGTCGCTGCCGCCACGGCAAAAGAGAAGATCCAAGCGTTGTTCGATCCCGAACGGCCTGTCGACTGCCGAGCTCGGGAAGGATGGACCCTGGGTCCGCTGCCCCTGCTCCGCCCTGAACCGCCGCCGCTGCTAACGCTCCGGAGCGTCGCGCTGGCGCGGTCGGGAGCGCTCACGCTCGGGCTCGTCCGTGATGCCGAGCTCGTCGCCATCGTCGAGATGCGGGTCATTCCCCAGACGGGCGCGGAGGAGCTCATCGCGGCCGCTCGGCACGCCGGGATCCATGTGGTGCTCGGGAGCGCCGACGAAGGCGGGATCCAGGGCCTTGACCCCGATGACGTGCTTCCCGCGGGGATGTCGATGGAGGAAGGGGTCCGACGTCTCCAGCGTGAGGGTCGAACGGTGGCGGTGGTGGGTACCGCGGCCCAGTCGACCGCGCTGGCGCGCTCCGACTGTGGGATCGGCCTCGTACGCGCGGGCGAACCGCCGCCCTGGGGTGCTGCGCTGATCTGTCGCAGCGAGCTCTCCGACGTGCGGTTCATCGTCAGAGCCTGTGTTGCCGCTCGAGAGGTCGCGAAGCAGAGCGTCAATATCGCGCTCGGTTCCGCCACCCTGGGTGCCTTGGTGGCTGCGGGTGGTGCCACGCCGGTGTCCACGAGCCGCGTCCTCGCCGTCGTCAACACGGCGAGCCTGGTCTCGATGGCCAATGGACTCCGGGCGTCGATCGAGCTCGAGCGGCAGGCGCCGTCACGACCCCGCGACCGGACTCCCTGGCACGCGCTTGATGCCGAGGGGGTTCTCCGCCGCCTCGGGACCTCCGAGAAGGGCCTCCTCCGCAACGAGGTTGCACGCCGCGCGCCCCCACAGCGCCGCGAGCGTCCGGCGCTCGTGGATCTCGGGGAGGCGATCACCGACGAGCTGTTCAACCCGCTCGCACCGTTGCTGGCCGCGGGAGCCGGGCTCTCCGCGGTCGTGGGCTCGATGACCGACGCAGGTATGGTTGGCACCGTCGTGGTCCTCAACGCGTTGGTCGGCGGTGTCCAGCGGTTCTTCACCGAGCGCGCGATCCGGGATCTGTCGCGCAGCTCGCGACGGCGAGCGGTGGCGCGGCGCGCCGGGATCCGCCAGGAGGTGGACGCCGACGAGCTCGTGCAAGGGGACGTGGTCGAGCTCTATGCCGGCGACGTCGTTCCGGCAGATTGCCGCATCATCGACGCCGCGTCCCTCGAGGTCGACGCCTCGAGCCTCACCGGCGAGTCCCTCCCGGTTCCCAAGGTGGCGGCCCCGAGCTTCCAGTCGGCCCTCGCAGACCGAAGCTCGATGCTCTTCGAAGGTACAGCGATCGCATCCGGACGCGCGGTCGCCGTCGTCGTCGCGGCGGGCGAGGAGACCGAGGCGAGGCGCGCCGCCGTCGCGTCGCCGCGAGCTCGAGGACCGAGTGGAGTCGATGAGCGACTGCGCTCCCTCGTCAACCTGACCGGCCCCGTGGCGCTGGCGTCGGGCGCCGGCCTCGTGGGGTTCGGGCTCCTGCGCGGACAGAAGCTGGCCGACCTCGTCGGCTCGGGCGTGAGCCTTGCCGTCGCGTCGGTGCCCGAAGGGTTGCCGCTACTGGCCACCGCGGCCGAGCTCGCTTCCGCCAAGCGGCTCGCTCGTCGGGGTGTGCTGGTGCGAAACCCGAACGCCATCGAGGTTCTCGGCCGCGTCGAGGTCCTCTGCGTGGACAAGACGGGGACCGTCACCGAGGGTCGGATCGAGCTCGCTTCGGTCTCCGATGGCAGCATTGAGGAGAGCGTGTCGCGGCTCTCCGACGCACGCCTCGCGGCGCTGGCCATCGGCCTCCGCGCCACGGCCGTCCGGCGACCCGATGAGGGGCCGGTCGATCCCACGGACGCCGCGCTGGTGCGTGTCGCCGCACGGATCGGGCTCGTCCCGCAGATGGGCAGCCCCGGATGGCGCCGCGATCAGGAGCTCACCTTCGAAGCGGGGCGCGGCTACCACACGACGGTCGCCCGTGTGGACGCCGGCCGCCTGGTGTCCGTGAAGGGTGCTCCCGAGACCGTGCTCAGGCAATGCGCCACCTGGCGGCGAGCAGGCAAGACATTCCCGCTCGATGCGGTGGCCCGCGGGCAGCTCCACGTGCTCGCCGGGCTCCTGGCACATCGGGGTCTGCGAATCATTGCGGTCGCCGAGCGCCTCGTCGAATCCGAGACGGAGGCGATTCTGCTCGATCGTCTCGACCGGCTCGAGTTCCGTGGCTTCCTCACGTTCAGCGATCCGGTGCGGCCGACCGCGGCCGCGGCCCTGATGCGTCTCGCCCAGGCCGGGGTGTGCACGGTGATGGCAACGGGGGACCATCCCAGCACGGCGAAGGCGATCGCGACGGAGCTCGGGCTCTTGCCGGGTGATGTCCTCACCGGCTCCGAGCTCGCGCGGATGAACGACGAGGAGCTCGATGCTCGAATCGAAGCGGTCCGGGTCTTCGCACGCGTGGCTCCGGCGCAGAAGGTGCGCGTGGTTCGCGCGTACCAGCGTCGAGGTCGAGTTGTCGCGATGGCGGGCGACGGAGCCAACGACGCGCCCGCCATTCGGCTGGCGGACGTCGGCATTGCGATCGGCGAACGCAGCACTGCCGCGGCGCGGGGAGCCGCCGACGTCGTGGTGACCGACGAGCGCGTGGAGACGCTGGTGGACGCCATCGTGGAGGGTCGCGCGCTCTGGGCCTCGGTGCGTGATGCGGTCTCGATCTTGGTCGGTGGCAACCTCGGGGAGATCGGATTCGCGCTTGCTGGTGGGCTGATCGATGGCAGGTCGCCCCTGAACCCACGCCAACTCCTGTTGGTCAATCTGCTCACTGACGTTGCCCCCGCGGTGGCGGTGGCGCTCCGCCCGGCCAGCGAATCCTCGCTCGCGGCACTGGCCCAGGAGGGACCCGACACGTCGCTTGGACGCCTTCTGGACCGTGACATCGCAACTCGTGCGATCGTCACCTCCGCAGGAGCCGGTGCAGCGTGGCTCTTGTCGCGGCTAACCAGCGGCGAGGAGCGAGCGCGCACGGTGGGCCTGGTAGCGCTGGTCGGTACGCAGCTCGGGCAGACCATCTCGTCCGGCGGGGTGAGCGGGCCCGTGCTCACGACCAGCCTGGCGTCGGCCGCCGTCTTGGGCGCGATCGTGCAGACGCCCGGCCTGAGCCGGCTCTTCGGCTGCCGACCCCTCGGCCCCCTCGGCTGGGCCACTGCGATCGCCGCGTCGGCGGCTGCCACCGGGGCTGCCGCCGCGCTCCCCGAGGCCATCGATGCTCTGCGTGAACGTCTCGGGGTCGATGCCTGGCTGGAGCTCGCGCGGGGCGCCGTGGAGTCGGCGCTGGCCGAGCCGTCATCGGGCCACGTCGCGGTGCTGGGCCACGGAACCGTCCGGACCGCGACCGGCTCGGGATCGCCAGGTTCCTTGCGGTAGCGGGCGGCCGAATCGGGGCGCCTGAGGGGAGCGGCGCGTCTACCGCGCACGGCGTCGAACTTGGCCCGCCGCTCCCGGGAGTGAAAGAGGTCAGTCGATGGCGCGGCAGATCCTGGTCTTCACCGCGCTCGCCGCGCCCATCGTGGCTTGCGGCAGCGCGACGTATTCCCCAGAGCCCCGGAGTGCGGATCGAGCACCACCCGTTGCCGAGGCAGCCGCCAGTCACGCCGTTCGCATGAGCCGAGACCTCCTCGACCGGCGTGTCGGCGACCTCTTGGTCTACCGCTTCAGTGGGGACTACCGCGGCGAGCCGATCACGGTCACCGAGGAGATTGCGGCGCGCGATCAGGACCAGTTCGTCGTCGACTACACCCTGGCGAGCGGCGACGACACCGCGCGTTTTCGTGTGCGTCGTACGGTGGCGGGCTTCGCGGTCATCTCCGTGGCCAAGCTCGAGGGTACGACGGAGTCGCCGATCGATCATGCCACCTTCGACGCGTGGATCGAGCAGACCAGGTTCACCGCGGACGCCAACGTGGGACGCCTGTCGCGCGGTGAGGAGACCTGTCTCGTGGGTGAGCAGGCGCACGACTGTACGGTCGCGCGCTACCAGGTGCTCGTGGGTGATGAGCGGGCGATCCTCACCGTGGCGACCAGCGCCGATCTTCCCGGTCGTAGCCTGGCGGGCGTCATCGCCACCGACGACGGCGCGGAGGTGTATCGTGCCGAACTCGTCGAGCTCCATCGCGGCGGTTCGACGGCGGCGGTACGAGCCGAGCGCTGACTCCATTCGGCGTGGGCGCGAGAGTCCTCGTTTCGAATCGGGACGAAGGGGAGATTTGGCCGCGACCGAAGCCGCGTGGCGTCCCGACGCAAAACTTGTACTGTGGCCCCAAAACTTCTCCGTCGATACCGCTCGTAGCTGAGCTCTCTGCTTGACGTCTGCAGGTCCCGATGGCTTGAATCGACCCGGGCGTCGGAGCCATGCCCTCCCCATCCCACCCCGATGGTTCCGCCGCTGCGGTCGAGTTTGCCGTACCCCCGGCCTCGGCCTCTTGTGCTGCCCGGGCTAGTCCCGGGCAGCCTCTATTTGGGCGCAGTTCCGAGCCCGAACCGGCTGTCTCTCGTCCGGTATCGAGGCGTCTGGGAGGTGGTTGTCGCTGGAAACTCGATGGGTGCTCGCTTCAGGTCACTGGCGTGAGCCAGTCGACGAAGTCGGGGTTTTTTCCGGTGACGGCACGGAGATAGGCACGCTGGAAGAGGGCGCCGAAGGTTCGCTTTCCCGTAGGGAATTCCACCCCATCGAGCTCGCGGACCGGGGTCACCTCCGCGGCCGTCCCCGTCAGGAAGACCTCGTCAGCGCGCAAGAGCTCCTCCCGCGTGAAGCCGCGGATGACCACCTCGATGTCGTGAGCGTGAGCGAGGGTGAGGATGCAGTCGCGGGTGATGCCAGGGACGATCGATGAGCTCTCGTCATTGGTGTGGAGTCGTCCTGCCCGGACGAAGAAGACATTTCCCCCGGTCACTCCGGAAACCGTTCCATCGGCGTTGAGGAGCAGGGCGTCGTCGTACCCCCGGTCCAGGGCCTCGTGCGCGGCGAGCACGCTGTTCGCGTAGTGGCCACTCGCCTTCGCCATCACGGGAAGCATCGTGTGGTGGAGGCGCCGCCAACTCGACGTGAGCACCTTGATCCCGTTCCGCAACGCACCCTCGCCGAGGTAGGTCCCGAGTCGGCGAACGGCGATCAAGACTTGTACGGGACAGACCTGCTTGGGTTTCAGATCGATTGGACCGTAGCCGAACCAGGCGATGGGGCGGAGGTAGGCATGATCTACGCCGTTTCGCCGGGTGATCTCGATGGCAGCCCGAACCAATTCGTCCGCTCCGTAGGGGACCCGCATCCCGTAGAGCCGGGCTGAGCTCAGCATGCGGTCGATGTGGTCACGTGGTCGCACCAACGCGGGTCCGCGCTCGGTGGGGTAGCAGCGGATCCCCTCGAAGACAGCGGTGCCATAGTGAAGCGAGTTCGCGTAGTAGTGGACGCTCAGGCGCTCTCCGTCGCGGCTCTCTCCGTCTTGCCAGACCCACCGTGCGAGCTCCTGGCTTTCCGACCGCGACAGCGCGAGCTCCGCGTCCTCGGGTACGTCGCCGAAGCCCGGCCATTCCGATTTGGGTGTCGCCATCGATCCTCCGAACCCGAGGGTAGCGCCAGCGCCCGCCCGTGGGGAGGAGCCGAACCCATTCCCTGATCCTGGATTTCGCGCCTCCTAGAGCAGCAACAAGGTTGATTGCTGCGTCAAATCAACAACCTAGAGCACCGAACCGGCAGCAGACCCCTCCGGAGGCAGCGCTGGACACGCGTCCTCGTCTCGCACGGGCGCGTTTCCAGCGCTGCCGTTGCTGTCGGCAACCTGATCGGTGCCAGTGGGTAGCTAACCCCACCCAGCCAAGGCTGACCGCTGACCGCTGACCGCTGACCGCTGACCGCTGACCGCTGACCGCTGACCGCTGACCGCTGACCGCTGACCGCTGACCGCT
>JAFGBI010000328.1 GCA_016933275.1 Polyangiaceae bacterium | reverse complement strand
CAACGGCAGCGCTGGAAAAGCGTCCGTGCGAGGCGAGGACGCGTTTCCAGCGCTGCCTCTGGAGAGGTCTGCTGCCGGTTCGGTGCTTCAGGTTGTCGATTCGACGCTGCAATCAACCCGATTGCTGCTCTAGTCCACCCTGCTCCCGGGACCCGCCCTGCCTCGAGACTCACGTCGGGTGAGCAGCCAGGCTGGCGCAGGCCATTCGCTGCTCCGAACCAGCGAGGGGGGATTCGGCCGCGTTGACGGGAGCGGGAATGTGGGTTCACTACTCACCGAGGTTGTTGGGTCGCGGCCACGGCCCGCTTGGTCTGGAGCGCGATCGAGAGCTCCTCGTTGGTCGGGACGACGAGCGCCTTCACGCGGGAGTCAGGGGTGTTGATCTCCTTCTCCTTGGCCGCAGATCCGTTGCGCTCGGGATCGAGGCTCAGCCCGAGGAACGCGAGGGGCTCGAGGATGCGGGCGCGGATCGGGGTGGCGTTCTCGCCGATGCCGCCGGTGAACACCACGGCGTCGAGCCCGCCCATTGCCGCCGCGTACGCGCCGACGTACTTCACGATCCGGTAGACGAAGATCTCGATGGCGAGCCGCGCGCGAGCGTTCCCCTGGTCGGCCGCCTGCATCACCTCTCGGAGATCGTTACCGACTCCGGAGATCCCTTTCAGTCCGCTCTTCTTGTTGAGCAGGTCGCTCATCGCGGACGGTTCGAGATTCTCCTTCTCCATCAGCCAGAGCACCGCCGCGGGATCCATGTCACCCGCCCGCGTTCCCATGACCACGCCTTCCAGCGGCGTAAACCCCATCGACGTGTCGAAGGAGAACCCGTGTTTGACGGCCGTGATGCTGCAGCCGTTGCCGAGGTGGCAGGTGACGATCTTGAGCTCCTCTGCGGGGCGACCAAGGAGCTCGACGGCGCGCCGGAAGACGAATTCGTGCGAGGTCCCGTGGAAGCCGTACTTCCGCATGTGGTGCCGTTCGTAGAGCTCGTACGGGATGCCATAGAGGAACACCTGCTCCGGCATCGTCTGGTGAAAGGCCGTGTCGAAGACCGCGACCTGGGGCACGCCCGCGAAGATCTGCTCGCAGGCATTGATCCCGGCTAGATTCGGCGGGTTGTGGAGCGGCGCGATGGTGCAGCAATCGGTGATGACGTCCTTGACCTGCCTGGTAATGACCTCGGACCGCGAGAACTTGTCGCCCCCGTGCACCACGCGGTGACCCACCGCGTCGACCTGGATCGCCCCCCGGAACAGGCCAAGCTCCGGATCCACGAGGGTCTTGGCCACCGCCCCTAACGCTGCCGTGTGGTCGGGGGCTTGGATCTGTCGGACGACCTTCTCTCCCGAAGCGACCCGGCTGGCTCGGTAGGTGAACTTCGACAGAGCCTTCCCGATCTCCTCGACGAGCCCCTCCGCGAGAAGCTCGTTCGATTCGTTCATGTCGAATAGCTTGAACTTGAGGGATGAGCTCCCACAGTTGATGACGATGACCTTCATAGTTCGACCTCGGCGAATGGGCGGTGGGCTCCGGTAGCGGCTCAGCCGGCCTGCATGCGGTACTGGATGCGGACCACGTTGACCGCCGTCACGTTGACGATGTCCGACGCCTTGCACCCCCGCGACAGGTCACAGCATGGCTTCTTGTTGCCCTGGAGGATGGGGCCGAGCGCTTCCGCCCCCGCGAGCCGCTCCGTGAGCTTGTAGGCGATGTTGCCGGCGTCTAGATCCGGGAAGATGAGGACATTGGCCTTCCCCGCGACCGGGGATCCCGGGGCTTTCTTCTCCCCGACCTTGGCGATCAGCGCGGCATCGCCCTGGAGCTCGCCGTCGATCAGGAGAGAGGGCTCCTTCTCGTGCGCCAATCGCGTCGCCTCGAGCACCTTGTCGATGTCGGGGTGTTTGGCGCTCCCCTTGGTGGAGAAGGACAGCATGGCCACGACGGGTTCGGTGCCCATCAGCATCCGCCAGCTCTCGGCGGTGGTGATGGCGATGTCGGCGAGTTGGCTGGCGTCCGGGTTCGGCACCACCCCGCAGTCCGCGTAGAAGAGGGTGCCCGCCTGCCCGAAGGTTGGATGCGGGAGATTCATCACGAAGAAGCTCGAGAGCGTCTTGATCCCGTCCTGGAGTCCAACGATCTGGATCCCGGCGCGACAGACGTTGCCCGTCGAGTTCACCGCGCCGGCGACGAAGGCGTCCACCGCCCCCTTGCGAACCATCATCGCCCCGTAGAAGAGCGGGTCCCTCATGGTACCGAGGGCAGTGTCCAGGGTGAGCCCCTTGTTCTTTCGGAGCTCATAGAACTCCTTCGCGTACTCCTCGAGAGCCGGCAGCGACGCCGTGTCGACGACCTCGACGCCATCAAGGGAAAGACCCCTTGCCTTGGCCGTCTCCTGGATCTTGGCTGACGACCCGAGGAGGGTGATGCGAGCGAGCCCTTGCGCCGTCGCCAGCGCGGCCGCCTCCACCATTCGCTCATCGTCCCCTTCCGGCAACACGACGCGGCGTGGGTCGCTCTTGGCCTTCGCGTGGACGCTTTCCATGAATGTGGTCATGAGGGTTTCCTTCGCGGCGTGGTTGGATCGAAGCGGCGAGCCAGGTCGGGTTGAGGCACCCCGATGGATCGGTGAAGCGCACGCACGACGTCACTGTTACGGTCCGGGAGACGTTCGGCGGCGGGTCGTCGCACCAGGAGATCGGCTGGCGGCTCCATGGCTTCGCATTCGCGGTGACGAGGATGCAGGACGAAGGTACTCCAATCGCCAGACGATTGAACCCGGATTTCGCGCCGCCGCGCTCGGCGCGGTCGATTTCCGTCCGATCGCTCGTCGCGCGGGTGCGTTCCCTCGGGCCTGACCCGGTGGATCCGGAAGCATGAGGGGACTGGGCGATCAGCCGTGCGCGGCCCGCCGTCATTGGAGGAGGCCATGCGACATCCTGGTGATGGCTGACACCCGATCGCTGAGCGCCGCCCACCGACCGGGGTCCCCGTCTACTCAGGCGACGATCTCGCCCGCGATGGACCCATCTTCGCGATCACCTCGCGATCGCGTCGTCATCGCGGTGGAGTCTCCTCGGGTAACGGCGCCGGGGCTCCCGGCTGGACGCGGAATGTTACGATCCCGTCGTCACCCGCATCGGCGCCCGCCGGGCGCGGTGACGCCGGCGCGCACCCGCCC
This sequence comes from Polyangiaceae bacterium, assembly GCA_016933275.1. GTDB lineage: Bacteria > Myxococcota_A > Polyangia > Polyangiales > Polyangiaceae > JAFGBI01. Next base: position 16,127 of record JAFGBI010000328.1, on the reverse strand, counting down.
GTTGGGCGCTGTTCTTGGCCGTCTCGTTCGCGATCCTCTGCTGGCGCTGGGTCGCGTGCATCGAGGTCGATCCGCGGTGGTGCTCGCCTCGTTCGCGGGTCCCGCGCCCGCCGGTCTCGAGCGTTCATCCCCGACAGACCGCCTCGGAGACGGCGATCAATGGCGCGAACGCAGCCCCTCCCCCCAGCGACGACCCGCGCGACGGCCGCGAGCATCCAGCGGTGAGAGACAGGATGATGGGAGCGCCCGTCGGCCGAGCTCCCCGGATGCGATTGCCCTCGCCTGCCGGGGGGGGTGCTCGCTGTCGCGGGAGGGGTCGGAGCACGCCGTCGTCGGGTCGGCCGGGGACCGAGCTGCCCTGTCAAGCGTGCCGCGAGACCTCGCTCCCGGTCACCGACCGGGCATCCTGGCGAACCGGGTTCGCGCAGGTCTCGCGAATTCGGGCCAGAGGGCCGAACGTTATTCGACGTAGCTTCGCAGGAGCTTCGAGCGCACACCGTGCTGGAGCTTGCGGAGCGCCTTGGCCTCGATCTGCCGGATCCGCTCCCGGGTCACCTGAAAATCGCGTCCCACCTCCTCGAGGGTGTGGTCGCTCTTCTCTCCGATCCCGAACCGCAACCTTAGCACCTTCTCCTCGCGCGGAGTCAGGGTGCTCAGCACCTGGCGCACATGCTCGCCGAGGCTCGCCTCGACCACCGCTTCTGCCGGGTTCACCGCGCCCTTGTCTTCGACGAAGTCCCCGAGCTGGCTGTCACCTTCCTCGCCGATGGGCATGTCGAGGCTGAGCGGCTGCTTCGTCAGCTTGAAGACCTTCCGAACCAACTCGGCCGGAACGTCCATCTCCTCGGCGATCTCCTCCATCGTCGGCTCGCGCCCGAGCTTGCCGAGCAGATGGCGCGCGGTGCGGACCACCTTGTTCGTCGTCTCCGTCATGTGAACGGGGACCCGAATCGTCCGCGACTGATCGGCGATCGCGCGCGTGATGGCCTGCCGGATCCACCAGGTGCCGTAGGTGCTGAACTTGTACCCGCGGCGGTATTCGAACTTGTCCACCGCGCGCATGAGCCCGATGTTGCCCTCCTGGATCAGGTCGAGGAAGTGCAACCCCCGGTTGGTGTACTTCTTCGCGATCGACACCACGAGCCGGAGGTTGGCCTCGATGAGCTCGGCCTTCGCCTTCTCGATCGCGCGCTCGGCGGTCTTGATTCGCCGGCAGGTATCGACCGTCTCCTTGACGTCGACTTCCATCTCGGAAGCGACTCGACGAGCCTCGCTGCGCGAGCTCGCCTTGCCCACTCGGTCCCCGACCTGCTTCAGCTCGGCGACGATCTGGTCGATGAGCTTCTTGCTCAGGCGCATGTCGCGGAGGATCTCTACCGTCTTCTCGCGATGGGTATCGATGCGGGCGTCGGCGCGCTTGCGCTCGCCGTCCGAGGTCGCGTTCGACCGCTCCCGCTGCATCTCGAGCTCCTTCTTGTGGGCGCGTCGCACGCGGTCGAGGAGCTTCAGGAAGCGATCCTTCTCCTGGTCCTCGTCGAAGGGCTCGAAGGCGTCGTCGGCGTGCTTGACGAGGTTCGTGATGCGGACGGTGGCGGCCTTGAGCTGCGGACCAAGCTTCAGGATCGTCCTCACGGCCAAGGGGCTATTGAGCAGCGCGGTGAGGACGGCGTTCTCTGCGTCCTCGATTCGCTTGGCGATCGCTACCTCGCCGTCCCGGCTGAGAAGCGTCGTGCTGCCGAGCTTCTTCAGATACAGTCGCAGCGGGTCCGTCGATTCGCCGAGGGTCGCGTCCTCCTTGACAACGTCGGTGAGCGCGAGGTTCGGAGCCTCGTCGCCACTGTCGCTGGTGTGAGAGGGAGGGTAGTTGCCCTCCGTCGCGGATACGTCGTTCATGCCTGCGGAGCGGGAGGTGAGCGTCGGCATACGGAAGGTGTGCTCGAGATCGTTGCGGGACGAGCCCCGCAACACGAGAGGTGTTGCGACGAGCTCGGACGCCGTCAGGCGGGTGGGGTGAGCGTCGGGCGCCTGGCGGTCCTCGGCCAGGTCGCCGGTACATAGCTCCATCCCGAGGGGGTGGGCCCATCAAAGTGCGATTTGGGCGACGTTCACAAGAATTCTCTGCGATTTGTGCCGCAGCGGGGGAGCGCCGGCCTTTCGGCCGATGCTGCCGTGCCCCGAACCAGCCCCCTCGCCGCCGTTTCGAGCCCCGATCGGGGGTCGGGCGAACGGGTCGAGATTGCCCTATAGTTGTTCCGTTGGGGCTGCGCGGTTGGCGCCGGCACCCAGCGTTCGGAGTACTCCCGACCATGACGGCATCCTCGAAGGACAGGCGGCTCCCCACGAAAGCGGCGGACGACGGGCTCGACGTCATTCCCATGAACAAGACCTCCCCGATGGTCTTCCTCGTCATTGGGGGCGGGCTGCTGGTGGTGGCTGCCCTCGCGGTCTGGGGGGTGGCGGGCAGACTGCAGGGGGACAAGGCAGTCGCGGCCATCAAGGCACAGGTCGAGGCCAGCGCCGTGCCCTCCGTGGACCCCAAGGTTCAGCGTGAGCATATCGCGATGACCCAGCGGGCGCTCGCGGCAGCCGAGGAGAAGAAGAAGGAGAAGGAGGCCGAGGAGGCTGCTGCCAAGCAGGCCGAAGCCGAGGTGGCCGAAGCAGCCGAGCAACCCGCCGGCCCCGCTGGAGCGGGGGCGCCCCCGCCCATCAGCAAGGCCGCGGCAACCAAGGCAGCGAGCGACCTCGACTCACTTGGTGACGACATCGCTTCCCAGTTGAAGTAGCCCGGCGCCCAGGCCTGTTCCCGTCGCGAGCTCCGCCCAACGCGTGATCCTGAGCCGGCGGAGCCGGAACCCGACAGGGCAGGCCATCAGCTGTCAGCGGTCAGGTAGAACGTGGAACCCCAGACAGCCGACGGCTGATGGGTGACCGCCACGAGAACGCTGCGAGATCTGTTGCCATCTTGGGTCGAGATCGCACCGCCAAGGGACTATCGAGTGAGCTTTTGGGCCACGAAGGCCGCGGTGCCAATCCCCGGTGGTGCCCCCTGGATCTCGAGGAAGTGCTCGATGAAGTACGCGCGGATCGCCTCCGGTTGTGCGCCGCGGAGCAGATCAGCGGTCTCGGGCTCCGGGTCCCAGCGGACGCGAAAGACCTTGCCGCGGCGACGCAGTCTCACCTCGACCCCGCGCCGCTCGAGCTGAACGGGGATGCCCGCCGTGACCTCGATTGACTCCGCGAGATCGGCGACCCACGCGTAGTCATCCCAGGAGTTTGGACCTGTCCGTCGGAAATGGCCGAGGACGTTGGCGCGGAACCCTCGGGTGGTGTGCGCGTTCGCATCCATGACATCGCGGGCATCGACGCGTTCGACCATCGCGGTCAGCATACCAGGCCCGGGTTCCGTCGATGTCTGCTACTTCGGCCTCGCCTCCTCCAACGGGGCCGGGGGCGCCACACCGGAGGCGCGCTGCTCCGCCGTCGTTGGTCCAGGCGGGACCGATTCGCGGCGAGCTCCTCGGCTCGCCAGGACGAAGAGGGCCAGGAGTAGCGCGCCGACGAGGATCGCGCCCGCGGCGCCGATGAGCAGACCCACCAAGAACTGGCCCCGCCTCGCCTCCTCCCTGGCGGGACCCAACGCGAAGCGTTGGTCGTGGACGAGAGGCACCGCCATTACCGGTGGCAGGCTGGCAGGCGGGATGCGAGGTGTCTCCGCGGGCCGCGGTGGGGGAGTCGAGGCCTCGAGATGGGGGGTGCCATTGGTGGCGGTCCGAGTTACCTGGGGGGCACCCGAGAGCTCGTGCGGGAGCGTTGGGCCTGGTCGGGGGATCGGCGGCGCGGTAGATCCCTCCTCGACCGCGGTTCGTGAGGGCAACGAGGCGAACCCTGCCGGTCGTGACAACGCCGGTGGTCCGGTGGATTCGTCATAGACCGCCTCGAGCACCGCATCGAACACGAGCGGCGCCCCATCATCGGCGGGGGTGCGCCCGTCGAGGGGCGCCGAGGGCGTTAGGGCCATCCGGTCCGGCGGCAACGATTCCAGGATCTCCGCCACGCGATCGACCGGCGCGCTACCTGCGGAGCTCGTTGGCGTCACCAAGGACGCTGCGGGTGGCGGAGGGGAGGCCTCGGTCGCAGAGAGAGAGCCGGCTGGGGGCGAAGGCTCCGGAGTGACCGGGGCTGGGCGAGCCGGCTTGGCTCCGGGACCGGGCAGGGCCGGTGGGGGCGGTGTACCGGCCAGGGGTCGGGCACGCAGCGGTCCGCGCCGCGGGGGAACGCGGGCGGGCGATTCACCAACTTCTGCTCGGGCGTCTCGCGTTGGGCTCGCATCCACCGTTGGTGCCGATTGGGTCGGGGTCGGGACCTCCATCCGCGGTGGCGCGACTCCGAGCAGGGTGAGACGGTGGGGGCGCTGCTTCGAAGCCGAGGCGGCTGACTCGGGCTCACTCGTCGCTTCGGAGCGCAGGGATGGGAGTACGACGCCGCGTCGCGCCGCGGGCGGTTGATGATGCTGCTCCAGCCGAGGCGGGTCCTGGCGCGGTGGGTCCAGCCGAGGTGGGTCCTGGCGAGGTGGGTCCTGGCGAGGTGGGTCCTGGCGAGGTGGGTCCTGGCGAGGTGGGTCCTGACGAGGTGGGTCCTGGCGAGGTGGGTCCTGGCGAGGTGGGTCCAGCCGCGGTGGGTCCAGCCGAGGTGGGTCCAGCCGAGGTGGGTCCTGGCGAGGTGGTCGCGGCTTCGGGCGCTGCGGTTCCTGACGAGCAGGCTTCAGTCGAGGGGGTTCGTCGGGGGGTACCCCCTGGGGGAGGGGGCCCGAGATCACTTGACGGAGGCGGTCGAGCTCCTGGGCTCCCACCTCCTCCAGGTAGGAGCGGACCTGGTCCTCGGTCGCACAGGCCACGCCCGAGGCGACGATGGCGGAGAGCAGCTCCGCCATGTCCTGCTGGCGGAGGGACGGGTCGCGCTCGATGGCTCTCGCCACGCAGTCGGAGAGCGAGGAGGCCACGGGGCTTCGCTCCTTCAGGTCGAGCGCGTCGAGCCGAGGGATCCGCAACGTACCCACCTTCTGCTTCAGGGACGGGCCCGATCCGATGAACAGCCGGCGGTCGGTCAGGATCTCCCAGAGGAAGACGCCGAGGGAGAAGACGTCGGCGCGCGGGTCGTTCGTGGCAGCTCCCGGGTCATCGAGCCGCTCCGGGGCCGTGTATGCCACGCGGTCGGCATGCTCGCGCACCGGATTCGAATGCCCCGCGGCGCCGGAGACGAGCGCATCGAAGAGATGCACTCGCCCATCCGTTCCGACCAGGAGGCTGTCGGGCGTGAAACCGCCAAACGCAGCCGCACCTGGCTCGTCGAGCCCCCCGGCCTGGGCATGCAGGGACGAGAGCGCCTCGGCGACGTCGCGCGCGAATCGGAGGCCCACCTCGGGGGAGATGGGGCGGTGCAGTGCGTTCGCGGAGCGCTGGAGCGCGCGAAGCGACACGCCTTCGACGTAGGACTGCACGACCGCGACCTCGGACCCCTGCACGATGACCTCGAGCACGGCCGGCAACAGGGGGTGGCTCACCTCCATTGCCGTCCAGGCTGCCTCGGCGATGAGGTCGACCACGGGGCCCTCGGGCACGCCTGGCTGGACTCGCCGGGCCAACGCGTGGGGCTCACCGTGGCCAGGGCTCTGCGCCCGCACCAGCCACAACGGACCGAAGTGGCCGGTGGCCATCGCCGCGACGGGCTCGTAGCGACCGAGCGTTCTGCGGGTGCTGGCGGGGGCCATGATGGATGAGCTGGGGCCGACCACGGGATCCCGCCGAACCCCCGCCTCCCCCATTGGGGTTCGCCTGTCTTTCGGGTGCGGGCCGCAGGAACGCTTGGAGTCCGCGTTCAGTGGACTCCTGGCGGGATGCCGAGGCCGAAATGGTATCCGCCGGGGACGGGCCCCGTCCAATCCGTTGCAGATCATCCGGCGTCGGCTTGGCCGGCTTGTCCGCGGACCGCCATTGCCAGCGGCCGGCAGTAGGGCCGCCTTGCTCCTTGGCAGGGGTGCCGTCATGCTCGAACCGAGCCCGTGTACCCTGCCCCCGCTCGAAGCCTTCGGCTTGCGGTCGTCTCCCTCGCGTTGCTGGGGGCGGGTTGCCATCCCGATGGACCCGCGGTCCCCACCTCTGCCCCAGCCTCGGCATTGGGCGCCGCGGTCGAGACGGTTCCGGCGGTCGTCTCCGGGGAGTACCTGGCGGGGACGATCTTCGTCCTGGGGGTGGAGGCTGCGGTGGCCGAAGTGCAGGTGTGCACGGACGCGAACCAGGCGATCCACCTGCACCTCGAAGCCCGGAGCAGCGGCATCGCGGCGGCCGTGAAGTCGGCATACATGGAGATGGATACGGTGCTCGCCGACGTCGGCCTCCGTCCGGTGGGTGATTGGGCTGATGCCGACATCGGGGGGAAGCTCCGTCGCTACGACGTGCGTTTTCGGGACGGGGCCTACGACTACGAGTACCACCGGACCACCGGGCCTGCCGTTCGGGAGCGGATCTCGCTGGCGAAGGAGTACGAGTGGGCACACGACCTGCACACGGCCGTCCTGCTGCTGCGCGGGTGGCGGCCGCGACTCGGCGAGACCGGCCATTTCGCGGCGGTTCTTGGCCGCCACACCTGGCTCACCGAGGTCGCCTTTCGCGGCCCGGACGTGGTGCTCCACGCAGACGGACCCTACCCGGCGGTTCGGATCGAGGGGGTTGCCCGGATGCAGCACCGGAAACCAGAGCTGCGCGAAACGCGACGTTTCGCGATCTGGTTCTCGGACGACCCCGATCGCATCCCGCTGCGGGCCAAGACCGAGAGCTCCTTCGGTGACATCTGGCTCGAGATGACCCAGTACCGACGCGGTCCGGTCCGTGCTTGTCGTGAGTACGAGCGGGTGATCCCGCTCCCCGGCGATCCCTTGTCGCCCGCCACGGGGTCTGCACCCGCGAGTCCAACCCCCAGCGAGCTTGCCGAGCCCGATCCGTCCGACCCCGACCCGCCCAGCTTCTAGCCCCGTCATGGCGGAAACCAAGACGAAGCGCTCTTTTCCACCAACGTCGAGAGTCGTCGTGGGAGGGCACGATTCTCTCCAAGGCTTCAGACCGTAGGCTGGAGGCTTCTGGTCAGGCGGCGAGGCGCGCGAGCGGGGCGGTGGTGGCATCGGCGGCGGCGAGCATGGCGGCGAGGGCCTGCCGGCCCGTGGTGGTGACCTTCCAGCGATGCGTTCGCAGGAGCCTCTCGAGGATTCCATGGGTCGGCTACTCGCGGCCCACCTGGACCCGAGCACTACTGCTGGCAGTGGTGCAGGAGAAGACTGGAACGCGGTTCAGTCTGACGACCATGACCCGTGTGCTGCAGCGCATCGGAGCACGTCGAGGCCGGCCGAAGCCGGTCGTGAAATGCCCGCTCTCCGAGCGGCAGCAGCGACGGCGGCTGGCGGTGATCCGCTTGCTGATCGCGAACCTGCTTGCCGATGAGGTCGCGGTCTACGAAGACGAAGCGGACATTCACCTCAACCCGAAGATCGGCTCGGATTGGATGCCACGCGGTCTGCAGAAGGAAGTGGTCACACCAGGAAAGAACCAGAAGGCCTACCTTGCCGGAACGTTGGATGCTCGCGACGGCACCGTGCTCTGGGTAGGGGCGGAAAAGAAGAACAGCGGGCTCTTCTGCTCGCCGGGGTTCCGATCTCGCCGGGTCACGGGAGCACGCCGTCGAAGTGGTACTCGATTTCGCCCTCGCGCCGGCCATCCTCGAATTCCCCCTCGGTGTCGATCATCAGGTCGAACACCAGGCGACGCCCGGTGAACACGGCCTTCCCCTGGCGCACACTGGCGTTCGTGATGGGCCCACCCGCGAAGCACGACTGACCGGGCGTGATCACCGCCTCGTTGCCTTTCGCCTTGGCTTCGAGCGTGCAGATCGTCTCGCCCGTGGCGCTATTGACGATCACGATGCTGAGCGTGGCATCGCGTTCCAGCTCGACTCGGGTCCGCGCGTGGGGATCGTCCTCTCGTTCCTCGGGGTGGCCGTCGATGCGGAAGATCGTGTAGTCGGGACCGAGGTACTCGCCCGCGAGGATCGCCGGTCCCGGCTCCGACGCATCGCCGCTATCGTTGGCGGCCACCCCAGCGTCACTGGCGTCGATGCAACCCGCGTCGCTGGCAGCAGAAACCACGCCGGCGTCGGTCGAGCCCGTGTCGGGGGACGCTTCGACTCCGGCATCGCGCGAGGTCCGGTGACCCCGTTGGGCCGACCGAGCGCCACGGCGGATGGGCTCCTCCTCTGCCATCGGCCCTCTGCCGAGGGGCTCGAGGCTCGGCAGGCCGGGGCCGCAGGCGCCCGCCGCGGCGAGGATCGAGGCAGCGAGCGCGAGCCAAGGCATCACCTCCCGATGGAGCTGTCCAGGTCGCTCGCCCCGTCGGTCAGGGTTGGGTCTGGTCTTGCGCATCATGGCTCGGCTTCTGGCGCCTCGACGCAGTCCCGTCCCCGCTGCTTGGCCCGGTAGAGGCAGGTGTCGGCCCGTTCCGCGAGATCCGCCGGCGTCCGTACGCTCGGATCGTCCGACGTGGCGACCCCGATGGACACCGTCACCGAAAGCGAGAGCCCCCGCCAGGCCGTGGTGGTCTTGCCGATCCGTTGTCGGAGTCGTTCCGCCAGCGCTACGGCAGCGGCTCGATTCGTCGAGCGACAGAAGATCGCGAATTCCTCGCCGCCCATTCGGGCGACGACGTCCTCGCGGCGGACGGTCTTCTGGATCGTGCCGACGACCGACTTCAGGACCAGATCACCTGCCGGGTGACCGTAGGTGTCGTTGATCGCCTTGAAATGATCGAGGTCGAGCATCAACAGGGCGCAGGTCTTGCCATGCCGAACCGCCCACGGCCATTCGGAGCCGACCCGCTCGTCGAAATGGCGGCGGTTGTAGGCCTGAGTGAGCGCGTCGCGCGTGGCGAGCTCGTAGAGGTGGTACCTGAGCGACTCCTCGAGCTCACCTTCCCGAGCGAAGCGGAGGATGACCCTTCCCCCGAGACTGATCCGATCGCCGTCCCGGAGTTCGTGGGGCTCCTCCAGGAGCGTGCCTCCACAGATGGTGCCGTTGGTCGACCCGAGGTCCTCGACCCAGTACTTCCCGTCTCGGAAGGCGATCCGGGCGTGACGTCGCGACACTCCATCGGCCACGACCTGCACCGTGGCCTCGATCCCCCGGCCGATCAGGGTCTCGCCTTCGCGGATCGGGATCACGTCCCCGGTCTTGGGTCCCTTCAACACCGTCAGGGTGGCGCGCAGCGGGGCGTCGTCAGCAATGCCGGTGACCGCGGAGAGCGCGAGGCGATCGGTCTGGTCAGAGTCGTCGCTTCCGTTGGGGTTCGGCATCGGCAAGTTCCGTCCAGGGCGTCGTCCCGTTCGGGCACCGACCGAACCGTACCACGACCCTGTCGCGGGTGCGGTACCGTCCGCAATGCCCTTTGGGGCAGGGGTCGGCGCCGCCCCGAGCGCTGCCACGGGTCTGGTTCGTCCGGGTTGGGTCGGCGGCGGCAGCGAGCGGTCCATACCGGCCGGCGAGTTTGACCGTCGTCGACGCTCGCGCCCGGACCGATGGCTTCGTCCCCACGCGATCCCCGTGCTCCCCGGCCGTTGGGCGCTGTGCACGCTAGCGCGGAGCGAGCCCGCGGCGTAGGCCCCACGCGGTCAGCTGCGGACCGTGATTCCGAGGTGCAGGCGAAGCGTCGTGTACTCGTCACTGGCCGTGTAGGCCAAGAGGGCGCTCACCTCTTCGAAGGCCGAGGTGTGTCCTCCAACGGGGAATCGTTCGGTGAGCGCAGCGGCGACGCTGACGTCACCACACGCCACGAGGCCCGCCCTCGCCGCGGTAAGCTCTACGTTGCGTGCCCACCCGAGCATCCGATTCGGGGCATCGGCCAACTGGATCTGCTCCATGGCAGCGGCGAGCGCGGCGCGTTCCGTGTCATCCAGCTCCTCGTGGATGTGCCTCGCGAGATCGGCCGTCTCGGCGTCGAAGAAGTTGGCCGAGCGCGGCGTCCAGTCGGTCGCCGCGAACGCAGCGGTGACCAGGTGGGTGAGGAGCTCGATGGTCGGGAAGAAGACGAGGAGGTGGTACTCGGGCCGGAAGATCGTGAGGTGTCGTCCCCAGAGGAACGCGAGCTCCGGGAGCTCGAGTCCGGAGCCGAGCGCGCGGTTCACCACGCTCGAGGGCTCCTTGGCGGGAGGGGCCAGGAGCCCGACCTCGAGGGTTGGATGCACGTACAGTGCGGGCTGAGGGATCGAGAGGAGTCGCGAGGTCCACAGGAAGCTTCGCGCCAGGGTCGTCGTGCTGGCTTCTGGATCGATGCGAAGCGACGGATCGAGGGTTGGCAGCTGACGCGCACGTGCAAGCTGGTCCAGGCGATGCGCGATCGCGGTGCGCTGCACCAGCCTGAGGATCGCGATGATCGCGGCGTCGCGGTCCGGTGAGAATACGCCTTCCTCCCAGTGAGCCTCGGTGACCGTGCTGGAGACGTTCAGCAGGCCTTTGGGGCGATGGGTCTCTGCGTGCAACGAGGCGTTGATGTCCGCCTCGCCGAGGAAGTCCAGCGCGTGCGCTGCGTTCCACGCCAGATCGTGGGCCCCGACCCGACGCGCGAGCTCGTGGGCGCGGTGGTGCGCGTGCGGATCGCGCGGGTTCGCCCGGACCGCCGCGCGGCAGTGGTGCAGCGCGCGTGGCGAGTCTCCGCACAGCTCGAGGAGCGTGACGAGCTCGAGGCGAAGCTCGGGATCGTTGGGTTCGATGGCCGCGGCGCGCTCCAGAGCGCGCGCCGCGCGTCGGGGGTCGTTCAGCTCGTCACGGCACAGCGCGCCGAGACGGCGCGCGAGATCGCGGGCGGTGGGGCCATCAGGAAGCTTCTCGAGGACGGCCTCGAAGGAGCGAGCGAGGAGCGGCCAGTCGCGCCGCTCGATGAGCACCGCCGCCACGAATTCGAGGGCGTCGATGGCGCCAGGGTCGGCGCGGAGAGCCTGCTCGGCGAGGTCGACGGCGAACTCCACCTTCTGCAGGCGATCGTGGGCCACGCGAGCGGCTCCGATGAGCACCCGAGCACGTCGCTCCGGATCTTCGGCGAGCTTGTACGCGAGGCGTCGGCGGACCCGGATCGACTCCTCGTACTCGCCCAGGCCGTCGAGGACGGTGGCCAAGCGCTCGAGCAGTGGAAGCTCGTCGCCGCGCAGGGCGATCAGTGCCTCGATCGCCGTCCGGCCCTTGGCCATGTCGTGCGCCCTGTCGATCCACAGACTCGCGAGTGTGTCGAGCTCGCCCTCCTGATCGGCGGGTGAGTCGAGCGCGGCCAGGCACAGCTCATGGAGGTGGGCGGCCCGCGCGAATTCGCCCCGCTCGCACAGGATCTCCGTGGCCCAGAAGAGAGCATCCTTGTCGATCGGACGGCGGGAGAGGACCTCCTCGTAGTGTGCCACGGCGCGCCCCACGTCGCCGCGCTGGCGCGCGATCCCAGCTGCCTCACCGTGGAGGTCCGCCACGACATCCTCGTCATCGCCGGCGAGCTTGATCGCTCGACTTACCGCCAGGAGCGCCTCGTCGAACCGGCTGCCGAGCGCGAGCGAGCGGGCCCGCGTCACGTGCTCCTGTACGGTGAGCTCCTCGGCTGGCGGGGGGAGGCGGCTGGGCGCGGGCGCAGGCTCCTCCTCTCCGATCACGATCGGCGATTCGACCTCGATGGTCGGGGCGGGTCCGACGAGGACCGGTGGTGGTGATTCCTCCGCGATGCTCGGCTCCGCTGCGTCAGCACCCGCCTCGTCCTTCGCGATGCCAGCCTCGCTCGTCGCGGCGCGAGCGGGTTCCGGGGTGTCCCGTCCGGAGGGTGGCCCGGGTTCGGGGCGATCGGAGCCGGTGGTCTCCGGGGGTGGCGGCCGGTCGGCGACCTTCGCTGCTTCTGCCTCTTCGACGGGAGGCTGGGCGAGCGCGGGCGCCACGGGCTCTCGGGGCCTGTCCTCAGCATCGGGAGTCGGGGCCTCGGCAGCGATCGTCCGAGGCTGCTCGTTGGTTTCGCCGGGGAGCTGGTCAGCGATGATGATGGAGGGCTCGTCCTCGCCAACGGGAGGGAGCGGTCGCGAAAAAGACGACCGTGGCAGGGGGGCGGTGCTGGTGGGTGGCGGGTGGTCGGAGAGGACGACGGACGGCTCGTGTTCCGTGACCGGTTCGGGCGACGGTGGAGGGGCAGGTGTCGCGAGGTCAACGGGCGGCGGGTGGTCGGAGAGGACGACGGACGGCTCGTGTTCCGTGACCGGTTCGGGCGACGGTGGAGGGGCAGGCGTCGCGGCGGCAACGGGTGGCGGGTGGTCGGAGAGGACGACGGAGGGTTCGGGCTCGGCGACCGGCCTGGGCAACGGTGAGGGAGGAACGGGAGTCTGGGGAACAGGCGTTGGCGGTCGTGGGTTCGTCGCGACGACGGAGGACTCGTCTGGGTCAACGGGGGGCAGCGGGCGAGAGAACGCCGAACGGGGTTGCGGGCCAGGGGGACGAGCCTGGGGGTCAGCGGTCGGGGGGGGCTCGGAGATGACGATCGAGGGCTCGTCTTCGACCGGACGCGGCCGCGGGCGAGAGGAAGGAGCGCACGCCTCACGACTCGGCGCTTCGGGCGCGGGGTCCACGACGAGGGAGGCCTCGTCGGCGATGATGATGGAGGGTTCGTCATCGATGGGCGGCGGTCGAGTCCTCGCTGCCTCCTTCGGGACGGTGGTCTCCGGCCTCGCGCTGGTCGCGCCCGGTGGTTCCGGCGGGTGGCCCGTTTCCGGCGTCGCATCGAGCCTGGGCTGCTCGCCTGCGGCTTCGGTACCGGTTGGCTCCGCGCTCATCTCCGCGAGCACCGCCGAGGCGTCGCCCTCGAAGGTGAACGACAGGCCGCGTTCGTGGGCGAGCACAGCCTCGAAGTCCTCGTCCGTCAGGGTGACGCGTGGTGACCGAATCAATTCCAGAAGCTCGGGTGGCGCGAGGCCGACCTCGGTCACGGCGTCCGGCTCGTGCGTCGTGGCCGCCGGCCCGGCCGAGACGTCAGGCGACGCGAGCTCGGGTGCCAAGCCTGGATCGGTCTTGCGCGCCGCGGCCGGGACGCGCGGCGTGTCCGTGTCCGTGGGCGGAACCGGCTCCGTATTCGTGTCCTCGACCCGCCCCTCGTCGTCGTAGTCCGGGAGAGGGGCGGCCAATGGCGCGGGCGGCGTCGCGGCGTACTGGCCGGTGGCCACCACCGGGATGGGCACGATGCGGTCCGGCTCGGCGCGGGGTTCCTCCGACGGAACCGGCCGCGTCCGGGGGGGCGGAAGCGAGTCTACGGCATCGAGCTCCGAGGAAGCATTGGGCGGCGATGGCGGGGCAGAGCTCGCGATGGGAGGCAACAGGAGCACCTCGCCTCCGCCCACGGAGTAGCGCGCGGTGACGATGCCTTCGATCATGCGCTCGCCGACCTGGACGAGCTGGTAGAGCTCGCGCGAGGTGGCGCCGACGCTCCCGCGCACCGCGGCGAGCCACTCCCAGCTCCCGAGGAAGAGCTGGGTGAACGGCGAGCCTGCCACGGTGGTAGCGCCGGCTCGATGGGCCACTACGATGGCCTCCACCGACGGAGCCTCATCGAGCAGATCGCAGATCGCCTCCGCCCCCTCGGCTGGCGTGCGATCGGAATCGACCACCAGCCGTACGTCCAGGACGAGCAGCGATCGCGGCGCGCGCCGCTCGAGCGCCGTGCAGAGGCGGGACAGGGAGTAGGCGCGCAGGCGGGGCGCGTTGAGCACCAGCGCCGGGGCGTGGTTGCCGATCCACGCTGCGTAGCCGCCGAAGTAGACGATGATCGCCTCCGGCTGTGGATCGAGGGTCCACAGGAGTTCGTCCATCCGCTCGGGGAGATCGCGATCGGCGACCAGCGAGTGGACCTGGATCCCCGTGTCCTGGGCGCCGATCCGGGCGGCGATGCTGTGGGCCTCGGCGAGGGCGGAGGGCAGCGCGGCGAGCTGGGAGCTCTCGTTGTAGCTCGAGGCAACGATGATGGCGTGTCGCATCGGACTCAAGGCGATGGTGGGCTCTCGCGTACATAGCCTGCGACAGCCCGACGAGGTAGGCGAAAACCCCGCTCTCCGGGGGAGGACCGCCCGCGCTCCACGCGGGGTCTCGTGCGGGCTTCCGCGGTGGGTGCATTTGTACACTCCCGTGCTCTCGCCCAGCGTGGCTCACCCGAGCTGGATCACATCGCTCGGGCACGGCACTTGGGGCCACGGTGGACCTGCGTGCGATGCCGCGAGCCGGATGACTCGGTCCCGCTGCTCGGGATCTCGGGCGATGTGGACGAGGTGCAGCGCCTCCGCGTTCGCGTCGATCGCACAGCGCAGGACGTCCTCGAAGCAGGCGTGTCCCGTCACCGCGGGCGACGGCCCGTAGCATTCGTGCACCAGGCATCGGACGTCGCGGTAGAGCGCCGCCGTTGCCTCCGTGGGAGCTCCGTCCCCGCTGTAGGCTACGCCGATCCCTCGGTCGTCGATGCGGATGGCGTGGTTCGGAACCGAATGTGCGCTCGCAGCCACCGTCAGGGTGACGCCACCGAGAGCGCACGGTCGGTTCGGGGAGAGCTCCTCCACCACGAGGGGGAAGCACTTCCCGGGATCGTAGGCGCCCTCGTACCCGAGCTCGAGCAAGCGCGGGATGGAGGCCCGCGAGCCAGGTCCGCCCAGGAGGTGAAGCGGACGCCGGCGGCCACTGACGCGCATCCAGACCACCAGCGGCGGCAATCCGAAGGCGTGATCGGCGTGCTCGTGGGTGAGATACACCGCGTCGAGGGCCTCCGGATCCTCGGTCGTGCGCCAGAGCGCATGGGGCACTCCGTACCCGCAGTCGAGCAACAGACGCAGGCTGCCCTCGTAGAGCAAGCTCGTGTTGGGTCGTTCGGGATCGAACGCCTCTCCCGTCCCCACGAACGTCAAGCGGGGCATGCCCGGTCGCCCCCGCTCACCGCGAAGCTCCGGCGAACTGCTTCAACCCGACGAGTCGGCTGAGCGCGAACCGCTCGGTCGGACCAAGGTCGGCGGCGCCCGCCGCGAGCCCGTCCACGTACTCCTCCAGGACGTGACGATCGACGTCGCGCACGGCGCGGAGGACGCCGTAGAGCTCGTCGATTACTGCAATGGGCAAGGGGCGCGCATGCGTGGCGTGCACGCGCAAGATGAGATCGATGTACTGGGGGCGTCCAGTGGCGGCAGCGACCTTGACCGCGAGCTCCGCCGCTCGGTTGGTCACTTCGGTCGATACGGTCTGGCCCCGTGCACTGTCGAGCAGGAGCCGTTGCAGGGGCAAGCGCAGCAGGCGATCCGCCTCCTCCTTCTTCCCGAGCGCCAGGAGCTTTTCCACGATCGGACCTACCACCGCGAGCGCGCGAGGTGGGGGTTCGGAAGTCGATTCGTCGGATCCAGGGCCCGCGATCGGGGAGAGCACCTCGCCACCCTGGGTCCGCTTCTGCTCGTCGAAGAGAACGAGCTTCATCATGGCGTCACCGATTCGGATCCGATCGCGGACCGCCAGCCGCTGGACCCTGGTGATCCTGACCTCGTTCACGAAGACCCCGTTTCGGCTGTTGAGGTCCTCGATCGAAACCCCGTCGCCGTTCACGACGATCCGGGCGTGCTGGCGCGACGCCGTGTTGCTCGGCAGAACGACGTCCGAGGACGGACTCCGGCCGATCACCGTCTCGCCCGCCTCCAACGGGATCAGCACGCCGCGCAGACTGATCGCATAGATCGATCTTCGTCCGGGTCGCGTCGATCCGTCCGCATCGCACACAAGACGAAGCCTACCGCGCGAAACGGAGGCCGTCGACGGGACCCTAGAGCACCGATCAGGTTGCCAACAGCAACGGCAGCGCCAAAAACGCGTCCGTGCGAGGCGAGGACGCGTTTCCAGCGCTGCCTCTGGAGAGGTTTGCCGCCGGTTCGGTGCTCTAGTCCCTCAGCGGTGTGATCGTGACCGGATCTGGCAGAACATTTCTCAATGTTCTCGTGGCCATCAGCGATCAGGCGTCAGCGATCCGGGTCTCCACGTTCTACCTGACCGCTGACCGCTGACCGCT
>JAFGBI010000327.1 GCA_016933275.1 Polyangiaceae bacterium | reverse complement strand
TCATGCCAAATCGATCCCACCATGGAATACACAAACACACCCGGCGGCCCCGCCCGCATCACCCGTGCAGGGCCGTGAACGGATACCTGTGCTGTTCGACGAGAGTCTCAATTTCGATCCGTCAGGGTCGCCGCCTCCCCTCGGGATCCTCCGGCTGCCGAGCGGGACCGAGGTGCTGATGGCCCTCGCAGGACGGAGCTCGGTCCCGGCCAACCTCTACCAACGACCGGTCGCGCACACGCTCGGCGGCGCTTCCGGGCACCTCTACCTGGTGCGGGACGCCGTTCCGGTCAGCATCCTGGAGCGGACGAACGGGCATTGGCTGTTCCTGAGGCGGAGCGCCGCGGGCGCGCAGAGGGACGCTGCGCTGTTCGTGGACACCAACGGGACTACCCGCATCCTGGAGGCGCCGCACGGTGGGAGTCCGGCCGACTTCGCGGTGACCACCACCGCGATACCCCGCTACCGTGTTCGCTACACGTGGCAGAATTCCTGGACCGTGGAGGGAACCACCGGTTCCGTCACCGACGGCGTACTGGAAAGCGTGACGCCCGCCGGCTTCTGGTAGAGTGCAGCCAAACGCACCGAAGCGATCACTGCGACCACTCCTCGACACGCTCGCTGGGGAAACTGAGGGGGCGGGCGCAGAGGAGGGGATAGTGGAACCGCTGGCTGACCTCCTGGAGTGCTTGCAGGGCCTCCTCGCGGGGACCGACCCCCACTGAAGGAGGTGAGGTGAGAGGCTCGGCGACGCGGAACCCGAACAGATACCGATCGAGTTCGCGCGCCACCACCGGGACGATGGCTGGCCCTGGCTGCGGCGGCTCGGCACGGTCGGCTCGCGTCGAGCCTAGCCCCAGCGGATCGTCCTCCCGTTTTCGCTCCCCACGCGCCACTCCGAGTCCCCGGGCTACAGGCGGGCCAAGCTCGGCGAAGAGGTCCCTCCAGAGCCTCGACTCGGGTACCTTCGAGCTTTCCACCAACAGGAAGACGGTACCGCCGCAGCCGGCGTCGGCGCTCGTCCTTCGAGGGTGGAAGGGCTTGGCATCCTGCACCGTGGCAACGTGGCAACCTAGCGGCCACCAGGTCCAGGGGTGCCGCGGGATACGCTCTCCATAGAGCCCGCCGTCGCCCGCGACCCACAACTCCCCGTCGACCCCGCTGGCCAGGGCGATCGGTCGCTCGGAGGGCACCGTGAGCGAGCGTTCCCGAAGGCCTGCGGCCGTGCCGTGAGCGAGCTCCATGAGACCTCGCTCCGTGCCCGCATCCACCACGAGGTACACGATCCCCCCAGCCGTTTCCGCCACGCTGGAGATCGTGCCCGCAACGGTGGTGACCGGCTCCCAACCGCCGGATCCTCGAGTCAGGAGCTCGCTCGTCGGCTGGTCCTCAGCGGCCCGGATTCGAGCGGCGAACGCCCGTCCGTTCTGGGAGAGCTCGGCCGTCGAGATCTCGAAGCCCGGCCATCGTACGACCTCTGCCTTTCCTCCCGGCTCGAAGAGCTCGAGGCTCGCCTCGCCGTCGCATCCGGTCCCCCACACCAGGACCTCGCCGTGCAGGCTACCGGCGGCCCCCGCCAGGGTGTCGATCGCAGCGGGACAGTCGGCCCGAGCGCCCTGGGAGGGCGTTGGCGGCTTGGTCTGCGGATCGAGCGACGTTATCTTATATCCTCCGCGGTTCCGGGCTGCGGTCAAGAGCAGCGCGGAGCGTTCGCGGGTGACCAGAAGAGCCACGTCTTCCGGAACGCGGGCACGGTGGCGCCAGCGGTCCCGCGCCCATTGGTAGACGAGGTGACCTGGCTGGTCTCCCGCCTTCGACTGGCGAAGCTGGAAAGCCTGCACTGGCCAGGCACCGGCAATGCCGCGCACCTCGCCCACCGCGTCGTCGAACCCGGAGCAGCCGGGCAGTCGCGAGATGACGCCATCTTGCTGGAGCTCGCCGTCGCGCAGGATGGCGAGCCCCTCACCAAAGGTGGCGAAGACGGCCCCATGAACCCAGTGCAGCCGCGCGGGGACATCGAGCCAGCGCGCGAGGGGAACGGGCTCGGTGAGCATCGGGATCGCGCTCGGCACCGCACCTGCCGAAGGGGCGGCCCCCGACACCACGACCGCAGTGGACCTCCAACGAGGTGACCGCGAGTACTCGCCGCCCTCGGAAGGGACCGTGGTCCGAGCGCAGGCCAAGGCTCCCATTGCGGCGAGCCACCACTTGCACAGCATCCGCATCGGCTCAATCCTACGCGCCACCGCGTGCCTTGGCGACGCGGATGCCGAGCTTCAGGAGTTCTCCGCCGATTCGTTCGGCGCCCCAGCTCGGTTCTCCAAGGCTATTCGGCGAATGAGGTCGATCGTGTCCGCTGCGACGCGTGGTTCGCGAGCCTTGGTTGCCTTCGACTCCCGCTTCCAGAAGAGGCGAAGGCCCGCCTGATGCCAGCGGACGACCTTCTCCTGCTTTCCCAGAAGGATCCTGTTGCGCCAGCTTCGGAGACGGCTTGCGCGAACCACGAGGGGGCCTCGTTCCCAGGGCCTGCGGATTTCTCGACGATCCTGCGGCGGACAAGGGAAGTAGCCATCACAGCCGGCGGCCAGGGTCAGCGCTGCTCGCAGGGCGGCGGGGTCGCGGGACTGGGTCGTGGATGTCGCTACTCGACCCAGGTGATGCGCGCGGGGCTTCGCTGCGGGGGGCCCTCCGGTCGCACGTCGGGGTGGCCGACGATCGCGCCGGCCACCATCCGGTAGCCCTCCGGGATCTGGAGCAGCGCCTGCGCCTCGGGGACGCCCGCGGAGAACAGCAGAAAGCCCATGTAGCAGGCGCCGAGGCCCTTCGCGTGCGCCGCGAGGAGCAGGTTTTCGGCGGCGAGCTGGCAGTCCACCGGCGCCCCCGGCACGGACTGGTCGGCTGCGATGACGATCAGCGCCGGCGCCCCGTAGAAGACTTCATAGCCGGGGGCGTTGACGATCTCTCTCATCCGCTCCTTCATGTGCCCCTGGACCTCGGGGCTGCGCAGGATCCCGACCACGATGGCGCTTACCTTGGCCATCACCTCGCGGCTCGTGATCACGCTGAACGCCCAGGGTTGCTGGTTCATCCCGTTGGGGGCCAGGACGGCGGTGTCGACCAGCTCCTGGAGGTCCTGGCGGGTGACGGGTTCTGTCCGGTACGAGCGCACGGTGCGGCGGGTGCGGACCACATCCAGGAATTCGGGCATCGATCCTCTCCTTTGTCTTCGGAACCGATCGCGTCCCTACCAGAGTTCGGTTGGCGCCGAAATGACCTCGGGTCGTCGTGGCATCCCTCGCCGCGGCCCCCGCCGGCGCGGTGCGATCACGGGCCGTACCCGAGGTGCATCGCTCGCACGGCGTTCGGCTCGTGGTCCGCGGGCTGGAACACTGCGGGGACGCACCAGCCGACGAGGAAGTGCGAGCCGGTCCAGACGACGTCGGGGGCGACCGAGTCGCTGGTCACGTCCTCCACCATCACGCGGTCCGGGCCGCCAAGCACCCCCCCCCGAGTGGTCGAGCCAGAAGACCGCCGGGCGATCGTCGCTGCTCCAGCGCGCGCTTGTCGTTACTGTGACCGATCGGGCCCCACCGCCACTCGAGGTAGGAGAGGCCGGAGACCACCTGGCGCGACGGGCTCGTCGCCGCGCAGTCGAAGGTGATGGAGAACGAGCTGCCCGCGGTGAGCGCCGCCGGCTCCGTGAACTCCACGTACAGATCGGCCTCGGCGTGGCTCGTCCAGTTCACCGCCTCGAGGCATGGCCATTCGCCCACCTCAAGCTGGGCGCGATCGAACGGCAGCGTGGCGGTCAGCGCACCGGACACCGCGAGCGTTCCCTCGCCATCCCACCGGCGGTTGAGCCGACTGACGATGCTGTCCGGACCGAGCAGGTCGGTCGCCACCAGCGGTGCGAGGCCGAGGTGGGCCATGAGCTGCGTCGCGGCCGGCTCCTCGAGCAGGGTGAGCATCCGCGTGAGCCCGGCACCGAACGCCGCTTCGCGCGAGTCCGCGCAGCGGTACTGGGCGAAGGCCCCGGCATAGTCGCTGGCCTCGAGCGCGGCGCGAGCGACCGTGAGATCCGCCGCGCAGTCCGCGCCGCAGGTGACTTCCCCGGCGGGTGGACCGCCGGAACCGGGGCTTCCCCCGCCCCCGGCGTCGAAGCGACGTCGTCCTCCCTGCAAGCCGCTGCCAGGGCGCCCGTCACCAGCGCCACGCCCATCCTGCTCCAATTCTTCATTCCGCCCTGCCTCCGCGCCGAGCGTACGCCGGCCCGCCGAAGCACGCCAGCCACGCCCACCCGCCCGGATCCATCGCGCCGAGCCTGGACGCGTGAGGCGCTCCAGGATCCGGGTGGGTCTTGCCACCTGACCCTCCGACACGGCAACGTGGATCAGGTGAGGCAGAACCCACCCACCGACGACTCGCGGACCAACGGGTGCAGGGGTGGAACTGGTCAGCGCGGACGAGACCGCAATCGTGATGATTCCATGAGGGAAGCGCGGCGGCTGCTCCGCGCGGCGCGGGAGGCTTGCCCGTCGTTCTCCAAGCTGGCGAAGGACGTGGCCGCGCTGCTCCGTGTTCGGCCAGGATCCCGCGAGGGGTGCCCAGGGACGATCCCCTGTTTGCCGCACGAACGGCGTCCGGCCCGCGGGGCTGGAGCGCGGCGGGGTAGGGCCGTAATAGGGGGCGAGGAGCCGACATGCAGGAAATTGCGTTCGGGGAGCGCGCGCCGGCGCGCAGGGCTCCTCCCGGCCTGTGCGCGGGCGGCGCGAATGCCGTACCCTGAGCGGTGCGATGTCGGTGCTGTGGCAGCCGTTCCCCATGCCGGAGGGCCGCCGGGCGCAGGCCTGGCGGCATCACCCGGCGTTCCGCCGCCCGGCCCATTTCCACGACGAGCCGGAGATCAACCTCGTGGCGCGCGGGAGCGCCACCTTCGTCCTGGGGCGTCGCCGCGTGCCGATGTCGGCGGGCTCGCTGATCTGGTACCCGCCGGGCCTCGACCACTACCTCGAGGACGCGAGCGACGATCTCGAGCTCTACGTGGTCGGCTTCCAGCCCGAGCTCCTCGCGGCCTATGCGCGCCAGCACGGGGCCACACCCCGCTTCGCCCGCCCGCTCGACCAAGTCGACGGGGGGACCCTCGGCCGCTGCGCGGAAGCGTTCGGCGCGGCGTCGAGCAGCGCGGACGACGCGGCGGTCGAGGAGCAGCTGCTCGCGCTGCTCGCGAGCCTCGATCGCGCGGGCCTCGCGCCCGCGCTGGGTCACCGCGCGGCGGCGATGGTGCTGGAGGCGCCGGCGCTCGGCCGCGACGAGCTGGCGCGGCGCCTGGCCAGCAACCGCGGGGACGTGAGCCGCCGGCTCCACCGTGACCACGGGATGTCGCTGACGGAGTACAAGAACCGCCTCCAGACGCTACGGCTGATCGCGTTGCTCGAGGCGGGGCACGGCAACCTGACGCGCGCCGCGCTCGACGCCGGCTTTGGGAGCTACTCGCGCTGCTTCCAGGTCGTCCGCGGCCTGTTCGGGTGCGCCCCGAACGTCCTGCTCGACCCGGGGACGCGCCGATTGCTCGCCGACCGCCTCGAGCCGTTCGGTGCCGAGTAGCGCCGCGACTCCTCCCCGGGCGACGGGCGGTGGTGGCTCGCGGGTGAAGCGATAGAGGTCAGCGGGAGGCGCGCGTCCCGGGACAACGCAGAAACGCACAAGGCTCGATGCCTGGCGCGCCGACGCCGAGTACTCGTTCTGCATGCGACGAGGGTTGGTCGTCTCTTGGGTCTGGCTCGCGTGTCTGGGCGGCTGCGGGAACGCTCCGCTCGCACCCGATCCCTTCGGCAGCTCGGGTGGCAGCGCGCCGGCGGAGACGGGGGCGGGGGGCGGAGGTCAAGATGGCGAGACGGGCGGGGCCGGCAACCAGCCTGCGCCAGCGGCGAGCGGGGGCGCCGGGGGAGCCCTGAGCGGCCGCTTCGAGCTCGCGTGGGAGGATGGCTTCGACACCGTCGATCTCACGCGCTGGGAGCTCATGACCCACTCCTGGGACAGTAACCTGGCGCAGTTTACCGCCGAGAACGCTCAGGCGAGCGACGGGATCCTTCACCTCTCGCTCACGGCGGCGGACGACCCTGAGAAGCCCTACCGCGGCGTCGAGATGCGCTCTCGCGAGACGCTCACTTACGGGAAGGTGGAGGTTTCCACGCGGTTCGCCACCGGCTCGGCCGTCGTCTCGTCGCTGGTCCTCATCTACACGCCCTGGCCTCCGGACGACTGGAACGAGCTCGACGTGGAGTTTCTCGGCAAGAACACCGACCGGGTCCAGTTCAACCACATGATCAACGTCCCGCCGGCGGATCCGGAGACCGGCCACCTGCAGTTCCCCCAGCTCGTCACCCTGCCGTTCAACCCAGCGGCGGACTTCCACACGTTCGCGATCGAGTGGGTTCCCGGGGAGGCGCGGTTCATCGTCGACGGCACCCTCCTGCACACGGCCACCGAGGAGATGGCGCGGATGGTCCTGCCCCAGAACATCCTGCTTACCATCTGGGCGTCGGACGCAGCGGATTGGGCGGGCCCCGTCGACTCGACGACGGCCCCGACGAGCGCCGAGTACGACTGGATTCGCGTCTACCGGTACGTCGGGCCCGGAGGCTGAGCGCGCTGGGCGGCGCTGGGCGGCGCTGGGCCGCGCTGGCGCGGGCCGCTCCGGGGATCCAGCGGTCGGTGCTAGGATCGCGTGATGCACGCACGCGCTCGAGGCCATTCGCGGTCGGCGATCCTTCTCGTCCTCGGGCTAGCTGACCGCTGACCGCTGACCGCTGACCGCTGACCGTCTGGCCTGTTTGGTTCCGACTCCGCCGGCTCAGGTGCGTAGCAGCGCATCTACCCATCCACATAGAGGCCGGTCATCACGGCGGCCCACTGGGCGTTGATGGCCCGCTGACCGGGGGTATCCGGGTGGACTCCGTCGGTGCTGAGATCGCCCGGGTTGGCCTCGAACCAGCCGTAGAGGTCCGGCCCGCAGGGGAGTCCGTACTCGACCGTGAGGGCGTCGACCACGGCGTTGAATTCGGACAGCGTCTCGTGGTCGCCGTCGTTCGCGAACGGGATACGCGCGAGCACCGGGACGCGGCCTTCCGCCAGGATGGCCTCGACGATCCCCCGCATGTTCGCCTCGAAGCTCGTGGTCGCAACGCGCTTGTTCCCCCAGGAATCGTTGGTGCCGTACTGGATGGCGAAGTGCGTGATGGCGGGGTGGAGGGGGAGCCAGTCGAGGATGTCCTGCAGCCCGTCGCCGGAGAAATTGCCGCCGATCCCGGCGTTGATGACGAGCGGAGTGTAGGCGGGATGCTCCGCGGTGATCAGTGAGGGGAACGAGGATGCCGAGCTTGGGGCGTCGAACGACATGTCCACGATGCTGTCGCCCATGAAGAGCCACGTATCCTGCGGGCGCTCCTCACCGGTTCCGGAGGCGTCGAAAAGGGCGATCTCGTCGATCCACACCTCCGCGCCGGCGGTGGCCGGAGCGGTGACGGTGAACCGAACCCAGCGCTGGTGTTCGCTGCGAGACGCCGGGAACGCGAAGCGGAGAACGGAGCTCGAACGGGTCGTCCAGGCGGGGTCCGCGTCCTGCGGGTTGCCGCAAGATCTTACAAGACCGGCACCTCCAGAGGCATCTACCGTCCGATCCGGCCGCCCCGATGCGAAGCCGGATGGTGCCCGGCCGAGGGACGGCCACCGCGACTGCTCTCTCTGGGTCGCGCGTGACACCGCGCAACCCCACTCGACCTCGAGCGAAGACCACGACCAAGGAATGGAACGCAATGGCTAAGGCGATTCTGCACGGAACAACTCCGACCATCATCACCGCCGCCCTCCTGCTGCTGGCCTGCGGGAGCAACGATTCCAGCGGCCCCGAAGGGGTCGGGGCGATGGACTCGGCCTCGGGGAGCAGCGGCCGCGACGTCGGTACTGGCGCGTCGTCGAACGGCGGGACTCAGCAGGGCGGCGACACGGGCGGAGCCTTCGCGACGGGCGGAGCCTTCGCGACGGGCGGAGCCTTCGCGACGGGCGGAGCCTTCGCGACGGGCGGAGCCTTC
>JAFGBI010000326.1 GCA_016933275.1 Polyangiaceae bacterium | reverse complement strand
GGTTGAGGTTTCACAACCCCAGAAACACCGGGACTTTCAGAAAAAGTCCCAGAAAACGGTCAGCAGCTCGCTGGATCGAGGACTAGTTGCCTACTGGCCTCGGAACTGGTCACCGTCTCACAGAAGGAAGCCGACGAAACACGTCGAACGGCCAACCGCACGTTTTTGGCTCCGATGGAGCGCTCGGCCATGAAGTGCAGATGCATTGGCACGGCTCCTCCAACGATACCCTGCTCGACTGGAGCAGCAATCAGGTTGATTGCTGCGTCAAATCAACAACCTAGAGCACCGAACCGGCAGCAGACCTCTCCAGGGGCAGCGCTGGAAACGCGTCTGTGCGAGGCCCGGATGTGGCGAAACACCGCCAAGGTTTCGCGAGCGTTTCGCGATCCGTGCTCCTTCCCCCCGGCGCGTTTTTTCGTCGAACGCTTGGCGACGCGCTGCAACTTCCCAGACGAAGCAACTGTGCTCGCACCGTGGGCACGAACCCCACCCCTCGCGCTCGATTCGCGGCCCTGACGACGCCGGGCAACAGGACGCTTCGTCCCCCCGAGCGCGCGCGGGTACCTCTCCTCGCTGTCGAGGCGCACCCGGGACGCGCCCCTTCGACCCCCAGAAAGGCAACGAACCATGCATCGCCGCTTCCTCCACGTTCTGGCGCTCACCCCCTGCATCCTCACGGCCTGCGCCTTTGCCGGAAACGAGGACGAGACAGCGACGGTCCGCGTCGTCAACGGCGAATCCGGGTGCACGCTCGACGAGGTGTACCTCACGTCGCTCGGCGAGAGCCGCGGAGCCAACCTCGCCGGCGAAGGGATCCGCTTCAACGGCACGCCCGGCACCTACGAGGTGGAACCGGAGCAGACCTACTCGCTGTCGGTTTCCTCGAACACCGGGACGAGCAACCTCATCCCGGAGGCCAATTGCAGCCTCACGGTGGCGGCCGGAGAGACCCGCATCGTGACCTACTCCTATGCGGGAGGTCCATCGCTCTTCTGGGGCACCCTCAGCGGGTGCAACTGATCGGATCGTCGTTGCCGCAACGGTCGGCGCCGCTCGCACCGTGGCGATGAGCACTTGGACACGACGGGGAAGGCGTGTCAGAAGCCCATGCTCGCCGGGTTCGAGTCGCGAGTCACACGCCGCCGCGCTCCGGCCCTGCTCCGAAGCCCGCCAACGCGTCCCGTAGCCGTGCTCTTCGCGCGGCTAGGGCGGCGTCCTCGGTCGGGGAAAGCGTGGCGGAGACTCGCAGCAGGCGTTCTCGGTCGAGCGGCGGTTCGGGCTCGAAGCTCGCGGCGATCGCAGCCAGGCAATCGGCGAGGTCCTGCTCAGTGAGGCGACCGAGCTTGAGCTCGATGAGCAACGTCGCATCCGGTCGATAGACGCGCCCGGCAGCGCCCGTCCGGAGCAGCACGATGTGGTCGCGCCAGTCCGCAATGCGGAACACGAAGAAATCCGCCGCCGAGTTCACAGCCTCGACCGGGAGCCCTTGCCGCTCCCCGAGCTCCATCAGCGCCCAACGCTCCGCGGGCGTGCCTTGAAAGCCAATGAGATCCAGGTCCTCGGTCACTCGTCGTGGGTCCAGCCACAAGGCAACGGCGGCGCCCCCAACGAGGAGCCAATCCCCCGGCAATTCGTCGGCGACCGCTTGAACGATGGCGTCGAGCCGTGCCCCGTCGAGCATCGCATCATGCTACCCTTCTGCCTCGTGGATGCCACCATGGTCTTGATGGCAGCCGGGATGCCAGATGGTGCGATCCGGCCGCTCCCGGTACCAACGGCCGGTCGCGACGCGATCCGAAGGGCCGTGATGGAAATCCTCGCCCAAGGTTTGGAGCCCCGGCTGCGGGAACCCGTCTACGCATGGCTCGCTGCCTTCCGCCACCATTTCCCTGGAGCCTTCGCGCGCGAACTGGGGTCGACTGGCGACGCGTTGTTGGCGAAGCTTGCGGCCGAGACCCTCGATCGCAATCGGTGCTTGAAGCTCCGGCGCATCGCGGTGGAAAACCTGGCCCGATTGTTCTAGCTTGGCCGGTGCCCGTTCCACGGGGACCACGAGCCCTCGCTGGTGATCACGCCCTCGAAGAACCTCTGGCACTGCCTGGGAGCCTGCCAGACGGGGGGCACGGTGATCGGCTGGGTGATACGAGCGAAGGGTGTGCGTTTCCGGCACGCGGTCGAGTTGCTCCGTGACCCGACATTGAAGGTTCTTCGGCGTCTTGGGCACCCAGCGCAGGCGATTTCGCGCAGTTGCGAGCCGCCGAACCCCGACAAGCATAGGCAGACGACCTGGTGCCGGAACCCTGCGATGCGCGTGCCCGGGCGTGTACTCACCAGGCATGTGCCTGCGCAGGACGAAGCGGCGCAACTCGGACGGTTCGGAGGTCCGGTACTACCAACTGGCCGAGAACGTGTGGGGCGCGGCTCGCGGCTGCGCGGTGGGCAAGGTCGTCTACGACTTCGGGCGCGCCGACCAAGTAGACGGCGCGATGCTCAAGCGGCTCGCGGCGAGCATCCTGCGGGTGACGAGGGACGGCACGGCGGCGCCGCGGGTGCTCGCTGCGGACGGTGGCCCTCCCGGGCAGGCACGGGACGCCTGGCCGTATGGCGGGGTCTACGTGCTCGAGCAGTTGTGGCGCGAGACGGGGATCGACCGGGTGCTCCGCGAGCACTCTCGGTCGGCGAAGACACGCGATGCGTTCGAGCGCGCGTGGTTCGCGATGGTGGCGAACCGCGCGTTGTCGCCGTGCTCGAAGCTGTACTGCTGGGAGCAGTGGCTGCGCGAGGAGGTGTTCCTGCCGAGCGCGGCATCGCTCGACTTGCACCACCCTGACAGCGATCAAGCCTGCTGGTTCAGCGACTGACTGGCGCGACAGCTCCGCAGCAACGTTGGCGCCGGTTGGGGAGCCAACGTCCGTGGAATATTCGCGCGGTCGCGCCGGTTGGGTCCCATGAGGGGCGGGCCGCCCCTTCTCGGAACGACGGCGGTCAGCCCCTCTGACACCGCGCGCTGGTCGGGGTCTCGTCGATGAAGTGGAGACCTCGCGGAACGCGGGGAAGGAGAAGCGAGCCATGAGGTCTGACGCCTATCGACACACCGCGAGTCATATCCTGGCCCACCTGTATCGAGCGGGCGCCGCGAAGTCTTCGTCGTCGGCCGCGCTCGAGCGGGGGGTGCCACCCGCCATCCCTGTCGCCGCAGGCCGCACGGTGCCCGGACGGTCTCGGCGGCGCCCCGGGCCGCAACCGGGGTCCCTGCACACCAGTGCGGGGACTCCTCCCCGTGGCGGGCGACCCGAGAGGGGCTGGGGTGCCTCCATGCGGCGCCCAAACCGAGGAGATCCGGAGTGGCTCGCGATCGCGCTGGGGGTCGCGCTGACGGCGGCTACTCTCGCCTTGGTCGCGCCGTCGATCCTCTGAGACGGTAGCGAGCCGCCTCACGTCAGCGGTGGACCCGCGGCCGGGGAGGTGGAGGTGTCGTCGCCGGCGCGTTGGCGGGGGTGCGCGTCCACCTGCGGCTCGTCCGGGAGCTCGAGCCGTGGGGCGTCGCTCAGTTCGTCGTCGGTGTAGGCGTGACGCGCTGCGGCCCGGGCGAGCATGTGAGAAGCCACCGGAGAGGTGAGGAGCAGGATCGCCATCAGGACGGTGACCCGCCAGGTGACGCCTGGATCCCAGCTGTGCAGGGCTACCCCGACCAGCACCAGACCGAGCGCCAGGGTGATCGATTTGGTAGCCGCGTGCTGGCGAGACAGCGCGTCAGGGAGCCGAAAGAGCCCCGCGGCGGAGACGACCAGGAGCGCCACTCCCATGCCGGTCACCACCATCGCGAGCCCGCTCATCTCGTCCCCTTCGGTGAGCTCTCGATGAGCCGCGCCCAGACCACCGTGGCGACGAATCCCACCACCGCGAGCCCGAGCCCGAGATCGAGATAGAGCGCGCGGCCCGATGCCAAGGCCGCTGCCGCCGTCATCACGATGCTGGCGGAGAAGACCACGTCGAGCGCGACGATTCGATCCGCCTGGGTGGGCCCCAGCACCAGTCGCATTGCCGCGAGCCCGATGGCGACCAACGCACCGGTAACGAGCGACAGGGTGAGCACGAGCGTCACCGCGCGCCCTTCGCCGGCAGGAGTTGGGCGATTCGCCGCTGCAAGCGGCGCCGGATCTTGCGCGCGGTGGCTTCGGCGCGCGAGGCGTCGAGCAGGTGCACGAGCAACTCGCGACGCTGAAGATCGATGTCGATCGTGGTCGTGCCGGGGGTGAGCGTCATCATGCTGCCGAGCAGCGCCGCGCCGAGCGGCTCGAGGTCGCCGTAGTCCAGGCGGACCAGCCCCGGACGCGGGCGTGCGCCGGGCCGGACGATGGTCCAAGCCGTGGCGAGCCCCGACGTGACCAGCTCCCACGAGAAGAGTCCGAGGAGCGTCACCGCGGCCGCGAGCCTCACGGCCCAGCCTCCCTCAGGGTCTCGACGGCGCGCTCTGCGAGCTGAAGCATCGGCTCCGGCATCACCCCGAAGGCGAGCGTCACCGCGGCGAGCAGTCCGGTTGCCAGATAGGCCGGTGTCAACCCGACGTGCGACGGCGGAGACCAGTCGGGATCCGGGTGCGGCTTCCAAAAGGCCTCCAGCCAGATCTTGAGCATCGAGTAGAGGGTGAGCAGGCCGACCGCAAGGGCCACCACCGCAAGCGCGAGCTGCTGCTGGGCCAGCGCTTCGCGCAGCACCAGCAGCTTGGCCCAGAACCCCGACAGAGGAGGTAACCCGACCAGCGACAGGGCGGGGATCGCGAAGAGCAGGGCGAGCGCGGGCCGCGCGACGTACAGCCCGCCGGCACGCCGGAGATCGTAGGTGCCGGTCATGCGAAAGACGAGGCCGGCGATCAAGAACAGGTTCGCCTTCACTACGATGTGGTGGATCACGTAAAAGACGGTGGCGACCTGCCCGGCCTTCGTCAGCAGGGCGATTCCCAGCAGCATGTAGCCGATCTGGCTGATGATGTGAAAGGCGAGGATCCGTCGCAGATCCCAGTGGAAGGCCGCACCGAGCACGCCGACGAGCATCGTCGCAGCGGCCACCCAGGCGAGCCCCTGGGTCAGGAACGCAGGGAGCGCCGGCAGCACCCCACCCAGGAGGCGGAGCAAGACGTAGATCCCCACCTTGGTCAGCAGCCCGGCGAAGAGCGCCACCAGCGACGCCGGCAGGGTGGGGTAGGAGGCGGGCAACCAGGCGCAGAGGGGGAAAGCGCCCGCCTTGATCAGGATGGCGAGCACCAGTAGCGCGACGAAAGGACCGAGGGTGGCGCCGTCCAGGTCCGTCAGGGCGCCGCGCAGCGGGACGAAGCCCAGGTGACCCGTCAGGCCATAGAGGTACCCCACCGCTAGCAGCAGCAGCAGGGTGCCGAGGGCATTGAGCACGAAGTACTTGAGCGCAGCGTCGAGATGGCGGGGCTCTCCTCCCAAAGCCAGCAGGCCGAGCGACGCGACGAGCATCAGCTCGAACCAGACGTAGAGGTTGAAGAGATCCGCGGTGACGAAGGCCCCGCCCACGCCGGCGAGCAGTGCGAAGGTCAGCGGCCAGAGCGTTGGCGACGGTGTCCCCGGGTCGGCGTCGCCGAGGGAGAACAGCGCGGCGGTGGCGCCCATCAGCGCGGTGATCGACACCATCGCCGCGCCCAGAGGATCGACGGCAAACTCGATGCCGAACGGCGCGGGCCAGCCGCCGAAGCTGGTGCGCTGCGTCCCCTCGGTCCAGACCAGCCCCAGCAGCGCGGTGCTGACGGCCAGGAGCGCGCCGAGACTCGCGCCGGCGATGAGGCCCTGCACCCGCGGTCTTCGCCACGAAACCATCGTGAGCAGGGCCGTCGCGAGCGGCAGGATCACCGGCAGCGGCAGGAGCCAGTTCCCCATCAGGCGTCCCCCTCCACCGGTGGCTTCCCGTCCCGATCCGGGTGTGGCTCGGCGGCGCGCAGGGCGTCCCCATCGGTGTCCCGGGTGCGCTGGGCGATGGCCAGCACGAGAACCAGAGAGAAGCAAGTCAGTGAGAAGCCGATGACGATCGCGGTCAGGACGAGCGCCTGCGGCAACGGATCGAGACCGGCCGCGAGTTCCACCTCCCCGGCGCGGATCACGGGCGGCTCCGGACCGGTGGCACGGGCCATGGCGAGCAGGACCAGATTGGCGGCCGCGCCGATCAGCGAGACCCCCACGACGACGCGGAGCAGGTGTCGGGAGAGGCTCAGGTACACGCCGGCGCCGACGATCGCGCCAGCCGCGAGAGCGAGAGCCCAGATCATGGCTCGACCCTCTCTGGTCCGGACTCGCCCGGAGCCGGCACTGCCTCCGCCGCGACCGCCGCCTTCTCGTCGAGCCCCATGGCGTGTGCACAGAGACCCCCGAGCGCGCCCCAGACGACGGCGTAGACGCCGAGATCGAAGAGCATGACCGTGGAGAGTGGGAGCTTCGTCGGTCCCAGCGGGATCTCAAGCCAGAGGTGTTCCAGGTAAGGTCGCCCGAGCGCCAGCGCCGGGAGACCGCTGGTCAAGGAGGCCAGGCCTCCGCACGCGGCGAGCCGCGCCGGGCCGAACGGGAGGCGGCTCAGGGCGGTGTGCGAGCCCTCGGCGACGGCGAGGAGCGATGTGGCCGCCACCGCCACCATGCCCCCGATGAAACCGCCCCCTGGCTGATGGTGGCCGCGCCACAGGATCCAGAGCGAGGCGGCCAGCATCGCCGGATAGAGCACGCGCACGGCGAGGCGGATCAATGCCGAGCGAGGCGTCATCGCGTCGCCCTCGTTGGCGCTCGCCGCAGCGCCTGGAGCAGGGGCAGGGCAGCCAGGAAAGCAACCGCCACCACACTCACCTCGCCGAGCGTGTCCAGGGCGCGGAAATCGACCAGGACGACGTTGACGACGTTGCGCCCGTGGGCCTCGGTGAGGCTCTTCGCCGAGAAGAAGTCACGCAGGGCAGGATCGGTCGCGCCGGACACGGCCCAGGCCGTGAGGGCAGCGACGCCGGCGCCCGCGCCGAGCGCGGGCAGCAGCCGCAGTACGACCGGATCCGGACGCGGCCCGACCAAGTCTAGGCGCCGCATCCGGAGCAGGATCGAGGCAATCACGACGACGAAGGCGACCTCGACGGCAAATTGCGTGAAGGCCACGTCCGGAGCTCCGAGAAATAGGAAGAGCAGGGCGCAGCCCAGACCCAGCAGTCCGCTGATCAGCAGCACCACGAAGGGATCACGCGCGACGCAAATACCCACGCTGGCGATCAGGATCCCGCAAGCCGTGCCACCGACGGCGAGCGAAGGCCACGCCAGGGGTGGCCACGTCGGCGTGCCGCCGAACCCCAGCGTCAGCGCCAGCGCACCCAGTACGAACAGGACGAGCAGCGTCACGTAGTGCCGAAGCACTCCAGTCTGCAGGCGGCGGGTGAGCGCCCCGGCAACGACGGGAACGCTCGCGAGCCACCACTCGTACCAGACCTGTGCCGAGAGCACGCGGGGGACGTGGGCGCGTAGACGGTCGACGGCGGCGTGAAGCCGGTCCCACCCCAGGAAGAACAGCAACCCGAGGATCAACGCGAACCCGAAAGCGGTGAAGGTGGGAGCGCCCTCGACGCCCGCCCGGACGGACTCGAATTCGAGACCTGGTCGCATCGCGCGGGCGGCGTCCAAGAGCAGCGGCTCGACGCACCGGGGCAGCACCCCGAACACGATCCCCAGACTGGCGAGGGCGACCGGGGGCCACCGCATGGAGCGAGGCACCTCGGCGATCTCACAGGGTACGGCCTCGCCCCCGCGATGCCAGAAGATGCGGATCGCGGCGACCGCCGCCACGGCGATCGACAGGGCGCTTACCAAGACACCCCCGTAGGCGACCCAGACGTAAGCGTCACCCTCTGCCTTCGCGATCTTGATCAGATCCTTGGCCACGAAGCCAAAGGAGAGGGGCACCCCGGCCATCGACATCCCCGCGAGCAGGGCGGCCACCGCGGTCCACGGCATACAGCGCGCGAGCCCGGCGAGGCGTCCGATGTCCCTTGTTCCGGCGCTGTGATCGACATTGCCGGCCACGAAGAAGAGCGGCGCCTTGTACAGGGCGTGCGCCACCAGGAAGGCCGCGGTGGCAGTGGCCGCGCCTTCACCGGGGAGCCCGATCAGGAGGATCAGCGTGCCCAGAGACGAGACCGTCGACCACGCCAGAATCCGCTTCAGATCGCGCTCCTGCAGGACTAGCACTACTGCGTCAGGTAGTCGCCCCGATGTAGGTCCATGTCATCCATGACGCACTTTGTGGGATCGTTTTTCTGCAAGAACT
>JAFGBI010000325.1 GCA_016933275.1 Polyangiaceae bacterium | reverse complement strand
GCGCCAATTCGAGCACGACGGGCGCGGAGAAGGCCGAAGGCTGCGAGGAGTACGGCATGGCGAACTAGGAGGCGCGAAATCCAGGTTCAACGTCAGCGCCATGGCAGGAGTTGCTGCAGCTCCCGCAATGGTCGTCGTCGGTGGCGAGGTTCACGCAGTCGGTCCCACAAAGGGCTTCCGTGGCCGCGCAGCCCGCCGTGCCACCCTGACCAGAGGGCGCCCCTCTCGCCGGACGAAGTGCCCGCCGCACCGCCTCCGCTGGGCAGGACGCCACCCGTCTCGGGGGTGCCACCCATGGGCTCCGCACCACCAGGACCAGCCCCGCCCCCCGTCCACAGCGTCCCCGCTACCCCGCCCGCGCCACCCGCCGGGAACTCCCCAACGGCGCCAGCCGCGTGTCCCGCCGCCCCGGCGCCATCGATCGTACCGCCGCCGGTCGTGGGCGCACCGCTCGCGCCGGCAATTTGGACGTCGCGGCGGTTCTCGGTCCGAGACGCGCCGGAATCGGCGGTGATGAGCCAGGGCGAGCGTCGGCCATCCACCACAGCCGCCAGGTGCCAGCCAGCACCGAAGCCGGCCAAGGGCCAACAGCGGTCAGCCATCGGCGGTCAGGTAGGCTTCGAGAACCCAGACCGCTGACGGCCGGACGCTGATGGCCAGGAGCATGCCGACGGATCTGCTGCCAGATTCGGTCAGGATCGCACCGCAAAGGGCCTACGGGTAGCGGATCCGGATCGTCACGCGCTTCGCCGTCCCGTCGAAATCGAAGGCAGCCGCGGCAAACTTGGGCGGGCCGAAAGTCCCCGGCCTGGCGTCGTTCGAGAAGCCGTAGCCTTCGCGGGGGATCCCGAGCATGGTCCTCAGCTTGCGATCGCCGTCCTCGTCATGGAAGGCGGCGACGGCGTAACGTCCCGGGGGAACCCCGTCGAAGCGACAGAGCGCACGCCGACCCGCGATCGTCGCGTAGCTCCCGCTCCGCACGCCGCGCTCCTTCGGGAAAGCCTCGGCGCGGTCATACAGGGCGCACACGATCTCGCCCGCGTCGTCCCTCAGCTCCACACACTCGACCTCGATGATTCCCGAGCCGCCCAACGTAGACCCCGCGTCCATGGCAATGATCATCGCAGATGATGGCTACCGCACGCCAGCCCACCAGCCAACGGCGAAATCCCGGCGATCAACCACGAACCTTCGTCGCCAGCTCCGCTACCCGGCGACCGAGGTGCCGAGCGGTGGAGAGCACCACCTCGGTCGGGCCAGCTCCGTTCGGACCGGTCGCGTGGCTGACGCCGTAGGGATTGCCTCCGCTCGCGAAGACGGCGGGGTCCGTGTACCCCGTAGACACGATGATTCCGCCAAAATGGTGGATCGTCTGGTAGAGCGCGAGCAGCGTGGCTTCGTTGCCCCCGTTGACGTTCTGCGCGGAGGTGAAGCCCGAATAGACCTTGTTGGCGAGCTTCCCATGCAACCAGAGCCCCCCGGCCGAGTCGAGGAATCCCTTGAGCTGGGCAGCCACGTTGCCGAATCGGGTGGGGGTTCCAAACACCACTCCATCGGCCCATTCGAGATCCTCGAGCGATGCCTTGGGAAAATCCTTGGTTCGCTCGACGAAGGCCTGCCACTCCGCGTTCTTGGCCACAACCTCTGGCGGTAGGGTTTCGGCCACGAGGCGCACGCGG
This sequence comes from Polyangiaceae bacterium, assembly GCA_016933275.1. GTDB lineage: Bacteria > Myxococcota_A > Polyangia > Polyangiales > Polyangiaceae > JAFGBI01. Next base: position 4,667 of record JAFGBI010000325.1, on the reverse strand, counting down.
ACTTCCGCGCCAGCGGCCGCTGCACCCTCACCCACAGCCCGAGCGATCACATGATTGGATCCGGTCGCCGAGTAGTAAAGTACTGCGATTTTCGCCATGGTTCTCCCCTGTTCTCGTGGCTAGCCGACGGGACGCGATCCTGCGGGACGGCGCCATCGCTCACGGGTAGTTGACGCGGATGGACAAGCGCTTGGATTTGCCGTCGAAATCGAAGGCGGCCGCGACGAACCTCGGAGGACCGAAGGCCCCGGGCTTGGCATCGTTGGAGAAGCCGAACCCTTCGCGCGGCAATCCGAGCACGGTCTTGAGCTTTCGATCGCCGTCCTCGTCATGAAACGCCGCGACCGCATACCGCCCCGCGGGGACTCCCTCGAACCGGCAGACCGCACGTCGATCGGCTACCTTCGCGTATGCGCCAGCGTACACGTTGGTCTCGCTCGGAAACGCGTCCGCACGATCGTAGAGGGCACACACCACCTCGCCCTCGGTGCGCTTCAGCTCGAACGCGGCCACCTCCAGGGTACCCGTCGGTCCCGCCGCGGCCGTCGTGGACGCGCCGAGAGCCGCTATCGCACCCGCCCAGGCTATTTTCCTGCCAGTCATCTCCGTCCGTTCCTTACGTTACGTTACGTTACGTTACGTTAACTATTTGCGCGACCGCGGGGGCTGTCAATGGCCGATCCGTTCAATTCCTCCTGGACGAACCACTTCCGCCAGCACAGACCCGTCCGCCGGTCGGCATCGTGGCCCGCCGCGTCAGGGAAGAGTCGTCACGGACCCAGCCAACGCAGCCCCGAGGAACCGGTGCGCCAGCTGCCGCCCTCGCTCCGCGCACCGGTTGCTCGTCACGGCGCGCGTATGGGCACCGGCTCGAATCTCGGCGCCAGCGCGTGGTTCAATCCGAACGCGATCAGATAGGCGAAGGCGCAGATGGCAAACAGGGCCGCATATCCAGCGGTGACGTTTCCGCTCGCCTGGAAACGATCGAGCAGCTTGCCGGAGTAGACCGGGAAGAGGATCCCGCCGATCGAACCAGCCATCCCGCCGATGCCGACCACCGAAGCCACCGCGCGCTTCGGGAACATGTCCGAGACGCTGGTGAACAGATTGGCCGACCACGCCTGGTGCGACGCGCCCGCGATGCCGATGAGGATCACGGCCGTCCAGTCGTCGGCTCCGCTGACGAGCAGGATGGGAAAGACCGTGCAGGCGAAGCAGAGCATCGAGATCTTGCGCGCGCGGCTCACCGTAAGCCCGCGGCGGGTCAAATACCCCGTCAGCCAGCCCCCGAGGATGCTAAGGACGGTCACGATCGTGTAGATCGTCACCAGGTGCACCCAGCTATCCTTGATCGACAGGCCGCGCGTCTTCTTGAAGTAGTCGGGTAGCCAAATCAGAAAGAACCACCACACGGGATCGGTCAAGAACTTCGCGACGATGAAGGACCAGGCCTGGCGATAGCGCAGGATCTCTCGCCAGCGCATCGCTCCCGCATCGGCTGGCCCCGCGTCGGCGTCGCTCTTGATGTGCGCGAGCTCACGACGGCTGAGGCGACGTACGCGCTCAGGAACGTCGTAGAAGGGGACCCAGAACGCGATCCAGACCAGGCCGGCGATGCCGGCCAGGATGAAGGCCCACCGCCAACCCCAGGTGAGGGCAATCCAGGGTACGACGGCTGGCGCCACGATCGCCCCGACATTGGTGCCGGAATTGAACAAGGCCGTCGCGTAGGCCCGCTCGCGTTTGGGGAACCAGAGGGCCACCGCCTTGATCGCCGAAGGGAAGTTGCCGCCTTCCCCCAGTCCGAGCGCCACCCGCGCGGTGAAGAAGCCGCCCACGCTCCCGACGAGCGCGTGCCCCATGGCCGCCACGCTCCAGGCGGCGATCGACACCAGATAACCAATCTTGGTGCCCACTCGATCGATGAAGGCCCCGAACGCCAAGAGGCCCACCGCATACGCGCCCTGGAAGGCGGCGTTCACTGCGCCGAATTGCTCGTTGGTCCACCCGAGCTCTTGATCCAAGATCGGCTTGAGGAGAGCCAGGATCTGCCGGTCGATGTAGTTGACGGTCGTGGCGAAGAAGAGCAACGCACAGACCACCCAGCGATACCTCCCGATACCGCCCGACGCCCCTGGTGCCGCAGCGACCTCGACCCGCGCCGATGATTCGAGGCCGTCCGGTGCCCCGTTCGATTCCGAAGCGGCTTTCTTCATCGTCAGAATCCCTTCTGTTCGCAAGCAGACGCGGCAGTACTCCCCCGAACCTACCGCGCCGGTGTCGCGCTCAGCGTGACCTTCACGGGCGCGGTGAGGCGCCGAGACAGGCTCTCCACCTCCCGCTTCCAGCCGGCAGAGTCCGACACCCGTCCGCCGCGATCCCACGCCGTACCGACATAGTAGTCAGTGGGCGCCCCCCCCTTGGTCGGCAAGACGACCAGGTGCTCGCCGTCGGTCTGCTGCTGGGTCGCGGTCGCACCAGGGGGCAGCACGATGGCGCACCCGATGTTGCCGTCCTTGCCCTCGTTGAGGGGCTCCCAGTCGCGCATCCCGGCGGATGTGCGGTCAAACTCCACGGTGGCACCCGGGTGCTTGGCAATGCCGATTGCCAGCGACAGCGCACTGCCCCCAGAGAACGTCGAGACGAAGTGGTTGAACAGCGATCCGGCGTCGAGGATCACGCGCTTGGTCTCGCCGACACGAACGCTGCCGGCCTGCCATGGCGCGTAGCTCAGCTCGAAGACGAGGCGGATCGGACCGTTGGCGAGCACGCGCGAGGTGGCGAAGTTCCTGGAAACCGCGAGCTTGCCGCCCGTCCAGATGCCAACGCCACCACAGCCGCGCGACGGTCCCACCTTGTAGGCGTCCAGTCCATCGCCATGGTCCCGGTGGTAGTTGTCCGTCATGTACCACTCGTTGATGACCAGCCGGCGGACCCGCTTGACCCAGACATCGATACCGCTCGACGTCAGCGGATCTCTTTCCGCCGTCTCGAGGGCGGGGCCGTACACACGATACGCGACCCAGTCGTTCTCCCAGGCGAAGTCGTCGTACCGTTCGCGCACGAAGCGCCCGTATGCCCGGTAGTCGGCCGCGACCGCCGGGGACCGCTCTCCGAGGCGGAGCTTCACCGTCTTGTCCTCGTTGGCCGCGAGATCGACCTGGAACACGATCTGATCCGGCGAAAGATCGCCATCCATGTCGACCAACTGGGACAGCACCGGCGCCCCGGCGGCATCCACGACGAAGAGCTGGTCCGGAGCCAGCCCCGAAACGTTCTTCGCGACGTCGGCGAGGGCCAGCGCAATCGTCTCCCGGGCACGCGGCTCACCGAGCGGATTGACCAGCGCCACGGAAGCCACCTCCCGACCCGGGCTCGCCGATTGCTGGTGCGCCGCCGGGGAAGCCAACGTCGCCGCCACAGCGGGCACGACCGAGGTCGTGTCCTCGCCGCCCGCCGGGACAGGCTCCGCGGCGGGCGGCGCCGCCGGGGGAGCCGCCGGGGGAGCCGACGCACATGCTGCCGCAAACAGGCCGAGCACGACCACCGGAACTGAAGACATACTCCTCATGCGCATCCTCCTCGGGTATTGGCCCGGGTCCGTCGACAACCAGAAGAAAGGCGCGCGGGCCGCCGTGCGACGTCCCGAGAAGCAGCGACCGCACGCAGCAGCGACCAGCTATCCGTCATGCCCCCGTTGAACGCGTGGGGGACCTGGCGCTGCCCGAAGAACCAGTCTGCCTCGGCGCCAGAGTAGTCAAGATCGAGGTGGGACTGGGGCGCAACATGGCAGACGACAACACCTTTGATACCCATCTGGCTCTTCTCATTTCAACCTAGATTTCGCGCCGACGACGGACAACATGCCGGAATCCGAAGCAGATTTCGAGCCTTGTCCGCGTTCGGCGCGCGCAGCGCCGGAGTGGAGCGAGTGCAGCCTGCTGCACGAGCCCACGGAGGACCACGGCCCGAGCCCAGCGAGGGAGCGCCGGAGGCGCAGTGCACTAGCCGCGCCGATTCGAATACGACGGGCGCGGAGAAGGCCGAAAGATGCGAGGAGTGCGGCATGGCGGATTGGGAGGCGCGAGATCCAGGTTCAATCCCCTACGGTACGGCGTTTGGCAAAGCCGAGAGTGACTGCCCCGACATCTGTAGCGGCCGCCGCCGGCAAGCTAGCATGTCCACGATGGCCCGAGGGAACACAAGGAGCATCGGCTCGCGGGATCCCACGCGAATGGACCCCTCGCCTTCCGGAGCGGTGGCCGGCACCGGGTTCGAGGCCGTACCGCGGACCAAAGCACGATCGGGATTGCGATCGCGGTCGCCGCGCTCGTCATCATGCGGTTGGTGTCTTGGGGCAAGCTGCGTGCGGCGAGCGCGTAGGTCCTTCAAATACGGGGTCCCCGGACATTCCAGCGGGCCGAGCCGCCCGAACCTCCCCGTCAGCGAGCGATCGGTAGTCCTGGCAGCTGCCGACGCTGCCTCGAGCCCGGGACGAACCGGCCGCGCAGGAGGGGGTCGCGGGCTCGGCGGACCTGAGAGGACAGCGCAGCCTTCGGCCGCAACCAGAAGGAAGAGGCAGGCGGTAGGCCGTAGGCGGTAGGCCGTAGGCGGTAGGCCGTAGGCGGTAGGCCGTAGGCGGTAGGCCGTAGGCGGTAGGCCGTAGG
>JAFGBI010000324.1 GCA_016933275.1 Polyangiaceae bacterium | reverse complement strand
GCGCCAATTCGAGCACGACGGGCGCGGAGAAGGCCGAAGGCTGCGAGGAGTACGGCATGGCGAACTAGGAGGCGCGAAATCCAGGTTGAACCGAATGGATTCCTCAAATTCTGGAGAAGTTCGCGCAGGACGTGAAGTTCGAAACACCCCCGTTTGCCCTGGAGCGGTGGTGCTCGGAGCGCTATCTTCTCCTATCCGTTTAGGGTTGGAGGAGTCCATGACCATCGTCCGCGTCACGTTCGGGTTCGCCATCGTCCTTCTCACCACTACGTGGGCGGGTGCGCAAGAGGTCTACGTCGACTGTCAGGCTGGGTTGGAATCCAACGACGGGGCGAGCCCGGAGACGCCCAAACAGACGATCCCTGGCGGCGGTTTCGGGGCGTCTGCGTACGACGTCCTCTATCTGAAGGCGGGGACGACCTGCGAGACGGCGAGTCTTCGCGTCAGCAACGCCACCGTCACGCGCTACGGGGAGGGATCCAATCCGACCATCCTCGGCACGCAGGGCGGGATCAGCGTGTCGGGGAACGCTGTGGTGGATGGGATCACCGTGAAGGGGGCGTCGATGGACGTCAAAGGCAACGGGTTCAACGTCAGCGGCAGTGGCAACGAGATCATGAACTGCGAGGTCGACGGCGGCGGCAGCGCGATGATGATGGGTTTTGGCGTCATGGGGACGGACAACTACATCCATCACAACTACGTGCACGATCTCGGAGTGAGCGTCTCGGGGGGCGAGATGGGCACCTCGGGCGGCGCCGAGGCGTACATGATCATGGGCTCCGACAACGAGATCGCCTACAATTCCGCCGTCAACTGCTGGAGCGACAACACGACGCTCGGTGGGGCAGAGGGTGGCTGCCTCGAGATCGTGAACGGTGAGGCGCTCTCGACGATCGAGAACGTGCGCTTCCACCACAATTACTGCCAATTCAGCGTCGGGCTCTTCGAGGGTTGTTCGGGCGACTTCTCGGGCGCGGATCAGATCCAGCTGAACCACGCGATCATCCGGGACTCGCTCGTTGCCTACAACGTGGCGATCGACGCGATGTGGCTCTACCTTCTGCAGCCAGTCAACACGGATTTCTATAACCTCGTGTTCGAGCACAACACGCTCGTGCACACGGCGTTGAACGACGACATCCCGCAGCGTGCCTCGAGCGCGTTCACGCTCGCCGTGGAGGACGAAACCGTCGGTGGCACCAAGTACGGGCCTTACCCATTGGCGGACGCCCCCAACACCGACGTGATCGTTCGCAACAACGTCTTCATGGTGAACGGCGGGAGCGGGATGTTCAACGGGTCGCTCAATCCAGCCTGGAACTACAACAACCTCTACGTGGGCGTGAGCCCCTTCTCCGGCGTTGGGGCGGGCACTGGCTGGACCCGGAACGACACGGAGATCCTGCTCGATTCCGCCGCCGAGGCGGGGATCGGGGACGATGGCCGCCTCGCCGCGGGGAGTCCGGCCATCGACGTCGGGGCGACCCAGGCCTGGCAGGCGTGGACCGATTTCGATGGGAACGCCGTGCCCCTCGGGGCTGGGCCTGACATTGGCGCGTTCGAGTACTGCGACGGAACCGACTGTCAGGACCCGACCGATCTCGGTACGGGCGGCACGGCGAGCACGGGCGGCACGGCGAGCACGGGCGGCACGGCGAGCACAGGCGGCGACGCGACGGGTGGCATGCAGACCACAGGGGGTACGCAGACCACCGGCGGCACGCCGGCCATGGGCGGTACGCCGGCCACGGGGGCCGCACAGACCACCGGTGGCAGCACACCGGCCACGGGGGGCAGGCAGGCCACCGGCGGCACGCCGGCCACGGGCGGAGACGCTGCATCGACCACCGGTGGTGGTCCGGCATTCGCATGCCCGACGAATCTCGCGCTCTGCGGCGAGATCTGTGTCGACATCTCCGCCAACGTGGAAAACTGCGGCGACTGTGGGGTAGCCTGTGAGGCGGGCCTCGTGTGCTCCTCTGGCACTTGCACTGGCGGTTGCACCGACGGGCTGACGCAGTGCGGACAATCGTGCGTGGACCTGGGTGCGAGCCTGCTAAACTGTGGCGAGTGCGGGAAGAGCTGTCTCGCAGGCCAGGTCTGCTCGGCCGGGCAATGCACCGGCGCCCCCACGGGAGAAGATCCCACGGTGCCCGTCGCGCCGCCCGGCTTTGACCTGACCCAACCGACCCAATCGACCGCGGACGAACCGGGCTGCAGTTGCGCGACGGTGGGGACTGGCCCGAGTGGTCGAGGAGCGTGGCTGGGGCTGCTCGTTGGTGTGGGCACCCTGGTTCTGCGACGCCGGCGCGGCTCCTGACGCGCACGGCGCTTCGCGCTCTTCGGCTCCATCCGTAGCCGCGACGACGGAGCGTCGGGCTCCCAGCCGATGGGGTGCTCGTCTCGGGCGGCCTCCGCCGCGCGGCCGCTCATCCGAAGGTTCGGCAGTTCTGGGGGGATCGATGTCGATCGGTCGGTCGATGCCGTTGTGAACGGCAAGGCGTTCAATCCGGAGCCTTGCGGCGAATGCAGCGCCACCTGCGGGGCGGGGTGTCAGCGGCGGGCTGATCCCGCGGGGATCTGGTGACGAGCGAGGGAGAACGGTCTGGTCCTTGCGACCGGTCGCTCCAACCGGAAACAGGGGGTCCTGTTGGGTTTCGCGGTGTTGGCGCGCTGCGCCGTGTCGGTCTCGCGCGATCGCGCTCGCGATGGCGGTGGAAGCGCGATACCCTCTGTCCGCACACCACGTGTGTCCAGATTTTTGACGATTCTGGAAACATGGTGCGTGTCCGTGGTTTGCACGATTCCTCCATGGATATCGCGGCTTTGGGTACCGAGGCGGTTGCTCGGGTCGGGATGACCACGCCCGATGGTTGGCGGCTCTGCAGCCTCGAGCGGGTGGATCTCGTGGCGGCGACCTACGCAGTAAAAGACACCATGGGGAAGAGTGGACTGTTGCGCGCCCTCCACGCGCCACTGGCAAGATCCCCGGAAATCGCCGTCGCGTTCGGGGCCAGCGCTCGGGTGACGAAGGGGATCGAGCACGAGGACATCGCGCGATTCATCGGTGATGGTTCGTTTCCGGAGGGGGTGCCCTACGTCGTCCTGACCCCCTGCTCGGGGGAGACGGTCGCTGAGCTCGTGGCCAGGCGACCGGGTCGAGTACCGCCCGCCGAGGCCCTCCGCATCGTTGGCGACATGCTGGCGGTGCTGGCCGCTGCCCACACGGCCGGCGTTATCCATGGCGCGCTCCGTCCCGATCAGGTGGTCATCACGGATTGCGGCACTGTGAAGGTCTTCGGGTTCGGCACCGGGCCGCTCCTCGTCGAAGTGGAACGGGCTCTCGCGGTGGCTCCGTCGATGATGATCGCTGCCTTCACCCCGCCGGAGATCGCCCGGGAGCCGGCGGCACGGCCCACGGTCGCGTCGGATCTGTGGAGTGCGGGAGCGATGCTCTATTACCTACTCACCGGTGCCACCGTGCATCCTGTCGAGACGGCGCCCACTCAGCTGACGAGACTCTGCTGTTCGCCAGCGCGCACCCTCGCTGACGTTGGCGTGCGACCGATCCCAGTCCTGGATGCGCTCATCGACCGAGCCCTCGCCCTCGTCCCAGCGTCGCGATTCCCTTCGGCAGCCACCTTTCGCATGGCCGTCGTCCACACGATGGGGCGGCCCGAGGTGGCGACCCTCGGCCCACTACGGAGCTCGGTGGCGCCCGCGGATCCGGTGCCCTCCTCGCGCGGCGAAGCGTCCCCGGTACCGTCCATGTCGCGCGACCAGCAGTCGAGGAACGACGGTCGCCCCCTCTCTGTCCGTCCTGAGTCCCTCCACCGACCCTCCACCCCGCCGGGGCAGACGTCTCCGTCCGGAGGTCGACAACCGGAGCGAGTGGTCGTTGCGGCGGGCGGCCCGGATTGGCGGCGTTTCGACGGTCGCGAAGCGCGCGCCAAGACGGACCCTGCGCCAGCCGGGCAGGACGACGAGGGGTGCGACGACGACCCACTCGCCGAACCCGAATCCGAGGCGGTGTCGTTGGCCCCGATCATCGGCGCCGCATGGACCGCGAGGATGATGGGGGATGAGACCGCGGGGACCCATGCCCTGCTGGACCTCTGCCGCACCGCGCGTTCGAGCCCCGAGGTCCAGGCTGTCACTGTCCACCCTTGGGGCCTCGAAGGTGAGGACGGTGCTGTCTGGGAGCCGGCTGGTGAGATGCAGCGGCGGGTGCATGCGCTCTTCGGGAACGGACTCCGTCGGATTGTGCTCACGCCCACGCTCGACGAGGCCGGTATCGAGGTGCTGCTCGACCTGCCGCGCGACGTTGACCTCAGCGACGGCCTGGCCGACCGCCTCCTCGATCTCTCGGCGACCCTGGAGCACGTGTTCCATCTGGCGATGCCGCCGTTCTCCGAGCCCGGAACCCCCGATCCCGGCCTCGAGGCGGAGCATCGCGAGGTGGTCGCGTTGCTCGAGTTCGATTCGATACTGCAGCTAGAGGACTGCTGGCGATCCGCGGCCAGCCACCGGTTACGGGAACCACCGGGGGCTTGGCGCGCGGCCGTCGCCGCTGACTTCTCGCCGTGGCTCGAGGACCTGCCTTGGCCTCGGGATCCAGCGCGACGGGCCGCGTTCTGCCAGCGGCTGGCGGGCGACCTGGCCGCGGAGGAGGGCTGGCCAGAGCTCACGCGCTCGGTCGTGCGCCGAGTCCAGGTGGGGAGCCCACGCGGCAGCGCGGCTTCCCGCGCTCGGGCTGTCCACGCATTGGCGGTGCTCCTGCTGGGACGAGCCACCAGCAGCGTCAGGAACGACGACGGGCCAGCCACGCGGCGCAAGATGGCAGCCGCCGCCCTCACCGAGGCGCTCGCGCGTTGTGGTGCCGAGGGTGACGAGGCCCTCACCTTCCACGTCGCTGGCCGCACCCCCTGCGTCAACGGCGAACCCCTCTGCGATACCCGCCGGGCGCACGACCTCGCCCGTTCTCTGGGCGACATCCTGCAGGAGCAGGGGATCCAGGGGCTGACGCTCGCGTCCACCCTGACCGAGCGTGCGGCTCGCGAGCTCAGCGCTCGGTTCGCCAACCGCGCGATCGAGGTCGCGGCGTCGCTGAGCCGCGGGTCCATCGTTGGGGTCAGGGTGGCGATGGAGGTTCGCCGAGCCACGCCGAGCGCTCGTACCAGGGTGCGGGACGGCCTCGCCCACCGCTATGCCGCCTGTTTCGTGGAGGTTCGCCGGTCCTTCGTCGATCTGCCCGCAACGGCGCGCCGCGGCTGGCAGGTCTGGCGGGAGATGGCTCGCCACCTTGCCGAGGACCCATTCGGGGATCGTGGCGCGGCCTTGGCACTCGCGCTCGTTGGCGCACAGCGGCACGCCGCCGCGCGAGCGTTCCACGCCGCGATCCTCGTCGCCGCGGCCGCTCGCGCGGCGGGCGCCGACCGTGTCGCCGCGGCTCGCCTCACCCTCGCCACGCTGCTGTTCGGTGCGGGCCGCGCTATCTCGGCTTCCCCGTCGCCGGCTGACAACGTCGCGGCGATTGCACTCCTTGCGGCCATCGTGAACCCGGCTGACGCGGACGGTCGTGCGGCTGGGGTGATCGCCGCTCGGGTCGCGGAGCTGCTGGACACACCCTCCTTACGCCGATCGATGCGCCCACCTGGCGCGGCCATCTCCCGGCCTCCACCCTCCCGACCCAGAATCATGTCGGCCGAGCTAGTGGCCACCGTCGTCGACCTACTCGACTCGATGTGTCCGCCAGGGGGTGTCCAGACAGTGTGGACAGCCGCCGAGGCGCTCCGAACCCTGGCGGTCTCGGGGACGCGGAGCCACCACGCGGTGGGTGCGCTCGTTGGTGTTCTCGGTGCCGTACCGTTGGGCACGGTGGTCGAACTCAACGATGGTTCCTGGGGAGTGGTGACCGTGCCTTCTGTCCACGCCCAGGAATTCGATCGGCCGACGGTTCGCCTGGTCGTGGACGGAGCGGGTGGGGTTCTCGAGCACCCGACGACTCGCAACCTCGCCGTTGCCAACGAACCGCCCGACCGCATCATTCGGGTCATCCCGGTGGGGTCTAGCCGCTTCAATGCGGCACGTGCGATCACCGAATGACAATGGACACCTGGCTATCGGGCGGGTTCGGCAAGGTTCACGCCGGCCCGGCAGAACGAACCCGGCGAGGCGACTGTCCCAGTCCGTGCCAGTCCTGGCCCCCGAGGCCCGTGTTCTGGGCTACCTTATGCCCCGATGTCCCCAGAGGCAGAAACCCTGAGTGTGCTCGTGGTCGATGACGACATCGTCTTCGCCCGTTCGCTGATGCGTCAGCTTCGCCTGTCGGGGTGGGACGTCGAGCACGCGGCCGATGGCGCCGATGCACTCCGTCTCATCCAGGAGCGGCCCTTCCACGCCATGGTGCTCGATCTCCAGATGCAGAACGTGAGCGGCCTCGGGGTCCTCGAGGGGCTGCCCGGCGTGGCGCAGGCGCCGGCTACGATCCTACTCTCGGGTCATCTCGACATACCGACGACCGTGCAGGCGATGCGCGCAGGGGTCGTCGACGTCCTCGAGAAACCAACCGCCGCAGCGGATCTCGACCGGTTGCTTCGCAAGGCGGTCGGCGCGCGGCAGCGCGGTGCGGGGGCCACCGACTCCGCGGGTAGTGAGCCCCCGCACGCGGCCGCCCCGGCCACGAAGGTGCGTGAGGTCGAGCGCGCTATGATCCTCGAGACCTTTCAGGCGTGCGGCGGGAACCTGAGCCGGGCCGCGCGCGAACTCGGCCTGCCTCGCACCACCCTTCGCGACAAGCTCCGTCGCTACGGGAACCGGTGAGCCCCGCTCCCCTCGGCTCGGGCGTCCGTCTCAGGCGGCGGCACCGTGTTGGGTGGACTTGCTAGACCATACGGTGACTCGGTTGCGGCCGTTTCGTTTCGAGGCGTAGAGCGCCTCGTCCGTGGCCTTGAAGACAGGCTCCCAAGTGTTGCCGGCGCCAGGAGCCGGTGCCACGCCCACCGAACAGGTCACCTTGAGGGGGCCCATCTCGGTGGCGAACGTCGTGGCCTCCAGCTCGGAGCGAACCCTCTCGGCGAGGAGCGCTCCACCTGCCGAGTCCGTCTCCTCGCAGACGATGACGAACTCCTCGCCACCGAAGCGGCCGACGATGTCGGTGTCGCGCTTGATCCGTCGAAGGAGCTCGCCCACGCCCTTGATCACGAGGTCCCCGACGTCATGGCCGTAGGTGTCGTTCACTCGCTTGAACAGATCGATGTCGCACACCAATACGGCCATCGGTCGCCCGTAGCGCTGCGCGCTCTTGAGCTTGCGCTCCGCCTGTTCGATGAGCGCGCGCTTGTTCAGCACGCCCGTGAGGCCGTCCGTAGTGGCCAGGTCCTCGAGGCGCTTCAGCATTCGCGCGTTGGAGAGCGACACCGCCACATGGCTCGCCAGCACCTCGAGCGTCGGCCGCACCGCGTCCGAGAAGGCGTGGCGACGGTGAGAACCGAGGATCAGCGTTCCCAGCACCCGGTCGTGGACGACGAGCGGCAAGACGAGCAGCGACTCCATCGGCGGAGGGGCGAGGCGCCGCGTGAAGACCACCTGACGCGCCGGATCGTAGTCGCCGCGGTAGGGCAGTGCATGACGGTTCGCAACCACCATGCTGACTAGGCCGGAGTTGTGGCGAAACCGTTGTCCGACCAGCGCCCCAGCGTCCTCGCCGCTCACCGCGCAGATCTCGTGCTCGCCGGCGCTTCGGTCGAAAAGCGTGACGACGGCGTAGTCGAAGGTGGCAAACTCCCGCGCGCTGCTCACACAGGCCTCGATCACCTGGGTCTCGGTGGTGGACGAGGAGAGCGCTTCAACGGCACGATAGAGCTTTCCCTGCTCGAGCTTGGCGCGTTCCAGCTGCGAAAACACCCGCTCGTTCTCGATCGCTCGGAGCGCGAAGCGAGTTGCGGCTCGCAACAACTCCTCCTCATGGGACGTGAATGGGTCGCGCGCCTCACGATCGACCACCAAGACCCCACGCACGTTGCCATGCTCGACCACCGGAACCGCACAGACTGCACCCACGAGTGGTGGCACGGAGTAGTAGGGTACATGCTTCATGGCCCGCGGCCCGACCAGTGAGACCGCTTCGCCTTGCGCGATGGCCGCGCCCGCGAGGCCGTCGCGCGCCCCGAACGGTCCCGGGAGGAGCCCCTCCTCGGTCGTCGCGGCCTCTTGGACGTGGAGCCGTTCGCCAGAGCGTCCGAGCCACATCAGCACGGCCGAGCGGAGGTGCAGACTCTGGCGCAGCAGCTCGAGCGCCAGCCGCAGGGCGGTGTGGATCTCGTCCACGCCTGACTGCACGAGACGATCCTCGTCACTACCCGGTCGGACCGACCGCGGCTCGAGTGCCGAGCTCGGCGCCCCCAGCAGGCGATACGAGCGGGCGGCCTCTCGCATACGCTGGAGCTCCTGTTCGATGCGGGTCCGGCTAAGCTGACGGATTCGGGCGATCTCCGCTCGAAAGAGCGCCAAGTTCAGGAACGTGAAGACCCCGATGAGCACCGCGTGCGGCAGGAGGCGCGAATGGTCCGCCTGCCGGAACGCGACGAAGGCGACGGCGGCCTCCAGCAGCACGGAGAAGGCGACCGTTGCGACCGCCACCGCCGGGCTCGAGAAGCCGGCGGCGAGCATCATGACGGCGTAGACCGCGGGGTAGTACGGCCCCTCGAGCCCGCCTGGCGCCTCCAGCACGACCGCGTAGGACAGGAGCACGACATGGCTGAACAGGACGAAGTCGTCTCGAACCGAACCGTAGGCGCGGCGGAGTCGCCGAACCAGCTGGAACCCCAAAGAACCTACTGCTAGGGCGCCGACCATAGCGTCCAGCACCGGCACGGTGGAACCACAGGCCCGGCACACGAGGTATGCGCCCAGCATCAGGCTCAACGCTGGCCCGGCCGCGGCGGGCAATGCCCGCTGCACTGAGAGGGTTGCGCGAACCAGAGGATCCATCCGAGTGCGGCCGTACCAGACAGCGGTGGCGACGGCCCAGTTTGGCGCCGCCCGGGAGCGTCCCGGTCCGCTGTCCGAAGGAGCCGTTCCCGCCGGGAGGTATCTGTGGGATGTTGGAGGCGTGCGGTTGGGGCTTCGTCTGCAGATCCTGCTCCTGCTGGGCGGCTTGCTCCTGTTGGCCTTCGTTCCGCTCCACTACGCCATCGCCACCTACTCGGGCGTCGCAGTAAAACGCCTCCGTGAGTCCAGCGCCCGGGCGCTGGGGCGGGCCGTGGCGGGGCGTCTCGCCGAGGCACGCGCCCACCGTGGACCCCACCAGCTCTCGAGCCTGATCGAGTCGCAATTCGGGGTCGAGGGGGTCGAGGCGGTTGGGTTCTACGACCCGAACGGTGGAGCTATGCTCCGCGCGGGCGACCCCGAGAGCGTGGCCACTCTCCCCGCCTTCCTGGCGCCGGGTCGGGAGGCGGTCCTCGAGGTCAGCGGCCCTCACGGACGGGCCCTCGCCATCGTGGTTCCCGAGACCGAGGGGGCAGTGGCGGTCGTCGTCCGTACTGACACCGGGGGCACTCCGCTCACCCCTCTGGTCCGTCTCTTTGGGCTCTACGCGACGGTCGTCGGGCTGGCGCTGCTCGTGGCCGCGTATTTCGCCCTGACGCGACTGATCGTGCATCCCCTGGACGCGATCGGCCGCGCTGCGGAGCGGGTTGCCGGCGGCGCTCGGCGCTTCGAGGTTGCGCCCCAGGGGCCGCGCGAACTCGTGGAGCTCGCGCAGGCCCTGCGGGTCATGACCGAGCGTCTCCTCGCCAACGAAGACACGCTCCAGGGGAAGGTTTCCGAGCTGAGCGCCGCCACGCGCAAGCTCGAGGAGGCGCACGCGCGCCTCGTGCGATCCGAGCGGCTCGCGTCGGTCGGTCGTCTCGCGGCGGGGCTCGCGCACGAGGTAGGCAACCCCATCGCGGCGATGCTCGGGCTCTTGGAGCTCCTGCTCGCCGGCGGCCTTTCGCCAGAGGAGGAGCGTGACTTTCTCAACCGCCTCCGCCGCGAAACCGAGCGCATCAACGGGATCCTGCGAGACCTCCTCGCGTTCGCGCGCCCCACCGTGCCGCGACCGGACGTGCCTCTCGAACCAGGTGACGTCCGTCTCGCGGTCGAGGAGGTAAGCTCGCTGCTGGCGCCGCAGAGCGCGCTGCGTGAGGTGACGCTCACGATCGAGCTCGGGGCGGATCTGCCACCCGTGTTGCTGTCGCGAGAGCAACTGGTTCAGGTCATTCTGAATCTGGTCCTCAACGCTGCGGACGCCTGTGGCCCTGGCGGTACGATCACCTTGCGCGGTCAGGCGCGGGCCAGATCCGCGGTGGAGGCTGGATCAGTCGGCCTCACCTCGCCCGGGTCACGACCGGTCGTGATCGAGGTCGAAGACGATGGCCCAGGGGTGGATCCAGCGATCCGAGCGCGGTTGTTCGAGCCGTTTGCGACCACCAAGGACACCGGGAAGGGCACGGGCCTCGGTCTGGCCGTGTGTCGAGGTCTGGTCGAGAGCGCGGGCGGCACCATCGTCCTGGATCCCCGTTCCACGGGTGGTGCGTGCTTCGTGATCGAGCTGCCGACCGCGTAGTCGGGCGGATCTTGGGGGGTACGCTCGCGAGGATTCTTGCTACCTTCTTTCGGTGATGGCCGACGACGCCAATGAGAGCGAGTCCAGCGTCGCGTCTACGGCCAGCGCGCCGCAGACGGATGCTCCTCGTCACGGCTCCCCCTTGACGGCACCGGAGCTGGCGCGGGTCGCCGACGTCACCCTGCGGCTCGGCAAGATGGTGGCGGTCGCGGGCGCGGCTGCCTTCCGCGTCAGAGAGACCATGCGGCGCGCAGCCACCTCGTTTGGGGTCGGTCGCGTCGAAATCACGTATGACCTCGACTCTCTACACGCGACCGCTTTGTCGGGCGACCTCAGGCAGACCGCCATGGTGCGGGTGTCGAACATTGGGGTCGACATGAACCGCATCTGCCGGCTCGAGCTCCTCTCTCGCCAGCTCGCCGCCCAGCCCGGTTGTCTGACGCCGGCCGCGCTCTCCCACGAGCTCGACGAGATCGAAGCCTCCCCAGCGCCCTACCCCGCCTGGATCACGCCGTGGCTTCTTGGCGCATCCTGCGGGGCCTTCTGCGCCGTGATCGAGGGTTCGCCATGGCAGATCGCCGCTGCCTTCACCGGAGCCTTCGCGGGGCACCTCTTGCGCCTTCGCCACCAGAAGACCCAGCCCCACCCTCCGGTCGCCACCATCGTGGTCACCTGTGCTTTCGCCTCCGCCCTCGTCAGCTGGGCGGCTGCCCGCCTGCTTGGCATTTCCGCCGCGGCGCTGGGGGTAGTGTCACCCGTCGCCGCGCTCGGGCCCGGCAAAGCCGTGCTCGCGAGTGTGCTCTACCTCATCCCCGGGGTCCCCTTGGTTCAGGGATTGATCGACCTCATGCATTTCGATCTCTCTGCTGGGCTCGCGCGCAGCGCTTTCGCTACGATGGTCGTGGTCTGTATCGCGGTTGGTGTGCTGACCTTCCTCTCCCTGACGGGTTTCGCACTCACCTGAATCGCTTCCGCTCGTTCGAGGCGTGGGTGGAGCAAATGGACCTTCTAGCCTGGCTCATGACGCAGACCGCGCTCGGCGCCTTCGCGACGCTCGGGTTCGCCGTCTGGTTTCGCGTGCCGAGGGAGACGCTCACGCGCGTCGTGCTGGTGGGCACGGTGGGGTTTCTGGTGCGGCAGGTGCTGAACGATTTCGGCGTGGCGCCCCCGGTATCGTCCTTCTGGGCGGCCCTGCTGATCGGGGTCTTCGGTCTCGAAAGGGCGCGGACCTTCCACTACCCGCGTGTCATCTTCACCGTGACCGGGGTGATCCCGCTGGTTCCGGGGATCTCGGCCTACGAGTCGCTGGTGCGCTTCACCGAGGGCGACCTCGACGGCGGGATCGCCAGCATGGTGCGCGCCACGGCGATCATTCTCGCCCTCGCCGGGGGTTTGGCCGCGGCGCGTTCGATTGGCCTGCCGTGGCGCGCCGCCCGGTAGGCCAGCGTCTCGCACCGGTCGAAGGGGTGCGCGGTCTCGGCCCCGGCGGCCCCGGCTTCAGATCGCGACGCCGAGCTGGGCTCTGAGCTCTGCGTACTCCGCGCTGACCGAGAACTGGAGGAGGTCGCCGACGGGATCGGCGACCGCGGTCTCGACGGGGAAGCGCTCGATCATCCGCCCTGCCACCGCGACATCGCCGCAGGCGAGGAGTCCGGCTCGGTTGGCGACCCGGTCAATCGCCTCCGTGTAGCTCCTGACCCGTCGGCGCCCACGGGCCGGGGTGAGATTGCGGGTGGCGGCGCGCAGGCTCGAGAGCGCGGATTCGTCGAGGGTCTTGTGCAGGTGTGCCGCAAGGCGGCTGGTCTCCGCGTCCTCGCTCCGAAGCCGCTTCGGATCCCAGTCGCTGGCCCAGAGCGCCGCCATCAACAGGCGGATCATTGCATCCAGCGTCGGGTAAAAGACGAAGACCACATAGTCTTGGTAATAGTAGGTCAGGTGTCGGCCCCAGAGGAACACGAGCTCGGGGAGCGACAACCCACTGGCGAACGCCTTGCTCACCACCGTCGTCGGCTGCTTGAATGGGAGAGCCCTCATGAACGCCTGGTCGCTCGCCTCGACGTAGAGCTCGGGGGCCTGCATGCCGAGGAGACGGGCGGTCCAGGTGAGGCTTCGACAGAGCGTCGTCGTGCTGGTCTTCGCGTCCTGACGCATCGCGGGATCGGGCGCGAGGGCTCTTCGTTGCCGTGTGGTGACCGTGTGCTCGATGGCAGCGGCCCGGACCGTGCGCAGCACCTCCTCGAGCGCCGGGTATCTAACCGGGGGTCCGAGGCTGTGCTGCCAATGCTCCTCGCGCAGCGTAGTCGTCGCCGCGAGTAGTCCATCTGGGCGGTGGGCAGCCACGAAAGCCTGTTGGTCATCGTCCGCGGCTTCGAGGAAGGCGAGCGACGCCGTCGCGTTCCACGCGGAATCGGTCATGTTGGCTCGGGCGAAGAGCGTTGCGAGGCGCCGATAGCCACCCGGATCCCGCGGTTCCGCGGTGACGCCGGCCCGCAGATGGTCGATGGCATGACCAGCCTGGCCGGCTTCCGCCCAAGCGTCGCCGAGCTCGAAGCGCAGCGGCGCCTCGCCCGGTGCGGCCGCCGCGGCCCGTTCGAGTGCGTGCGCGGCGCGGAGGGGATCCCGATGCACCGTGCGGTAATAGGCAGCGAGCCACTGCGCGACCTCGCTCGATTTGGGGTACGGGGGAGCGTCGAGCATCGCCTCGTAGACCTGGGCGAGCGCCGCCCAGTCCTGCGCCTGTGCGAATGCGACCGCGCGCTCGGTGAGCGTCTCATGGTAGGCGACGAGGCGGGGATCCGCGCTCGGCGGGGGAGGGGCAACCGAATCCCGAGCGGCTGCCCGCGCCCGCTCGGCGGCCGAGCCGGCCATCGCACCCGCCAGGATCGGGAACTCGGGCGCCGACGGCACCATGCGCAACGCGTGCGAGCGCGCCAGTCCGGCCAGGCTGTGCTGCAGGCGCGCGAACAACGCGCGAGCTGGGGTCGGGGACGGCGCGCTCCGGCCCGCAGCGTCGAGCTCCGCCAGCAGGCGCTCCGTGAACGCCCCCGACCCACCGCCGGGCGGTCCTGACGTGATGGAGAGGACGCCGCTCGCCCGCGGACCATACTCGCCGATGACCTGGCAGAGGGCGTCAGCGACGGAGCCGCGTCGTTCTCCGTCGCCCGGCAACGCAGCGTCCAGTACGAGGAGGTACTCGTCGCAGAAGCGGTCCAGCAACGCGCACAGACGGGGGATCGGGTAGGCCCGCGGACGGACGGCGTCGAGCGCCAGCGCAGGGGTGCGTCCAGGCTGCCAGACGACGTATCCGTTGAAGTAGAAGATGGCGTTCGCGGCTCGGCGCGGCAGCGATCCGAGACGCTGCTCCAGGGTCTCGGGCAGGTCCCGGTGGCCGCCCAGCTGTTCCACGGCGAACGCCGCGTCGGGCTGCAACAGTCGCTTTCGTACCAACGCGGCTTGCCCTGGCGCCGCAGGGAGGCCGGGCAACCCGGGGGTCGATCGGTAATCGCTGGCAACGACGGTGGCGAGGCGCATGACGAGACTTGGACGGTGGGCCCGAGTCGGTGTTCGGTGTAGCGCTCTCCCGTGAAACCCACAACGAATTCACATCAAGAGGCTCGCCGGCGTCCGGCGCGCTCGGACCCGAGGAGCCGTTGCGGCCGAGAGAGACCGCGGATCTTCGCCCCCTCGAGCGGCAGTCAGGTGGATTGCTGCGTCATATCAACAACCTAGAGCACCGAACCGCTAGCAGATCCCGCCCGAGGCGCCGTTGGAAACGTCCCCTCGCTGGGCATGGGTGCGCTTCGAGCGGCGCCGCTGCCGTTGGCGACCCGATCGGTGCTCTACCTCGCGGACCGCGGCGAGTGATCGGTCGTCCTGGGGGCGCGCCGAGGCCCGCTTGCCCGATACCGGACCCAGCGAGGCGCCGGTCGCCCCTCCTCGTTCGGTGAGAAGCTACCTCGTCAGCGGCTTGTACTTGATCCGATGGGGCTGGTCGGCCGCGACTCCGAGGCGTCGCTTCCGGTCGGTCTCGTAGGCCTGGTAGTTGCCCTCGAACCAGATGACCGCACTGTCTCCCTCGAAGGCGAGCATGTGGGTGGCGATGCGATCGAGGAACCATCGGTCATGGCTGATCACGACCACGCAACCGGCGAACCCGAGGAGCGCCTCCTCGAGCGCGCGGAGCGTGTCGACGTCGAGGTCGTTCGTTGGCTCGTCGAGGAGGACCAGGTTGCCCCCGGACTTCAGGAGCTTGGCCAGGTGGACCCGGTTGCGCTCGCCCCCGGACAGGCTGCCGACGACCTTCTGCTGGTCGCTCCCACGGAAACCGAACCACGAGCAGTAGGCGCGGGAGCTTACCTCGCGCTTGCCGAGCGCGAGCACGTCTGCGCCTCCCGAGATCTCCTGCCACACGTTGCGTTCGCCGACGAGCGCTTCGCGGCTCTGGTCCACGTAGGCGACGTCCACCGTCTCTCCGATCACGAGCTCCCCCGAGTCGGGCTGCTCGGTGCCGACCAGCATGCGAAAGAGCGTGGTCTTCCCTGCGCCGTTGGGGCCGATCACTCCCACGATCCCGCTGCGTGGGAGGCGGAAGCTCAGATCGTCGATCAGGAGGCGGTCGCCGAACCCTTTGCGCAGAGCTACCGCCTCGATCACGGTGTCGCCCAGGCGTCGCCCCGGAGGGATGCTGATCTCCGCTGAGTCACGCTGGATCGCGTTGGAAGCGGCGACGAGGTCCTCGTAGGCGGAGAGGCGAGCCTTGCTCTTAGCCTGCCGAGCCCGAGGCGAGGCGCGGACCCACTCGAGCTCGCGCCTGAGCTTGCGTTGCCGACCGCTCTCCTGCTTCTCCTCCGCCTCGAGGCGGGCGGACTTCTGCTCGAGCCATCCGGAGTAGTTGCCCCCATAGGGGAAGCCGTGCCCATGGTCGAGCTCAAGGATCCATTTCGCGACGTCGTCGAGGAAGTACCGATCGTGGGTGACCGCGACGACCGTGCCGGGGTAGTCGTGGAGGAAGCGCTCGAGCCAGGCCACGGACTCGGCATCGAGGTGGTTGGTCGGCTCATCGAGGAGCAGGAGATCCGGTCGCTCGAGCAGCACTCGACAGAGAGCGACCCGGCGCTTCTCCCCGCCCGACAGGTGGTCGATTTCTGCCTCGCCCGGCGGGAGCCGCAGCGCATCCATCGCCACGTTCACGACCTGATCCAGGTTCCACGCGTCAGCGGCGTCGATCCGGTCCTGTAGCGTCCCCTGCTCCTCCAGGAGGGCGTTCATCTCATCATCCTCGAGCGGTTCCCCGAGGCGTGTGCTGATCGCCTCGAAGCGATCGAGCAGGTCCCGCGTCGGTTTCACCGCCAGCTCCACTGCCTCGCGTACGGTCCTTGCGCTGCCGAGGTCCGGCTCCTGGGCGAAGTAGCCGACCTTGATGCCCGGGTGGGGCGCGGCCTCCCCGTATATGTCCTGGTCGACGCCCGCCATGATCCTCAACAGCGAGCTTTTCCCCGATCCATTGGCGCCGATGACGCCGATCTTCGCCCCGAAGTAGAAGGCGAGCGTGATGTTCTCGAGCACCTTCTTGTCCGGTGGATGCACCTTTGTAACGCGGTGCATGGTGAAGATGAACTCGGGCATGGCGATGAGCTCCTCGAAGCGAACGCGGTCACGGCAGCGGTCGCGTTGCTCGGTCTAGTCCCGGCGCTCTCCGGCGTCGAGCCGGTGAGCATTGGCACGAATGCTGCGAGGCTAGGCCCCGATCCGGTTTCTGACAGCAACGGCAGCGCCCAGAACGCGTCCGTGCGAGGCGAGGCGGCGTTTCCAGCGCCGCCTCTGGAGAGGGCTGCTGCCGGTTCGGTGCTCCAGGTTGTCGATTTGACGCCGCAATCAACCTGATTGCTGCTCTAGTCCCTGAGCGCTGTGATCTTGACCCGATCTGGCGGACAATTATTCAATGTTCTCGTGGCCATCAGCAATCAGGCGTCAGCGATCAGGGTCTCCACGTTCTACCTGACCGCTGACCGCTGACCGCCAAGGGCCCTCTACGGTTCCGGCTCTGCCGGCTCAGGGAGTGTCTCCCAACGGAGCCCGACCTCGACCATGAGGCGGGCTCGGGCTCGAACCGGCTTTGAAGACACTCCCCAGGCCGAGGCATGCTCGCGCCGACGCCGGGCTCACGGACCCGAGGTCGCATGGTAATCTTCTCGCACGGCGGCTGGTCGACCTCGATGACGTCGTCGGCGGTGAGCAGGGTGCGAAGTTCGGTGGCACCTCCAGGGCCTCACGGGTCGCACGCCAGCACTGACCGAGGAGCCGTCGCGGGCGTATTGCCGCGACGCGGCGACGCCGATCAGAAAGCAACCCCCATGCGGAAGCGAAGACCCCAGAGCTCGTTGCTGAACGGAGTGGAGCTCCGGTTGTAGTAGTCGAACTTCGCGTGCGACCCG
>JAFGBI010000323.1 GCA_016933275.1 Polyangiaceae bacterium | reverse complement strand
TCCCGGCCGAAAGGATCGTACTCTCGCTCGAACACGACCGTCCCATCCTCGTTGGTTCCGGCGCGGATCGAGGAGAGGCGGTCCGAGTGGAGGTAGGTGATGGTCCGGCCGTCGGGGGTGACCGTGAGCTCGGCGATCGGGCGTCCGAGCGCGGCGACGCGGAGGCGGTACTCCCTGCCGCCCGCGCCGTCGTCGATCGCGGTCACGCCGGGCAGCGGGTACGTGGTCGTGGTGGTGTCGCTGCCGGTGTGATGCCGCTTCCTCAGCGTGGTGCCGTCCGCCGTGTACGCGAACTCCACGCTCTCGTCCCCGGCCGTGCCGAGCGCGATCTGCCGGGGTTGGCCGCGCCAGTCGTTCTCGAATTCCTGGAGCGTGCCGGGGACGTCGGGGCCTTGCCGGCGGCTCAGGGAACCAAGCGCGTCATACTCGAAGCTCAGGTCGCCCGCCGCCTTGACGGCGTCGGGGGGTGCGGTCGGGTCCGTCGCGTCGCCGTACGTGTACTCGCCGAGGGTGCTCGTGGACGCGATGTCGCCACGCGGGTCGTACTCGAAGCTATACGTCTCGGAGCCCGCGCTGGCCTCCTCCAGGCGATCGAGCTCGTCGTACCAGAACGTCCACGGGTGGGGGTTCCCGTCATCGTGGTAGATCACGTTGCCGCTGCGGTCGTACGAGTAGACGCGCCGCGGGATGTCGGCCGTACCTTCGGTGTCGATGACCATGGGCCTGCCGGTCAGGATCTCGTAGGTATGCACGGTCTCCAGGCCGTTCCCGTAGCGCTCTCGCCGGGGGGCAAAGCCGTGGTCGGTTGCGAGGAGCTCCCAGAGGGCAGCGTCGGCGTCCGACGCATCCGCGATGCGCTCGAGCAGGCCGCTCGGATCGTAGGTGTAGTCGAGAGTCATCGGCGCCACCCCGGGCAGGGTGGTGGTGACGGAGCCAATTCGCCCCTCGGCGTCGTACCCGTAGTCCCGGAGGTAGGTCGCGCCGTCGACCTCGTGCGCTACCTGGGTCACGCGACCGGCCGCGTCGTACCGGTAGCATTCGCGATCGCCAGCGGGGCCCATGAGCGCGATGAGCGAGCCCGTCCGACTGCCGGGACAGTCCTCGCTCTGGTCGTAGTCCCAACGGCTCACGCCGTCGGGGGCGGTCTGCGTGACGACCCTTCCCATCGCGTCATAGGTCAGACTCACGACCTCGCCCCTGGCATTGGTCACCGAGATGGGCTCGCCGAAGGCGTTGAACTCGACGTCGGTGGCGCCGCGATGGAGATCCCGCGAGCTCGTGCGTCGGCCGAGGCGGTCCACCACGAACTCCAGCTGAGAGCCCGCGGATCCGGGTTCGGTCGGCCGGATGCGACGCAGGGTACCGAAGGGCCCGTAGTTGAGGTCGGTGGCCGTGTCTCGGGCGTCGATCGTCCGGACCACGCGCCCGTTCACCCCCAGCGCCTCGACGCTCGAGAAGCCGCGTGGGTTTCGCACGGTGCGCACCGCGAGGGCGCGCTCGTCCATGGAGAGCCACCAGGCGAGGTCGCTCCGCAGGTGGTGCGCGGAGGCCTGGTCGTACTCGAAGACGGCCCCATCCGGCTGGGAGATGCTCGTGAGGTGTCCGGCCGGGTCGTAGGCATACTCGGCAAAGCCTTCATCGTGGGTGCCCGGTGGGTGCGGGCGGGCCACGCGTCGAACGCGTCCAGCCCGGTCGTATTCCACCTCGCGCACGAACACCTCTCCGCCGACCCCCTGCACCTCGACCCTCACCTCTCGCCCGAAGGCATCGTAGTCGATTGAATAGCGTTCGCCCGAAGAAACCTCGACGAGGTGCCGCACCGCGGCAAAGACCTCCACCTCGCCATCGTCGGCGTACGCGGCGGCCTCTCGCGAGAGGGTCACGCTTCGATCGGGGCGTGTCATGCCGCTCGGGCGACCGAACTCGTCGTAGGCGTAGGTGGTGACGGTTCCGTTGGGATCCGTCTCGGAGAGTAGCCCGCCGTGGGCGAGGTCGTGGGACACCTGGTAGACTCCGATGGGCGTCACCAGGGCCGCCGGCATGAGGTCGTTGGCGTCGTAGACGTGGATCACCTCGCGCGCCGGACTCGGTCCTCCGTGGCAGTCGCCGGTCCGGATGCGGAGCGGGTTATTGAACCTGTCGCGGGACATGATCGAGGTGCGGCGGCAGAGATGCGGCGCCCCCGCTGGGTCGTCGGGCTCGGTGGTGATGCTCTCGAGCAGCCCGTCGTCGTCGAACGCGTAGGCAAGGGTGCGTGTCTCGACCCCGCCGTAGGGACCAGCGGTCATGTCCGTCGTCGCCACGCGCTCCGGGAGCCCGACCTGCCATTGCTCGAGCCGCGCCGGCGACATGGGAAACGTGCTCTGCGTAAGGGTCACCGCCACGATCTCGAGGTCGCCCGCGCCGTTCGGGGCGGCGAAGGTGTACTCCCCGCTCGTGGTGGGATTGCCCCAGGCATCGACCTCGAACGCGCGATGTCGTTCGCTTACCGTAACGGGTGAGCCATTGCTGCCGGGGCGGTAGACCGGGATCTCGAGGAACTTGGTGCGTTCGGTCTTCAAGTACGCGAACGGCAGCCCGGTCGCCGACCGGCCGAGCTCCCACGCCAGCGACCGCTCCGTGCGACGGATCATCGGGTACTCCGTCAACTCCGACGAGCTCGCGGGGAATTCGCGGGTGATCTTGATCGGTCTACCCGCCAAGGGATGAGCGGTCGCGCCCGGGTAGACGTCACCCAACGGGACAGCGGCGCTCCCTTCGTACTCCGTGTCCTCGTACCAGAGCAGATCACCGTTTCCATCGCGCATCACGACCCGCCGCGAGGAGAAACCGAGCCACTCCTTCCGCTGGACGTCCCGCTTGCCGCTCGCATACGAGTATTCCGCCGTGCGTTCCTGCCGGCGGTCAGCACCCGCGGGACCGACGAAGACCTGGCCGGTTCGCGTGGTACCGACGAGCCCCCCCATCGCGGGCAGCGTCCGTTTCGGGTACCCGCCTTGCGGAGGCGAGTAGGAGTAGGCGCCATCGTAGACGATGTCGACGTATCTCCCGCCACCCTCGACGATGCTCTGGAGCTTGCCCACCGCCGACGCCTGCCCGTAAGAGACCCGGTAGACGCCCTCCTGGTCAGCGAAGAGGAGGTCGGTGGCCCCGTCTCCGTCGACGTCGCCGATCCATGTCTGGCCGATATCCTCCGGATGGACGCCGAGTCCAGCGCTCATCTGTCTGATCGAGAGCTCCCCGTCCACGGAGAAATAGCCAACCCCATGGATGAGCCCGGAATCGTCGGTCGAGAGCGGCTCGCCATCCGGATCGAAGAGCGGTCCCTCCTGGGTCGAGACGACGGGCAAGAGCTCGTCCCGGCCGTCGCCGTCGAGGTCCAGGGCGGCCAGGTGCTGGAACTCTCCAGACGTAATGGCCACGGGCAGCGTCGTCACGCCGGTGAAGCCGGTCCCCGTGTTGACGTACAGGTGGATCGGCAAACGGTCCGGCAGAGCCTTCCCAATCGTGTAAGGTCCATCCGACACCGTCCTGACCACCGCATCGCGAAGACCGTCGCCGTTGTAGTCGAGTAGCTTGAGCTTGAGCGCCGGCAGGCCGGCATCCACCCAGGCCGTCTGCTCTAGGTTCCACGCCTCCAGCCGCAGCAGACTGTCCGAGCCATAGTGCCCGGGGATCGGATAACTCGAGTAGTAGAGCTCCTCGCGGCCATCTCCGTCGAGGTCGGCCCCGAAGATCCCGCAGCCGCCAGGCCACGGCAGCTGCCGGGCGGGTTCGAACGTCCAGGGGATCCAGAACGATGCCTGCTCGGTCGTGGTGTTCCGGTGCCACACGAGGCGCTGCCAGTCGTTCTGGTCGAAGCACTCGACCAGATCTCGGCGGCCGTCGCCGTCGATATCCACCATTTGGGCCGGGATCCGCATGTCGAGATAGCCTTCATACTGCTTGGGCAGCGGGATCGCCTCCGCGCCATGGCTCGTTTCGTCGCCCCAGAAGGTGAACGCCCAGAAGTGATCATCGTCGGTGGCCTTCCCCTGGAGCAGCCCGCTTCCGCGATACTCGTGCGAGAAGACACCAGAGCTCCGGAAGGGAACGACGGATCTCGGGCGGTCGTCGAACGCGATCTCAGTCGCGGCGTAGGGAACCTGGCGGTTTCCGGTCGCCCGCAGCAGTCGCTGCCCGGGTTCGAGCGGGTCGTCGGGGCCAACGTCAACCAGCACGTCCGCACGTCCGGTCCCGAACGCATCGAAGAGCACGACCGGCGGATCGGCAAGGTCCGTGGTGGTGACCGAGGTGGGTTGCCCGGGCGGCTGCGCGTACTGGAACGTCGTGGGAGGCTTGCAGACGTCCGAGGACGCCGACTGGGGCGCGCACTCGAACACCCTCGTCAGGTAGCCGTCGCTGTTCTCGATCCCGTAGGATCGCACGCGCGCGCCCTGCACCACGAGGTCGATGCGCGTCAGTCGTTGGGTGCGCTCGAAGCGCTCCCCTGCCACGTATCCGTACCAGGGAGAGCTCCCCTCCTCGAAGGCAAACTCCACGCTGCGGTCCGCGACGCCACCGTTCTTGTGAGCACCGTAGTCGACGCGCAGAGGATAGAGCGCGAGGGTACCGCAGAGGGCGGGGTCCATGGCACACCGCGGATCGTCCACCATTCCGTAGCGCCACTGGCCGACCTGCTTGCTCGAGTGCACCTGGCGGTAGGTGACGGTCACGACGTTGCCGGCGCGCGTCGTGACGCGGTTCAGGGCCCAGACCCGGGCCAGATCCAGCGTCTTCGTCGCGTAGATCCGGGCATCCGGATCGGTGCCGTACTCGAGCACGGAGCCGTCCCGCGTCCACACCGTGAACGAGTCGGGTCCCGCGAAGGTCGCGGCATGGGCGATGACCTTGACGAAGCTCTCCACCTCGGTTCGATACTCGGCGCCTTCCGTGCCGTTCACGCCGGAGACCAGCGCGAGACGCTTTCCGTCGAGGCAGAACGCATCCGCCGAGTTCATGCGCACGCCGTTCACCGCCTGGCCGTCGATGGGCGGACGAGGGCAACGGCTGATCGCGGACAGCCCCCCGAGGGACCACCCCTTGCCGAGGAATCCGTCCCCCTTCTCGCTGTCGTAGTCGAGCGACAGCCTGGGAGTCTCGCCACCGCGACCCACGGGAAGCTCGAGCGGGATCGAGTAGGTGGCCGTACCGCGGTCGGACACGGCGAACACGCCGGGGATGGTCCCCGGCGCCCGTGGCGCGTCTTCGTAGGGCGCGGGCGGCTCGGGGCTCGCCTCCCGCGCGTAGGTCTGCGTCACGCAATGCCCACCCTGACAGGCGTATCCCGCGCTGCAGGATCCACAGTCGTTACCGCAGATGGGGTCGGGTCCGCATTCCTGAGCGGAGCAATCCGTCACGCAGGCGATGCAGACTGGGCATTCACCTTCGCCCGTCTCCTGGCAGACGAGACTCGCCGTACTCTCGAGGCACGCTCGAGGCATGCAGACCTTCACGCCCGGAGGCAGGCCCATCGACTCGGCTAGCCCCTCCAGGCAATGCGAGCCGACCGCACAGTCGCGGTCGCTCGTGCACCCAGGCTCCTCGTCGTCGCACAGCCCACGGCACACCCCCCCGCAGCCATCGTCGTTCACCGCGCCGCACGAGAGCCCCTCGCACGAGGGGATGCAGGGCGTACCGACGTCGCGGGCCGAGCAGACCGTACCCCCGCCCGCCTCTGTGACCTCACAGGTGGGGACGACCGCGCAATGGTCCGGAGCGAGGTCGGAGCAGTCGACGTCGAACGGACCGTGCTGGAACGTCGTCCACTGGTGGAGGCCAAGCGTCCTGGCGAAAACCGCCCCGCGGTGAGCTTGCCCCTCCTCCAGGGACTTCAGGGAGGCCTCGGCCCAGGGCGCCACGACCGTGGCGGAGAGCGGCGCTTCGAGATAGAGCCACGTTCCCGCGAAAGCGAGGAGGACGTTCCGCGCGTCGGGAGCGGTGAGCGCGACGGTCCCCTTGTACTCGAGGCGGTCACGGACGTAGAGCACGATGGGCCCGCTCACATTGTCGAGCCGCAAGACGCCGTCCGGCTGGAGGCTGATCGAGTCGAAGAAGTAGGCTCCCGGGGCGAAGTCCAACGTGCCCCGGGCGTAAACGGTCAGGCCGCCGTAACGCCCGGGCTCAATGGAATGCGGGCTGGGGTCCTGATCCGCTGGCGGGATGGTGATCGATGCCTGGTCGTATTCGGCAGCGAAGGTGACCTGCCAGTCGAGGACCGTGTCGGTGGGGAATTCGGCGATGACCGTTCCTCCGGCGACCAAGGGGGTCGGGTCCTGTAGCTCCACGTCCACGAACGAGTAGAGCGCGCCGTGCACGAAGGAACGGCTCCGGAGCCAGGTGGGACCCACGCTCCAGAGATCGTCCACCTGGCTCTCCACTCCCAACACGGTGCTCGGGCCCCAGTTGGTCCCATTCCCCGTGTTGGTGACCACGCCGAACCCCGACGGGCGATCCCCCTCCACACGAACGCCGTCATTGAGCGAGAGGTCGGAGCTCGCACCGAGGGCGACGTCGGGGAGTCCGAGGCCCGCGGGGAGCTCGACGGTGAATCGCACCGTGTCCGGCGGAAGCTCCGTTCCACCCGTGCCGCCGGTCGCCCATCCACCGGAGCCCGTCGACGAGCCACCGACGTCGTTGCCGCCCGTGCCCCCGCCTCCGCCCGTGCCCCCGCCGTCCGAACCCCCGCCGTCCGAACCCCCGCTGGTGGCGCCGCCTTCGAGCGTTCCTCCCGTGCTGGTCCCACCGATGGCGCCCGTGCCCGCACCACCGCTCGTCGCGCCTCCGGCTCCGCCCGCGCCAGCGCCGCCGGTCCCGCTGCCTCCGCCGGGCACGAACGACAGCCCATCGAGCCGATATGGCTCACTGCTCGCAGCGACGTTGAGCGAGATACGGACGCTGAGGTCCTCGTAGGTCGCGGCGAGCGCGGCCTGCAGCGGCGCCGAGAGCGGGAACTCCACCGTGTTGTATTGCCCCCGCGCGAGCTCCCGGATCGGCTTGGTGCCGAGATCTTGCCAGTACAGCCCCCGCGAAGGGAGGGCGAGCACCACCCCCACGCTCTGGCCGGTCCAGTAGGGGTTGGGATCGACCGCGGGGACGTAGAGCTGGAAGCGCAGGCTCGTCCCCACCAGCCCTACCGCGGACACCGAGCTCAGCAGGCGGCTCGTCACCACCACCTCGTTGCCGCCGTGCTGGAGCGCCAGTGCCTGGGAGCCCTCCGCAGCCGCGCTCGTGCTCCCGACCATGCCCGAGCCCATCGCGATCCACCAGTCGGCGGTTGGGCTCTCGAAGCCGAGCACCCGAGCGACCTCGTTCGAGCTGAGGTCCTGGGCCACGACGCCCATTCGCCCGAGGTCGCCGGTGGCACCTTTGTAGTCCCCCCCGGGATCGGAGCAGCTCAGCGCGACCGCGAGGACCACCATCAATGCGCAATGTTGCAAGAAATCCCACCCAGTCATGTTCCAGCTCCCCTGCTCGCCAGAGTCCTTCAGACTTCGAGTCGTTCGCCTGCGGGCCCGGTTGCCTGCCGAAATCATTTGGGAGCGGCTCCTTTGCGACGGTGGAATTCGCCGAGCAATGGGCTACTTGATGCGCCTCAAGCGCGTGGTCGGGATGGGATTC
>JAFGBI010000322.1 GCA_016933275.1 Polyangiaceae bacterium | reverse complement strand
GGCGCGACGGCGACTGGGAGGGGTGGCTCGACTTCTTCCTCGACGGCGTCGCCACCATCGCCGACGAGGCGGTGACCTCGGCCCGCGAGCTCTTCGCGCTCGTCGCTGCCGACCGCGCGCGCCTCCTGGCGAGCGACGGCATCTCCGTGCTCGCGCTGCGGCTCTTCGAGCTCCTGCCGCGCCGCCCGATCGTGACCGTGGCGTCCGCGGTGAAGCTCGTGGAGACGACCAAGCCCACCGCGGGCCGCGCGATCGAGCTGCTCGTGGACGCCGGTGTGCTCTTCGAGACCACCGGTCGCAAGCGGGACCGCTCCTACGTGTACCGGGCCTACCTCGACCGCCTTCGGATCGGGACCGAGCTCGGCGAGATGGACGGCCGGGGAAGTGGCGCTTCGACCGAGCCACAGCCCGTGTAGGATCGTCGTGGAACTGCTTGAGGCCGCAACGAGACGCGCAGGCGCGAGATGAATTCCCCCCCAGATGTCCCCAACCCCTGGTGCCGGACCCTGGGCATCGAGCGGCCGCGGCTCGAGACGGTCGCCCATCACCGGGAAGCCAACACCTACGCGAGGCTCATCGTCGCCCTACTCGAGCGCGGAGAGGCGATGACGCTCGAGGAGGTCGCCCAACGCTTCGCCCTCGCGGGCGTCTCCAAGGCCTCCAATGCACTCACCGCCCTCTCGCGCTGCAGACCCGCCCGACCTCCGGTCTATCGCGACGGGGACCGCTACTACCTTGACCCTCACGATGACGACCTGGACCTCTGGGTGTTCCGGCTGGACCTTCGCCCTCCCAAGCGAACCGATCCGTCCATGGTCGCGGAAACGCTGGAGGCTTCGCGACTCCGGCGGATAAAGCACGGCGCGAACCTCGCCAAGCTGAGGCGAGCGCTGCTCATCTCCACCGGAGCCACATCCAAGCTTCGCGCCCGGCTCGAGGCCAACGTGAAGTCCCTCCACGCGCTCTACGAGTACGGCCGCCTGCACGGGGCGGTTCGGCTGCGCTGGGGCTTCCTCGACGAGCACCTCCCCGCCCCCTGGGTGTCGCGAGACGAACCCACGCTCCACGACCTCAAGGAAGCCGCGTTCAAGGCGAGCGCACCGCTGGACGTGGTGGTGGGTGGCGCCCCGGGGTGGGCTGATCCTTGGTCGCGTGCGCAGCTGGCTTGGGTCGTCAAACCGCCCGCGGGATGGCGCACCGCGCTCGTCGACGCGGCCGGCTTCCAGATCGACGAGGACGAAGTCCAGCGCGCGCGACTGGCAGCCCCGCGTGCTTCCCAGCACGAACCTGGCCAGGAGCGGTAGCTCTTTCGCCCCACGACGGCACGCGGTCAAGCCGACGCTCGCACGGGCGATCCGCCACCGCCGCTCACCTCGTTGTAGGCCTTCGGGCCAAAGTCCGGCTCGACTGTCCCATCGGCCCCCCCCTCCCCTGCGTTTGATCACACACCGGGGGGAAGAGAGGTGCCGTCATGAGAGCCACGTTCGCGTCCGTCATTCACACGGGTCCCACGCCCGCCAGACCGCCGCGTTCCGCCTGTCGGTCGGCCGCGGTATTCTTCGGAGCTTGGCTGCCGCCAGGCCCCGGAACCTGCCCACCCGCTGCGCGATCTACACGCGGCAGTCGGTGGTGCGCCGAGGCATGGACGTCACGCTGTCCTCCTGTCGGCTCCAGCGCGATCTCTGCCGGGAGTTCATCCATGCCCGGGCCTCGCGCGGTTGGTCCTTGCTCGACGAGGGCTTCGACGACGAGGGGTTCAGCGGCGCCTCCGTGGAGCGGCCGGCGCTCGAGCGACTCTTCGCGCGGATCCGCGCGGGGAACGTCGACCGCGTCGTCGTGTATCGACTCGATCGCCTCACGCGGCGGCTCGCGGACTGGGCGCTGCTCGTCAGGCTGTTCGACCACTTCGGCGTCGGGCTCACGGTCGTCTCGGGGATGCTGGACGTCGAGGGCGGCTCGCTCGCCCGCCTCCAGCTCGACGTCCTCGCCATCTTCGCCGAGCTGGAGCGCGACATGATCGGCGAACGCCTCACCGACAACCGCGCCGCCCGCAGGGCTCACGGTCTGCGCACCGCAGGGCGACTCCCGCTCGGCTACACGACGGACCACAACACCAAGCAGCTCACGGTACTCGAACCCGAAGCCGCCACGGTACGCTGGCTCTTCACCGAAGCCGCAGGCGGCAAGACCACGACCGAGCTCGTGGCCGCCGCGAACGCGAGCGAGCGTCGCACTAAGACGGGTGGAGCCTGGTCACCGCGGGCCGTGCTCCGCCTGCTCCAGAACCCGGTCTACAGGGGGCGCCATCCGGACGGCTCACCCGCGCGCCACGCGCCGCTCGTCGATGACGAACTTTTCGCCCGCGTGCAGTCGCTCATCGCGGAGCGGCGAACTCGTGAGCCTTCCCACCGGACGCCCTTCGACGAGCGGTTCGATCCGTTCATCCTTCGCGGGCTGCTCCGCTGCGAACAGTGCGGCCACGTGATGTCCCCTTCGATGAGCGAGTCGCTCACCGCAAAGTCGGCCAAGGACGCGCCGCGGTACTATCGCTGCCGCACCGTGGGCTGTGACGGAGGGCAAGTCGCCGCGGGCGTCGCCGAGCAACAGGCCTTCGAGGCGCTGCAGCGTCCCGACCGAAGGCTACCTGGACGCACCGCGGAGCGGATGAGTCTCCATGCGTCCGTGTGGCATCACTACTGGCCACGCTTCCGCCACCTTGCTCTGCTCGAGGTCTTCACGAGCCTGACCTGGCGCTCGCGGACGCAGCGTGTGCTGGCGGAGGCGCGAAGGGATTGGAGCGAAATCGATGCCGCGCTCGCGAGTTCCGAGGGCGGTCGTCCGCGGGACGAGTTGTAGTACCTCCGGCTGAGCGTTCCGTGCGGGGCACCTCTGTGCTAGCCGAACCCCATCGTGGCGAGCCGAAAGCACAGGGTGACCGCGCGCGGAACCAAGGAGGACGCCGAACTCCTCGCTCGGCTGCGTGCAGGGCTAGCAGACGCCGAGCTCCGCGACGTCCTCCTCGCTTCGCTGCGCGCGCACGACGAGGCGGGGCGCGCGCGGCTCCTCAAACGACTGCAGCCGGACACCGCCGCCGTACTCCTCAACGTCCTGTACCCGGCGCGTCGCGCCGGTGCGCCCGCGACTGTCGCCCCGGGCAAGGCGAAGCTGCGGCAGGATTGGGATGCGCTCTGGGCCGAGTGGAACGACTGCGTGCTCGAATCCGGCCTCGAGGACGGCCGGTACATACAGCAGGAGCACCATTGGGAGGCCCCCTACTTCTGCGCGGATTCGCTGGCCCACGATCTCGAGGCCATCGCGAAGCGGATGAAGCCGCTGTTCAATCAGGTTCGGGGCGAAGGGATCGCGGTTGGCTTCAGCTTCCTCGAGCAGCTCCGCAACCTCGCTCAGGAGCTCGGCAGCGGGCCGCCCGAGTACGTGGACCACGAGTCAACCGAGCTCCTCCTCGGCCCGGAAGTGACGTCGTGCGTCCTCGAGTGGGAGGCAGGCGGTCCGGGCGCCCCGCGAGGTGATCCGTTCGCGCTCGTCGATGCGCTCTGCAAGCTGGAGGCGGGGCTGGACCACGTGTTCCTCGACGCCAAGACAGTGGCACGGTTCGTCGCCACTTGGCCCGACGCGGCGCAGCAAGCGGTGGTTGTCGGGGTCGAGCGCGAACGCCGGCGGCCTCACTGGGCCAACGCGCTGGCACGCCCGCACTCCAGCTGGTTTCAGCTCGTGCTCGGGCTCGCGCGCCGGTGCAAACCCGACTTCCACACCACGCTCAGCGTCGCGAGTATCGGCGAGGACTGGACGCTCGCCGCCCCGGTGGTGAGCGCTCTGCTGAAGCGCCGAGACCACGCGACCGCCGCCTCCCTGCTCGCGGCAGCGTTCCGCTCGATGCTGCGCGCCCCCGCCGGGACGGAGTGGGACCCGCGTTCAGTCCTCCTGGCACGCCACCTGCACCTCGATCACGACCCCAGGAGGAAGGCTGTGGCAGAGCGACTCCTGCGCGCCCAGAGGACGATCGCCGAGAGGCTACGCCAGGACGACACGGGGGCGGCGCTCGAGGTCCAGGCCATCGCGCTTCGCGATCCCGAAGACGGTGAAGCGATGATCGCGACCTTGCGCGCCATGGGCGCGCCCAAGCTGCACCGCGTGCGCGACGAACTGTTGGCCGAATGGCGTGAGCTGATCGTCGGGAGAACCCTCCGCCGCTCACGGAATCCGCGCACTAGCGCTCTCACCGACTGGGTTCCGGCGCTGGTGAACGCCGCGGTAGAGGGCCCCGCGGCTGAGCCTGCCCTGCACCGCAGCGTCCAGCGTGCCCTCTCCCAAGCTGCCAAGGACCTGAAGCGGTCCCTGTGGAGCGACTCCTACGCCCTCCACAGATGGGGGCAACCTCCCGAACTTCTCCCGCTGACGCGTCTCACCCTCGACCTCGATGCGAGCGGTCGCCTGCAACGGACCGCACCAACGCTGCACCGCCTTCTGAGCCAGTCCGATGGCGAGCAGCCATCGAGGCTCGATCGTGTCCGACAGGAGTGGTTCGTCCGTCTCGGTGGCGCGCGCCTTCTAGACGACGTGATCGCGTTTTGGCGCGAACAGGTGCATTCGCTCGTCCCAGCTCCCGGCCCGACCGAGTACGGACTCTGCGTGGAGTGGTTGGTCGCGACACGGGAGCTCGCACCGGAAGCGGGCGACCGCATCCTCGCCGAGTGGGCGAAGGAGCATGCCCGCAAGCGCAACCTCTGGGCTGCAGTCCGCGAGGCCGGACTGCGGATACCTCCGGGCGTCAAGGGCGCGTGACCGCCGTCGGCGGGGCGCACCGTCCGACGATGGAGGAGGTAGCGCGCCATCGCATCGACAATCGCCTGCGATACTTCGGGACTCGTTCCGTGATCCTGGCGCCAGTCCTCAACCCACCCGGTGAGCCCCTCGCGATCGGCCGGCGACAGGTCGTGCTCCTCGCGGGATTCGACCGCGTCGGCTGCCATCTACCTCGACTCCCCCATGGATGACTTCGGATCGATGACGAACCCCGCGACGGGCTCGGGGACCAGATGGTCGAAGTCCCGATCGGTCGTGAGCAGCATCGCTCCCGCTGCCTTGGCGGCCGCCGCGATCCACAGATCGTTCTTGCCCATGTTGCGGGCGCCGTCGCGGTAGACCTGCGATCGGAGCTCCAGCTCGACGTAGCTCTCGATCACTCGGGGGTGGCTGATATCGACGGTGACGAGGTTGTCGAGCACGCTCTGCATTGCCGTGCGCCTGTCGTCGCCCCAGCCGTTGCGCCGCGCCATCACCCAGACCTCGCCGTGCGAGACGATGCAGACGAGCGGTCGCTGCCTGGCAGCGCGAAGACCGAACTGCTCGTCGATACGCCGCCCGAGGGCACCGCCGCGGGCGAGCAAGAGAAGCACGCTGGTGTCGAGCAGGTAGAGCGGCTCGCTCATCGCATCCCCGAGAACGCGGCGAGCAGCTCCTCGTCAGATTCGTCGCCCGGCCAGGTGCCGAAGAACGCCGCCACCCCGCCGCTCTGGTCCTGCGGAAGAAGGCGCGCCACCGCCGCGCTCGCCGACGAGCGCGGCGTCGGCAGTTGCTCCCACAGCGCGTCGCCTTCGCGGGCAAGGCCGATGTACTCTGCGTCGAGCACCAGCAGGCGTCCCGACGGGCGGTACTGCGCCAGTCCTGCCACCACGACCCGCTTGGCAAAGAGGCCCCGGAGCACCTCGGGGTCGTGGCGCTCGACCCGCGCCGAGACGGTAGTTCCGTCGCCGAGACGCAGGATCACGTCCGTTCGGGTCACCGAGATCGTGTCCAAGGTGCCCGTCACCCGCACGGCACGCGGCGGCGGGGTTTCGTCGCGAAGAAGCTCCATCCTCTCCACCGCGGACGCCGAAACCACGAGTGGTTCGGTCGTGCCGGCGATGCCTCCCAGACTGATCGCAGAGTACGCCCCAAGCCGAATCCGGGCGAGGCGGACGCAGGACTCGAGGAGCGGGCGATCCGCGAGGACCGAATCGCGGTCACCCACCAGGGCCGACCGCAGCACCGTCCCGAAGAGATCGAGCGCCGAGTGCCTAGCATCCAACGTCCTGCCTGGCTCGGCGAAGAGCGCAACCTCCGCCGCATCGCCAAATCGCTCTGGCACCGCTTCGCCGAGCGTAGGCGCCTCGACCTGGAGGATCGCCGAACCCTGCGTAGGTCCCGTGATCTCGAAACGCCCGATGGCGTCGAGCCACGCCGGCTTCGGTCCCTTGCGAACGCTCTCCCCCTCGACAGCGAAGCGCGCCGCACGCATCGCGCCGTCCTGCAGCGCACCGAGGAGCTCGACGAGCACATCGGCCGGAACCCGCAAATCGGCGGGCCCTCCCTGCAGCGTGATGGTGTGACTTCGCACGGCGATCCGATCATGGACGGGCCTCGCGCGACGGACAAGCCGCTTGGGTACGACTCTTGTGACGCCTCGGTTTGGTCGGCGACGGCATTCTCCATGCCACTCTCCATATCGCTCCAGCGACCCCATCAGAGAAGATGGCGACGCACCGGAACCCCTCCGCGTCTTGGGGCACCACCCGGCCGATGGAGACCCATGGAGAGCGCTCGGGGTCGCTCACCACCCCTGTCAACCAGACCCGTCAACCACCGGGTCGCAGAGACCGGATCCTGTCAACCACTCTCACCGCGTCTCTCCCCACCGGGACGGACAAGAGAGCACGGAGCCGTCCAAGACGCCATGGTCGGGCACTCGCAGCGCTCTCGCACGTTCTTTGTCTG
This sequence comes from Polyangiaceae bacterium, assembly GCA_016933275.1. Lineage (GTDB taxonomy): Bacteria > Myxococcota_A > Polyangia > Polyangiales > Polyangiaceae > JAFGBI01. The sequence goes on along the minus strand of JAFGBI010000322.1, from coordinate 2,795 downwards.
CGCGAGGTTCGCGTGTCCCCAACCGTCGCGGCGCGCGTCCGCCGCGGGGACCGTGCGCCAGAAAGACGAAGCCCCCGCCGACATCGTCGTGGGGGCTCCTGTCAAACACCGGGTCGTCCCGGGTTTGCGTGCTGCTACGTGGGCTCGGCACTTGGCGCCCGCCGCAAACAGCTCTTTGTCGGCGATTCGTGGACGCGCAAACTCGGATCGCACTGTCCACCAAACAAGGAACGGGAGTTACTTCGCGGGGTTGAGAGGGCTTCGGGCTGGACGGTCCTCCATGTTCGCGCTGTCCACGCGCGAATGGGGTGGCATTCGCAACTCGCACCATTCGGCCCGCGACCACCGCTTCGACACAGCGGGGCCCAGCTCTGCTGCCGCGCCGGTCGGCCTGGACTTCGCCGGAGGAGGGAGCGAACAGGTGCAGGGATGAACGAGAGCCCTGAACCCAAGCAGCCAAACTCACCAAGCCGCTACAGAAGGCCGTCGAGCTCCTCACCCAGGCGCTGCTCGAGACGTGCCTGGAGAGGCGCCGCCGTGTCAGGATGGCCGAGATGAGGGAGCAGCGCCGCTCGCCATCGGCCCCCCAGCCGTCCACACCAGAGGAGTCGACTGGCTCGTGATCTTGTGCGTCGCGGGTGACATCCATGGAGGGCTCGATCGGATGTACGCGGAGGTCCTCGCGTTCGAGGCCGCCCTGTCGGTGCGCTTCGACTGGGTCCTCCACGTGGGCGACTTCGGTGTCTGGCCGGACCCAACTCGCATCGACGGGGCCACACGCCGTCACGAAGGCGCGGGCGACTTCCCCACGTGGTTTGCCGAGCATCGCGCAGTCCCACGTCCGACAGTATTCATCAAGGGCAACCACGAAGACTTCGTCTGGCTCGATGCCCAGCCGAGCGCTGAAGTCCTTCCTGGACTCCACTACCTGCGAAACGGGCAGGTCCAGGAACTACGCTCCGGTGACGAGGTTCTTCGCGTTGGTGGCATCGGTGGATGCTACGGCCCATCCGACTTCGAACGACCATCGGCATCCCTCCAGGGGTATGCGAAGAGGCACTACACGCGCGACGAGATCGTCGGACTCGCTGCCCGCGGTCAGCTCGACGTCGTGCTCACCCACGACGCGCCAGCCGGAGTCCCCTTCGAGCAACACCGCCGTGGCCCCGGCTACACCAGTGAAGCAGCTGGACTCGACGAACTGCTCGCCCGCACGCAGCCACGCATCTGCTTCTTCGGTCACCATCACACTCGACTCGATAGCAAAGTCGCCGAAGTGCCCTGTGTCGGCGTGAACAAGGCCCCGCATCCCGGCTGCCTCATCGCAGTCGAGATTAAGTCAGGCGAGCGCTCGTGGCGGGTTCTCGCCGAATGGCCAACGAGAAAGCACGACTCGGAGCACCAGGCCAGGTAGCCCATCCCGCGTCTTCACTTCACAACCAGCCCAGTTCCGGCAGTATGTCCCGAAGCACCGACCATGACCATCCCCCCATCCCTCGACAATCTCCTCCGCTCCGGTGAGTGGAACGACGCCGAGTTCAAGGCTGCTCGCAGCGCCTTGCCGAAGTCTGTCTTCGAGAGCGTCTCCGCGTTCGCTAACACACGGGGTGGATGGATCGTTCTCGGCGTCACACAAGACGGCGAAAGCTTCGAGGTGAGCGGGGTCGCCGAGCCCGACAAGGTGCAGAACGACTTCCTGTCGGTGCTCCACGCGGGAGCGAAGGTGAGCCACGACGTGGATGTCACCGAGCACCGCTACGAGCAAGATGGCAAGATAGTGCTCGCCTTCCGCATCGCGGAGAACCCGCGCACTCGAAAGCCCGTCTACCTCGACGGGGACATCCGTCGGACGTTCCTTCGAAAGGGTGGCGGAGACTACCGAGCCCTGCAGTCAGACATCGAGCGCCTCCTGCGGGACGCGACGGCAGATCGCTGGGATGGCCAGCCCTTCACGCGCGTCGTGCTCGACGAGGTGTTCCACCCGGCCAGCCTCCGCTGGTATCGGGAACGCTTCCACGCCATCAACCCTGGCTTCGACGCCGACCAGCCTTACCACGAGTTCCTCTACGACTGGGGGTATCTCGTGAAGGACGGTTCCGAACTCCTGCCAACGCGGGGAGCCGTCGCGCTCTTCGGCTCGCTGCGCGGAGTACGCAACCTGCTACCTCGACCGATTCTCGACACGCAATTCCTGAACTACAGCAGCGGTGACGACCTTCCGGAGATGCGCTGGATCGATCGCCTCGTAAGCGAGGTGAACATCATCGAGACCTGGCAGCAACTGCTGGCGAAGTACCTCTTCTTCATGCCCCGGTCGTTCCGGGACGTCGATCCGACAACGCTCGAACGCCGCGACGCGCCCGCCGGCTTCCGCGTCTTCCGCGAGGCTGCGATGAATCTCCTGATCCATCAGGATTACGGGGAGCACTCGCGCAAGGCCGTGATCCAATTCTTCACGGACGGCGTCCGCTTCTGGAACCCCGGCGACAGCTTCGGCGACGAGACGCGGCTGCTCGAGCCGGGCGAGAAGGAGGTTCGCAACCCCGCCATCGCCATGGCCCTGCGCCGCATCGCCATGTGCGAGCAGGCCGGCACCGGCCTCCGCATGATGCAGCGGGAGTGGCAGGCGCTCGGGCACGCAGCGCCGTCCTACCAGAACGACCGGGCCCACAAGTCGTTCGAGACGTTCCTGCCGGAACCACGGAGCGCGATGGTGGCAGGCGCCGGGCAATTCACCCCCGAAGTCGCCCCCGAAGTCGCCCCCGAAGTCGCCCCCGAAGTCGCCCCCGAAGTCG
>JAFGBI010000024.1 GCA_016933275.1 Polyangiaceae bacterium | reverse complement strand
GGCTTCGCGCACAGGACGCGTTTGCGCAGCGGGCGTGCCGCCAGCGCACGTGAGCGGCTCGACCGACGGCCAGCGAGAACCAACGACGGAACGAGGTTCCGTTGGCTGGTGCCCGACCAACCACGACCGGGCCGTGGTGACCGTCAGGTCGCGTCGATCCTTCATCAGCAGGGGAAAGGATCCATCATCGAGTCGACCGCGCGATCGAGACCGGAAGCGACGCTCGGCGCGATCCCCGGCGCACGCACCCTCACTGACCCGTTCTGCGCGGGAATGAAGCGACGCGAGGCGCGTGCTATCCTCTCGGCACCATGTCCATGGAGCGCAAGCCTCGGCCGGCCGAGGTGGGACCGTTCAAGGTCGAGCAGCTGCGCCCTGGCGACCGCTACGAGCTCTCACAGGGGCACGCCTTCTACTGTGCGCCGACCGGCGCGGACGGGGCGCGGCGAGTGGGCACGGGGTTCACCGTGCTCGACACCGATCCGGCGGTGAACGAGGCGGGCGTGGACACGGGGTACGCCCTCGACGCCGGGACCCTGCGGGCGCCGGACATCGCGGTGGGGCACGTGCCGGATCGCCCGGGATGGGTGACCGACGGGGTGCCGCCGCTCGCCGTGGAGTACGCGGGCCAGTGCCAGGACGAGACGGCGCTCGGCACCAAGATCGACGAGCTCCTGGCGCGGGGCACTCGCTACCTTTGGGTGATCCGGCTCACCGAGCCGCGCCACGTGGAGATCCACGAGCCGGGGCAGCTGGTGCGCACGGTGGGGCTCGACGGGGTGCTCGAGGCCCCCGGCGTGCTCCAGAATCCGGTGCCGGTGCGCACGCTCTTCGAGCGCGAGGCCGCGCACCAGTAGGTGCTCGACAACCTCGTGCAGCGCCGCGGCCACGCGAGCTTCGACGCCGCGCTCCGCGCGAGCCTCGAGACGGGGATCGAGCGCGGGATCGGGCAAGGTATCGCGCAGGGCGTGCAGCAGGGCATCGAGCGGGGCATCGCGCAGGGCACGGAGCTCGGTCGGCGTGCGACCCTCGAACGGCAGCTCACCCGCCGCTTCGGGACGCTCCCCGATTGGGCGCGGGAGCGGGTGGCCGCAGCGCGAGGGGAGACGCTCGACGCACTCCTCGACGCGGTGCTCGATGCGCCCACGCTCGAGGCGGTGTTTCTGCGGGAGTGAGACGCAGGTCGTTCGGCCCGCGGGGGTGGCCCCGGTGACCGTCGAGGACATGGACCGCGCCATCGCGGCCGAAGTCGGACGCGGCCGTCATTGCGCTCGAGGCATGCGAACGCGGTCCGGGTGGGCTCTATCGCGCCATCGGGCAGACGGGCCTGGGGCGGTCAGGCAACCAACGGGTGCCGCGGGCGGACTCACGGGATCGGGCACGCGTTGTTGGTGCAGACGGAGGTGTAGGTGTAGCTAACGGAGGGATCGTACTCGGTGCCGGGGTATTCGGTGGCGAGGACGCCGCCTTGATTGCCTGAATCAACCATGATCAGATCGAACGTACCCGTGCCGGCAACGCCGTTGAGTGTCGGGTTCAGGCTGACCGTACATGTCCCGATCCCAGAGCCGGGACCGATGCACGTGCCCAGAACGGTTGTGAATTCTTCCGAATACACCGCGACAGTCGGATTCGGACCATAGATCACCTGGACGTGGCTGACGAAGGTCCCCGAGTACGTCAACCCCGGTTGACTCGGCGGCGCATCGACCGTGAACGCCGCATAGTCAGCGCCGACTAGGGGGATCACGCTGCCGTCGCATACGTTGAGGCTGCTGAGGAAGTTGAGGGTGCAGTCCTGCACGATCCCCAACGCCCCCGACCCCGTCTTGCACGTCTGCCCGTTGCAGTCCGCATCCGCACAATCCGTCGCGGCATCGTAGTCGTTGTCCTGCCCGTCCCCACACGCTGTCTCCGTCGGCGTCGTGCCCGAGCACGTGCACCCGGTGCCGCAGTTGTTCACGGTGAGCGATCGCGACGAAGGGCTCGCGTCCCGGTTGCCGCAGGTGTCGACCGCCCGCACCGCGAACGCATGCGTCCCGCTCGTCCAGCTCATCGAGCGGGGTGACGTGCAAGCGGCGTAGGCGCCACCGTCCACGCTGCACTCGAAGCTGTCTTCGCCGCTGAAGGTGTACACGAACGGCCCGGCGCAGCTCGATGCGGTGCCCGAGGGGCCGCTCAGGCTGGTGTCGGGGGCGATGGTGTCCACCGTCCAGGTCCGAGTCACCTCGGCGCCGACGTTGTGGGCGGGGTCGGTGGCGCGCACGTGGAAGGTGTGGCTGCCCTGGCTCAACGCCGTATAGCCGCGCGGGGAGCTGCAGGACGCCCAGGCGCCGGTGGTGTCGAGCTGGCATTCGAAGGTCGCGCCCGACTCCGAGGCGGTGAAGGAGAAGCTCGCGCTGTCGGTCGTCTGGCACGTGCCGGAACCGGGGCCGCCGGTGAGGGTTGTCGAGGGCGCCACGGTGTCGACGGTGAGACTCCTCGTGGCAGCAATGCCGGTGTTGGGAACCACATCACTGGCGCGAACGGAGAAGGTGTGACTGCCCTGGCCGAGGCTCGGGTAGCTCTGCGGCGACGTGCAGGCCGTCCACGCGCCCGTGTCGAGCTGGCATTCGAAGGTCGCGCCCGGCTCCGAAGTGAACTCGAAGGTGGCGGTCGTGCTGGCATGGGGCCCGCTCGGACCGCTCGTGATCGTCACGACAGGGGGAGTGGTGTCGATGGTCCAGGTGTAGCTGTCCTCGGTCGCGTCCAGGTTGCCCGCGGCGTCGATCGCGCGCACGCGGAAGGTGTGGCTCCCCTCCGCCGTGGTGGGCCAGGTGTACGGGCTCGTGCAGGCCGTCCAGGCCCCGGAGTCGCGCCGGCATTGGAAGGTCGCGCCGACCTCGCTCTCGAAGACGAAGGTCGGGGTGGTGTCGTTGTCCGGGTTCGGGGGCGCCTCGGCGATCCAGGTGTCGGGCGGCGTGAGATCGATCACCCAGTCGAAGGTGGCCGGGCTGGGATCCATTAGATCCACGGCGTCGGTGGCCCGCACCGCGAAGGTGTGCGTGCCCTGCACCAGGCCCGTGTACGGCCGGGGCGAGGTGCAAGCGCCCCAGGCACCGGCATCGAGACGGCACTGGAACGAGCAACCCTCCTCGGTCGCGTCGAAGGTGAACTCGATGCTCGTCTGGTTGGTGAGCTCGCCGCGGTTGGCCCAGACGAAGGTGTCCGGCAGGGTGGTGTCGAGCGTCCAGGTGTGCTCCGCGGGCTCGGGATCCACGTTCCCGGCGCGATCGATGGTGCGCACCGCCAAGGCGTGCTCGCCGTCGGTGAGGCCCGGATAGGTCACGCCCGAAACGCAGTCCACCCAGCCCATGCCGTCGAGGTCGCACTCGAAGCCGCCGTCGGGCTCGTCGCTGGTGAACTCGAAGCTCGGCTCGACGCTGCTGTCCAGAGCCGGGGGCGAGGCGGCCGGAGGCGAGGCAGCCGGTGGCGAGGCAGCCGGCACTGCGGGTGACGACGCTGCCGGCGGTACCGCCGGCAGCGCTGCGGGCAGCGCCGGTGAGGACGCGGGGCGTCCCGGCAGCGGAGGGAGCGCGGGGATCGGGGGCGCAAGCGGCAGCGGCGGAGCGACCGGGGGCGAGGGCGGTGCGGGCGCGCCGATCACGCCGCCGCCGAGCTGCGCGCCGGCGGAGACGGGAGCGAGCGGGGCGGTGCAGGCGCCGGTGCTGCGGGCGACGCTGTCGGGGAGCTGGGACGAGAACTGGTTCGCCTCGCCGGCGTTGGTGGACGTGGACGGGGACGGGGCGCTCGATATCGTCGCGCCGCGCCACTCCGTGCTGTACGTCTACCGCGGCGACGGGACGCCGCTCTGGCAGACGGCCTGGGCGTCGAGCGCGTCGAGCAGCCCCGAGCACGGGACGGTGCGGATGTGGCTCTCGGCGGCAGTCGGCGATCTGGACGGCGACGGCGACACGGAGATCGCGGTGAGCGCGCACCCCGACGACGCGGGGTACAACGTCGCGGTCTACGACCACGAGGGGGAGCTGTTGCCCGGCTGGCCGCGGGCGTTCGGCGACGCCGAGGTGCGGAGCTTGGCAGCAGCGGACGTGGACGGGGACGGGGCAGCGGAGATCCTGATCACCAAGCAGGCGGACGGCCCCGCCACCGCCGTGTTCGAGCTCGACGGCTCGCTCGC